>JAIPDY010000115.1 GCA_021737445.1 Desulfotignum sp.
GCAGACACCCCTAGGGGACTGCTGGTGCCGGTGATTAAGGATGCTGACCAGCACAGCCTGGCAGCCTTGGGTCTGCGCATCCGGCATCTGGCACAACAGGCGAAAAAAGGTGAGATCCAGGTGGAGAACCTGACCGGCGGGACTTTTTCCGTGACCAATGTGGGGGCCATCGGGGGTACTCATGTGCTGCCCATCATCAATTATCCGGAATCCGCTATTCTGGGCATGGGCCGGGTGGCGAAAAAACCGGTGGTGAAAGACGATGTGGTCCAGATACGCCAAATGCTGCCCCTGACCCTGTGCTTTGACCACCGGGTGGCGGACGGTGCCCGGGCAGCCCGGTTTGTCAGGGATCTTGTCGAGATGCTGGAAGATCCCATGACGTTCATGGCACATATCTGAAACAAATACAGTGAAAGGACAGGGCAATGGTTGTGGGAGAAATGATTTATGATACCGATGTGGTGGTCATCGGCGGCGGTCCGGGGGGGTATACCGCTGCCATCCATGCCGCAGACCTGGGAAAGGATGTGGTGCTGGTGGAAGAAGATGACAAGCTGGGCGGGGTCTGCCTCACCCGGGGGTGCATTCCCTCCAAAACCCTGATCCATGTTGTGAATACCGCCAACAGTGTCAAAGAGGCCCAAGACATGGGCATTGTGTACAAAGAGATCGGTTTTGATGCCAAAAAGCTGGCCGCGTATATCCGGTCCACTGTGAAGGACCTGTCCGACGGGGTGGCCCGGCTGGTGGAAAACCGCGACATTGAACTGGTTCACGGTCATGCCCGTTTCATTCAGCCCGACCAGGTGTATGTGGACGGGGCCAACACCATTGTGCGGTTCAAGAATGCGGTCATTGCCACAGGCTCCCGGATCAATGAGCTGCCCGTAGGGCTGGAAACAGGATTTGACCAGGGGGTATGGACATCGGCACAGGCCCTGGAGGTGCCTGAGATCCCGGAGTCTTTGCTGGTGATCGGCGGCGGGTATATCGGGCTTGAGATCGGCCAGGCCTATGCCGGACTGGGCAGCCGGGTGACCCTGGTGGAATTTTCCCCGCAGCTTCTGGCCGCTGCAGACAAGGATCTGGTCCAGGTGGTGCTCAGGCAGTGCGAAAAGCAGTTTGCAGCCATTTATACCGATTCCCGGGTCACAAAGATCACAAAACAGGACCAGGGATTCCTGGTGGAGATGGCAACCAAAAAAGGGGACATCACCCATACCTTTTCCCGGGTGCTGGCCGCCACAGGCCGGAAGCCTGACACAGAAGACCTGGGGCTTTCTGCTTTGGGCATTGACATGGATGACACCGGGCGGATTGCTGTTGATGAACAATGCAGAACCTCTTTGCCCCACATTTTTGCTGTCGGCGATGTGGTGGCAGGGCCTGCCCTGGCCCACAAGGCAGGGCGCCAGGGCAGGGTGGCAGCAGAGGTTATTGCCGGCAAAAAATCGGCCTATGACAATGTCAGTGTGCCGGCCGTATTGTTTACCAGCCCGGAAATCGCCTGGACCGGTCTGACGGAAACCCGTGCAAAAGAGAAGAAGCTTGCCGTGAATGTGGGAAAGTTTCCCCTCACCGCCCTGGGACGGGCAAGGAGTGTGGACAAAACCCGCGGGTTTGTGAAAATTTTGTCAGATCCGGATTCTGAACAGATTCTGGGCATGGCCATTGTGGGGGAGCATGCATCGGAACTCATTGCCGAAGGCAATCTGGCCATTGAAATGGGGGCCTGCCTGGAGGATCTCATCGTCAGCATCCACCCCCATCCCACCTTTTCCGAATCGATCATGGAGGCGGCGGAAACCGCCAGGACCGGATCGGTCCACCTGATGAAAAAACGCCGGTGATGCCGTGACATTGGATCCGGCATTGAGATTTGATCCGACATTGATTTCCCCTGTCAAAGACTATGCATTTGACCGGGACCTGCTGGCAAAGGTCAAAGTAACCGGGCAACCGGGGGTTGCCGTGTATCCGTTTGCATTCCCGGCCGTGGTGGCGGGCCGGGGCAGTGACCTGGACACAGAGATCCGCCTGTCCATGTGCAGGAATGACAACATCCCGGTGTTCCGCAGGAAGGGCGGGGGGTGTGCCGTGTTCCTGGATCCCGGCACCCTCATTGTGTCCATGGCCCTGCCGGCAGAAGGGTTTGACGGTATCCAGCGCCTGTTCAATTTCTGTAACAACCTGGTGATAAAAGGATGTGCATCCATGGGGCTGACAGGGATCTGTCAGGACGGGATTTCCGATCTGGTGCTGGAAGACCGCAAGGTGGGCGGTTCCAGTTTTTACCGTTCCAAGGGACTGGCTTATTACACCGCCTCTTTGCTGGTATCCACGGACCTGGATGCCATGGACCGGTACCTGTGCCATCCCCCCAGAGAGCCTGGCTACCGCAGACACCGGATTCATAAAGATTTTGTCATACGCCTGGACCGGGCCTTTCCCGGACTCAGCCCGGCAGACCTGTCCACCGGGCTGAGTGCTTGTCTGCAATCTATTTCAGAGGAGCAGGGGGGTTAAAAGCGTGGCCACAAGACCTGCCGTGATGAGGCGCATGACAGCGCCGATCACAGCCGCGCCCATGGCCTCAAAATGTGTCAGTTCAGTTGCTTCAGACCAGATGGCAGGTATCTGGCCGAAGATCACTGACAAAGGGAAGCCTGACGCCGCCAGGACAACAGAACCGATCACCATCTTGGGCGGAAGTGTGGCAGCCACCTCTTTGAGCTGGGCGGTCGCCAGGGTCGGAGAGGCCAGAATACTTACGATGCCTGACTCCGGATCAATGGACAAGGCGGAAAGGAGCGATGACAGTCCGCCTTCGATATACGCCCATATGCCGATGTATTCCAGGGCCCCGATGAGGGCAAAGATCACGCCGACAGCAGGAATGATCAAAAGAAATAAAAGTTCCGCACCTTCTCTTGCCGCACCGAAGATTGTGGGCAGGACCCCGGTTTTCGGCGTGAAAGACGGCATCTCATCCAGGGGTACTGCACGGGTGTCCCGCCAGAATGTGAGTTTCATCAGCAATGGGACGATAACCAGAGGAGCGAAGACCGAAAGCAGAATCACCACAAACACCTTTGCCTGTATAGCAGTCAGGGCGATAATGCAGAACATGAATGTGGAAAAGGACTGCTGGGACTGGACCATGGTGCAGACGGCCATCTTTTGTTCATCTTTTGTGGCACCGGCCTTGACCAGTATCGGACCGGCAATTCTTCCTGCTGCATTGATATCGCCCAGGATATTGTAAACCGAAGGAACGACGACCGAGGAATTGACGCCAATGAGCCGGGTCACGGGAATGAAAAGGCGCATTAAAGCGTCTGTAAACCCCAGCCGTTCCAGAATCCGGCCGATCAGTACGCTGATGATGATGGCAACACCCACCTTGCCGGTGAGAAACACCTTAACGATAATGGGGTAGGCCTTGTTGAGCATGGCATCAAATACCCCGGAGATGTGCTGGGGGGCAAAGATCAGTCCCAAAAACGAGAGAACCACCAGGACAAGTCCGGTGATTTCGATTCCCCGGAGCCGTTTCCGGGGCGTGATTACTAAAGCTTCATTCATGGATTCTCTCCTTGTTTAAACGGTTGTTGTGTTTTTTATATGCCTTGGACTGACATCAGCCCTGTTTTTTTATCAGGTAATTTTCAGCCATGTTTTGGGCATAATCCTGGATAGCTTTGCCGCCGAACTGGTCCAAGGGAATGCTGGTCATGCGTTCTTTGAAAATCACCACCTCAAGATCCGGCAAAAGCATTTTAACGGCCCGTGCCAGAGGCAGCCCGTTTTCCATTATTTCAAGGGCGTGAGAGTTGCCGCAGATGAAATTTACGCCAAGTTCCCGGGCTTTTTCCACCAGGGCGTGTTCGGGAAAGACACGGCTGATGGAGGCCAGCACGGTGTCCACCATGGGATGTTCTTTCAAGACCCGTTCCATGTGAACCGGGGTGAATCCGGTGTGAGGGAAAATGTGCATGATTTTGTTGACAGGATTATCGGGACGGCCTTCAAGGATGACACCCCGGGTGCATACCGCGGTTTCCATGATCTCATTACAGTTCCGGGTTTTGCGTTCGTTTTCTAAAATGTTTGTTTCCATTTCAAGATCCATGAACCGGTCCAAACGGGAAAGGATATCACTCAGAGTAGCGACACCCTCCAGCGTATTTCCCACAAACAGGATGTTGCCCGGGATATTGCTGTAGCTGATGTTGACATGGCCGGCATCATGGCCGTGAAGGAAAGCGATGCCGGGGTGAAGCCCGTGAAAGGCCTCATGGAGTTCAAATACCGAGACGTTGTACAGATCAAGGTAGGTCCGGAGTAGGACACCGCCTGAATTGGATGCATCGGCAATGGGGTGATGCGCGATGATGGCATCCACCCCGGTGGCCCCGGCAAGTTCGATGGCGCTTTCGGTCAGTGTCATCATCACAGCCACCTTTTTAAGTGTCTGGTCGGGCCGCCCCCAGACAAGGCCCGGGGTTTCCGTGACCGCTTTTCCCGGGATACCGGATGATTTGGTGACCACAAAGGGGTTTTTTCCTGCCCGGGCATCGCCCGAAACCCTGCCTCCTGTGATGGTGTCAAGGGTCATGTTAAGATCATGTGCAGTGATGGGCATCTGCATGTTTTCCTCCTCTTAATTTTGCCGCAATCCGCAGGATATAAAATTTTGTGCGGCGGTTAGCCGGAAAACAGATTGGCAAGACCTGCCTTGGCAACCCGTTTTTTTATGGCGGTGATATCAGTGGTATACAGGTCCTTTTTTTTCATCCGTCCGAACAGAACCGATCCTGAGAAAGTGTATTTGCGGTCCAGGCGGTTTTTCTCTGTCATTTCCTGCCGCACGTGGGATATGGCATCCCCGATGGCCAGGGTATCCGGAATTGTGAGCCCGGGTTTGCCAGTTCTGGCTGCATTAAATCCTGCCAGGGTGCCGGTGCAGATGGCTTCTGTGTGACCCACCAAAAGACCGGCCTTTTCCCCGGCACAGAACAGGTTTTCCATGCCGTTCACCCTGAGACAATCATCACGCGGAGCCATTGCCGTGAATCTGACGGAGTTGCCGATACCGCCTGCATAAGGGTCTTCAAACCGGGCGTTTTCAAATCCGGGAATCCTGCGCAACAGATCCAGAGGAAAATAGGGTGTCATGAGTTTGGCATGACCGGTATCCAGAAGAATCACATTGGCTTCAAAATCATCCAGCGCGTATTGCTGGCAGGCCTTGATTGTCAGCTTTCCTTTGATGTTTAATGCTTCAGGAACAGCAATAATGGCCATGCCCGTGTTGTTGAGGCGATCACGGATCTCTAAGGTCAGCGACTCCTTGTGGAGTTTGCAGGAACCGCTCATGGCCCCTGTCTGGCCGGGTTTTTGGGCGGCCATCTCCGTGATGTTGCATTTGCCGGTGACACTGACCCGTCCCCCAAAGGCAGGGCACCGGAGGATACACATGGCACAACCGTTCCCGTGTTTGGTACACATGGCAGTGGGTCCCGCTGTTCCCGTTGCATCCACAAACATGTCACCGGAAATGGTAAACGGTTTTTTCCGGCTGCTTCCTTCCAGTGTCCGGATACTGCTGCCATCCATGGCAACACCTGTGATCCTGCTTTGCAGCAGAAGGGTGACGCCGCTTTCCGTCAACAGTTGCCGGACAGCGGGTTCAATGGTGGCCACGTTGTAGAGGCTGGCATGCCGGTGGCCCGGAAAATCAATGTTTTTGTGGACCAGGTTCCGGTCAATCAATTCAAACAACGTGCCGCCACCCATGGCGATGAGTTCTTCGGTTGCGGTAAATCGTCCGTTATTGCGCATGATTCCCCCGACAAGGCCGGTGCCCAAAAGCATGTCTGTCCGCTCTATGAGCGTCACATCCGCTTTTTGCTGCCGTGCGGCCAGGGCTGCGGCACAACCGGACCAGCCGCCGCCGATGATGATTATGGAAACACTCATTTGTCAATCCTCCTGACTGCCGGTCTGCCCGGCAGAAAATTAGTGTAGGCGTTTTATTCGTCAATATCTTTTGTGACGGTTTCAAGAATGGTTGCCGATGTTTTGCCCGTGGCCTTCATCCATGAGTATACCGGCGGCAGTTCTGTCACCTCGGATTCAGTGGCAATGTCCACAAAAACCGGTCCTTTGTGGGCAAAGGCTTCGTTCAGTGCAGTGTCCAGTGCTTCAGGATCACTGACGCCAATGGCTTTCAAACCAAACCCCCGGGCCACCAGGCAGGGTTCCCCGGGCGTGAAGTCAACGGAATAGAATTTATCCTGGGTGTGGATCGCCTGGAGTGCCTTGATCCAGCCAAAACAGCTGTTGTTGAAATGGATGAGGACACAGGGAATTTGGTACCGGGCAAGGGTTTCAAGCTCTCCTGCCGACATGCCGAGACTGCCGTCACCGAAAAGTCCCACCAGGGTGGTTTCCGGGCGGGCAAACCAGGCACCGGCCACGGCCGGTATGGCATAACCAAGACCGCCAAAGGCCCTTGGGATGATAAAAAACGAGGCATCGTCTCTGAGTCTCAGATACCGCGTGATAAAAGGGGTTGGGGTGCCTGCATCGGAAATGACAATGGAATTGCCGGTCAGGTGGCGGTTCAGTGCGGCAATGACCCGCTGGGGTTTGATGGGGGTTGCAGATGAGGACATGGCTGTTTTGGCCTTATGCCAGAAAGCCCGGCGCTGGGCATTGAGATCATCAACCCATCGGCGGTGTTCAGGTTTCACATCTGCCAGAAGTGAACAAAGGTCCCGGGTGACCAGTCTGGCATCCCCGGCCACACTCACCCGGTTTTTGTAATTGTTTCCCAGCATCACAGGGTCAAGATCGATCTGGAGGAGGGCCCGTTCCGGATCAAACGAGGGCAGTGTCCATTTCATGGTCGATACTGATCCCATTTTACAGCCGATGTAAAGCAGCGTGTCGCTTTCTTCCACCGCACGGACCGCATGCGGGTGAAACCCATTGTCACCGATGACACCTAAAGCCAGGGGATGATCATCAGGCATGATTCCCTGGCCTGAAATGGTGGTGACCACCGGGGCGTTAAGGAGAGATGCCAGCTGCTGGATCTCTTCTTTGGCCTGCGCATGACCGGCCCCGCCTCCGGCTACGATCACCGGCTTTCTGGCTTTCCGGAGAATTTCGGCCAGCTGTTCCAGGGATTTTCGGCTTCCCCGGGTCCTGAAAGCCGGGTATCTGGAACACTCACTTTCCGCATAAAGGGTTTCTGCATCTCCCTGCCAGGTCCCTGTGAAGACCTCCTGGGGAAAAGCCAGGTGAACAGCACCCGGACGGCCCGTGGTGGCGATACGGAAAGCCCGGCGGATGATTTCCGGGATCTGCCGGGTATCCTTGACCAGGACAGACCACTTGGTGACAGGTTCGAACAGCCGCTGACAGTCGAGTTCCGTGATGGTTTTTTTGCCCTCTCCGCTGATGGGGTTGTCTGAGGTAAACAAAATTACCGGAATGGATGCGGCATCTGCCTCTGCAATCCCTGGTATCGAATAAAGGGCCCCTGCACCGCTCGGACATTCGCAGATGCCCGGCCGATGGGTAATCCGGGCATAGGCATCAGCCATGAACGATGCACTCCGCTCGTCTCTTGCAGGAACATGGCGGATGCTGCCATCTGAGTCGTAAAGCGCCTCATATAAAGGCAGGCTGGTGTCACCGGGCACCCCGAACATGGTGTCGACATTGTATAGAGAAAGCATTTTTACCAGAACTTCAGACCCTCGCATGGCGGCGGCTCCTTATTTTTTTCCTGACCTGGATTTTATTGGTATTTGATCAAAATAAATATTAATAACTATTTGTTAATACGGGATTTTTTATTTTATTTGTACTTTTATCCATAAATTTAATTAAATATATGAACCAATCAATATATTGTTCAGTGATTCTCTGTCAAGCATTATTTTAATTTATTTGGAACAAGGCTTTAAAATAAGAGTATGCATTGTAAAAATACAGATATTTTCAATGAATTATAATTTGATTAAATAGAATAATATTGCTATAAAACAGATCATGGGTATTAATGATTACATTAAATTGTCATAGGTGCTTTGTATCCAAGGATTTATATTCCGGGAGCGGGCCTGGTCCGTGCATGAAAGGAACGGTTAAATGAAAAAAGAAAAAAGCGTTTCCGAAAAATTTGGTGGCAGCCATACCCAGAAAGCTTACGAGGGAATCAAGCAGATGCTTTTTACCAACGCCATTTCACCCGGACAGAAAATATCCTATCGCCAGCTGGCTGAGCATCTGGGCATGAGCATGACTCCCGTGATTCAGGCGTTGAAGAACCTTGAGTTCCAGGGCCTTGTGCGGTATGAGCCCAACAAGGGCTATGCAACGGAACCAATGAGCATGCAGGAAGTCCAGGAGATCTATGATATGCGCGAAATGATCGAACGGTCCCTGCTCCCGGATGTTATCAATAACCTGACCGAAGAAGGCATCCGCCGCCTGAAAGATCTGCTGGAGCCAACAGAGGCCGGGGAAGATGATCAGGCCTTGAATCAGCGCCTGATTCGGGACAGGGAATTTCACCTGGTGCTGGCCTCCCTTTCCGGCAGGCGGATACCCTGCCAGATGCTCCGGTACCTGTTCGATCTTTTGTATTTGAAATATCGGGGAAGCCTGCTGTTTATCCATTCTGAAGACCCAGTGGGGTCCCAGCACCATAGCATTTTCGAGGCCGTTGTCTCACACGATCCGGATGAGGCTGACAAAGCACTAAAGGATCATTTTAGACAGATAAAAGCCCAGGCCCTCAAATCCTTGGGAAGACTCATGGCCAAAAAAAAATGACCCAAGACGGGGGCCCGGACTGGGTGGTGCCGACAGTTTTGGCAGCATTGCAGAAGAAGAACCAAAGCCATCTTCCAGAAAAGGATCAAGCTGATATGGTTTTGAAGATCGCCTGATTTCCTTTCGGCGCAGGGATTTTTTGTGCTTTTTTTTCTGCCTGCGTTTCTGGACTTTCTGTTTTTTGGGTCTGGCCACTGTCTATCCCCCATGTCAGGTCATAATATCATCAAAAAAATTTTTTTTTAACACAGGCTGCAAAAGAAAACAAGCATTGACAAAAAGCAATATTCTGTTTATAGAATGAATATTCTAAAAATGAAACAATGAATTTGAGATATGACACGATTGACCAGAAAAGAACGCGATGACAAGCGAAAGCGCACAGAGATCCTGGCGGCTGGCCTCGGAATGTTTGCAGAAGGCGGGCTCCACAACACCACCATGGCAAATATTTCCAAGGCAGCCCAGTATCCCCTTGGCACCATTTACAAGTATTTTCCCGGAAAAAAAGAGATGTACCATGACCTGGTGATCGAACGGGTGCATGAACTGGGCCGTATTCTGTATGACATCGCACACAAAAAAGATCTGGCAGTAACGGATCGACTGCTGGCCGCCCTCAAGGCCCAGGCCCGGTTTTACAGGGATAACCAGGATGTGGTGAAAATCTATATTTCAGAGAGAAGCAATATCGACAGTGTGGGCATGCCCCAGCTCAATGAGCGGGTGAACCGCCTCCATGAGCGCATGGTGCAGCTGTTTGAGAACATGTTTGACCAGGGCATCAGAAAAGAGGTGTTCAAGGCCTACCCGGCCCGGGATATGGCCGAACTGTTTGCCGATATCGTGCATTCCGCAGCCTGGTCCTGCCTGTTCAGAGAAGAGGACAAGGACACATCAGTCCGGCGGGTGTCCATGATTTTTGAGATGGTTACAACCGGCAAAAAAAAATAAAAATAATATAAGGAGAATTCACA
>JAIPDY010000238.1 GCA_021737445.1 Desulfotignum sp.
CACTTCCGGGATTCCCCCGACAGCTGCCGCCACTACCGGTGTACCGCACGCCCCTGCCTCCAGGTTGATGATCCCGAAGGGTTCGTACACAGAAGGACATACAAAAACAGCGGCATGGCTGTAAAGAACCGGCAGATCCTGCAACGGGATTGTTTCTGAAAGCCAGTATATGTCGCGGCCCAATTCCTGCCGGGCTGTTTCCACCCGGGTTTCCATCTCCTGTGCAATTTCTCTTGTATCAGGGGCACTGGCACACAGCACGACCTGCACGCCCGGATCCAGCAGGGAAATGGCGGAGATCAGATGCATGATGCCCTTCTGCCGTGTGATTCTGCCCACAAAAAGGATATAAGGCCTGGCCGGATCTATGCCGTAGCTTTTGATAATATCAGGCCTGGATGTGTCACGAAAAAAGCGGGTATCCACCCCGTTATAAATGACTTGTATCTTTTCAGGATCAATCTGGTAGAGGTCCATCACGTTCTGCTTCATTGTTTCAGATACGGCAATAATACCGTCTGCGTTTTCCATGGCTGTTTTTTCCAGCCAGCAGGTGGCATGGTAGCTGTCACCGAGCTGGTCTTTTTTCCACGGACGGTGGGGTTCAAGGGAATGGGTTGTCACTACCAGCGGGGCCTGGAAAATCTGCTTGAGCAGGCACCCGGCCATATAGGTGTACCAGGTGTGACAGTGGATCACATCAGCCGCATCCGCAGTACCGGTCATGACGGCATTGCGCACCAGGGTGTCACCCAGTTTGGGCCGCTGCAGCCCGGATATTGCAGAAGATATCTCTGGTACACCGGATACCAGCAGATGGGGATCAGACAGGTTCTGGTCCCCGAAACACAGGACATCGAAACTGTCTGTGCCGGGCGAAAGGGCGGTCATCTCCCGGACAAGATGCTCCACATGCACCCCGGCCCCGCCGTAAATATGGGGGGGATACTCATTGGTCAAAATTAATGTTTTCATAAATTTTTGCTTCTTACTCCATGGTTGAATTGTGTTTTGTGGAAACCGGTTCCGGTGCCATTTTCTGGAGAAAAACAATACCCAGGGGCGGCAGCACGATGTTCAGGGAAAAGGAGAACCCGTGGGCCGGCACCGGGGAGGCTTCAATTTGTCCCAGGCTGCCCTGGTTGCTGCCCCCGTATTCTTTTGCATCACTGTTGAGACACTCTTTCCAGAACCCATCTGCAGGAACCCCCACCCGGTAATTGGGACGGGGTATGGGCGTAAAATTACACACCGCAATAACCTCTTCTTCCGCTGTCCTGTCCATGCGCATAAAAGTGAGGGTGGACTGCTGCACATCATTGCAGTCGATCCACTGAAATCCCTTCCGTGAAAAATCATCTGCATGCATGGCAGGGGTGCGCCGGTAAAACTGGTTCAGGTCTTCGATCCAGCGCTGAAGCCCCTTGTTGAAAGGATTTTCCAGCAGGTGCCAGTCCAGGCTGGTATCATGGTTCCATTCCCGGCTCTGTCCGATCTCCCCCCCCATGAAAATAAGTTTTTTGGCCGGCTGTCCATACATATATCCAAAAAGCAGGCGCAGTCCGGCAAACTTCTGCCATTCATCTCCGGGCATTTTACCGAGCAAAGACCCTTTGCCGTGGACAACCTCATCGTGGGACAAAGGGAGGACGTAGTTTTCATTAAAGGCATATATCATCCGGAAGGTCAGTTTGTCGTGATGAAAGCTGCGGTGGATGGGATCCCTGGACATATACGCCAGGGTGTCATGCATCCATCCCATGTCCCATTTCATGTCAAAACCCAGTCCCCCCAGGTGAGACGGTCTGGACACCATGGGCCAGTCAGTGGATTCCTCGGCAATGGTTACTGCATGGGGGTGGTTGTCATGGACCACCTCGTTGAACCGCTTGAGAAAGGCAACCGCTTCCAGATTTTCCCGCCCTCCGTATATGTTGGGCTCCCATTCACCTTCTTTCCGGGAATAATCCAGATAGAGCATCGAAGCAACCGCATCCACCCGGAAACCGTCAACATGGTATTTTTCCAGCCAGAACATGGCACTGCTGATGAGATAGCTGACGACTTCATTGCGGCCATAGTTGAAAATCAGGCTTTTCCAGTCAGGATGAAACCCCTTGCGCGGGTCTTCGTGCTCAAACAGATGGGTGCCGTCAAAATACCCCAGGCCGTGCTCATCACTGGGAAAATGGGAGGGTACCCAGTCCAGAATCACACCGATATTTTTCTGGTGCAGGCAGTCCACCAGATACATAAAATCCTGGGGCGTACCAAAACGGCTGCTGGGGGCAAAATAGCCCAGGCACTGATATCCCCAGCTGCCGTAAAAGGGATGTTCCATTACCGGCAGAAATTCCACATGGGTGAATCCCATCTTCAAAAGATAATCCGGCAGTTTTTCAGCCAGTTCCCGATAGGTTGCAAACCGGTTTTTTTCTTCCGGTATCCGGATCCAGGAACCCAGGTGCATCTCATAAACCGCCATGGGCGAAGATCTCACATTGACATTGCTGCGGTTTTCCATCCAGTCGTCATCTGACCATTCATGGGCCAGATCCCATGTCACAGACGCGGTCTGGGGGGACAGTTCGGTGAAAAATGCGAACGGGTCGGTTTTGTCCACCTGGTATTCTTTCTGTGTGGAACGGATATGGTATTTGTACAACGTCCCGGCTTTGATACCGGGGATGAAACCCTCCCATATACCTGAATCTGCCCGGGGTGTCAGCGGGTGCTGGGTAGTGTGCCAGTCGTTGAATGATCCCGTGACAAAAACCTCCCGGGCATTGGGGGCCCACACGGCAAAATAAAATCCATTCTGCCCGTCGACTTTCATGGGGTGGGCACCCAGTTTGTCATACAGGCAGAAATGGCTTCCCTCATTGAACAAAAACAGGTCATCTTCGCTCAACAGGGTGATATTGGCGGATTTGTTTTTTTTCTGGTTCAGGGTGGTGTGATCGTGATCAGGCATATTGCCTCCATATATATCAGGTTTCATGTAATAATTGTTCAATGCCCGCAAGGGGAATATTGATCCAGTCGGGGCGGTTGTTCATTTCATAGCCGAGCTCATACACAGCCTTTTCCATGAGATAGGCATGCAGCAGCACTTCCATATCTTCATGGGAATGCGGAAGAAAATTGGCATCAGCACTTCTGGCCAGATATTCACCCAGGTACTGGGCACTCACCCACATCCGCCATTCCTCTGCCTTGGCCGCCATGGTCCCGCGCAGCTCAGAATGGAACATCCCCCTTGCTTCCTCGGCCTGGAGGGCCACATAACAGGCATAGTGAAATGACCGCAAAAGCCCTGCCACATCCCGGAGAGGAGACCGTTTGATGCGCCGCTCACTCACAGGCCGGACCGGTTCTCCTTCAAAGTCGATAATCACAAAATCCTGACCAGTGTGTAAAATCTGGCCCAGGTGAAAATCACCGTGGCACCGCACACGCATGGCGCTTATCTTCCGGCTTGTGAGCGCCCTGAAACGGTCAATGATCTCCTGCCTGCGGTCCAGTATCTGTTTTGCGGCTGCCTGAATGTTTTTCGGCAATGGATTTCTCCGGGCCCTGGTGCGTTTTTCAAGCTGTCCCAGTACCCTGCCTGCCATGGAACTCATGGACTGGAAAAGAGCGCGCTGGTAGAGTTTGGAAAACGGTTCGGGTGTGAACAACGGATCCTGAGATGCCGATGCCAGTGCCGCATGCATCTGGGCTGTGCGCCGGGCCAGCAGGACAGCTGATTCAAGATAAAATCCGATCTGCGTTTCCATCTCAGGGGGAACAGGCATCCTGCTTAATGCCAGCAAGCTTTTGCGGGGCAGAGAAACCGGGATATTTTCCCGGCTCTCCATCACCCGTTCAAAAAATCCGGACAGGCTGCTCACGGTATAGGCCCAGGCATCACCCTGGTTGGCCACATACTCCTGGAGAATACCCACTGTACCGGGTTCCTCACCCTGACGGGTGTATTCCAGAAACCCGGCAAGACCTGGCAGACCGGCAAACCCCCTGCCGGCCAGAAACCGCGATATTTCCAGGTCGGGGTTGGTCCCTTCCTGCAGGCGGCGGAACAGCTTGAGAATGAACCGGTGCCCGAAAATGATGGAGGTATTGCTCTGTTCCGTGCTTATCACCCTGGTTTCCATGGGCAGGCTCAGTGTGCTGTACATGCTTTTAAACCCGGTGGCAGGTGTTGCTGTTAACCTGCCCTTGCTGCCTTTTGCAGATTGCCTGCGGTTAATCATTTCCAAAAGCACATGGCAGAACCCCGGATGAAAAAGACCATCCACAAGAAACCCTTCCTGCCCTTTGGATGTCATTTTTATCTGTGCCATGACCGCCTGGGGGTGGTTCTCCATGACAGCTGCACCGCCTGCTGCGCTCAGACAGGTAACCGGCAGGATATAGGTTTCATCGTTACCCTCTGTGTACCCCAGGGTTACCAGGAGCATATAACCTGCCTGTACATGGTTGCCCACAGACAGCTGGTCACCCAGTGCAAGGGACTTGATGCGGCTGTCCTTGGCGCCAAACCACCGGCATTTCACAATATAGGACCGCAGATGTTTTTCAAAACGTCTGCGCAGGTTCCCCTGCATCACCTCCTCCCATCGTGTGCGCACCTCGAATACCGGCAGTTCGGCATCCATGTCAGATTCCGTATCCGCCGCTGCGGGGGTCGTGAGCAGAAACCAGAAAAAACCATGGGGCCCCAGGGTGAGAAAATACGGGGCATCGGTAATGCCCGGAAAAGGGGTGTTACCGAATATTTCCACAGGAATTTTACCTTCATGCCCCTGCATATCCAGTTCAGCATACTGCACAAACCGCGAAAGATTGACCACCACCAGCACGGACTGGTCTTCATGCCGGCGGATAAAGGCAAGGATTTTGGGATTTTCCGGTTCCAGAAAAATCAGATCCCCCCTGCTGAAAGCGGGTATGCGGCTGCGCAGGGTGAGCAGCCGCCGTATCCACCAGAAAAGGGAATGGCGGTTCTGCTTCTGGGCTTCGACGTTGAGCACCCCGAAGTGGTATTCAGGATCGGTGATCACAGGGAGATACAGCTGGTGGGGATTGCACCGGGAAAACCCGGCATTCCGGTCCGGGCCCCACTGCATGGGGGTGCGGACCCCGTTTCTGTCCCCCAGGTAGATATTGTCCCCCATACCGATCTCATCCCCGTAATACAGGATGGGGGTGCCCGGCAGGCAGAGCAGCAACGCATACATCAGTTCTATCCTGCGCCGGTGGTTGCCCATGAGCGGGGCCAGGCGCCGCCGGATGCCCAGGTTCAGGCGCATGCGCGCATCCCTGGCATAGGCCCGGTACATGTAATCCCGTTCTTCATCCGTGACCATTTCCAGGGTCAGCTCATCGTGGTTCCGCAAAAAAAATGGCCCATTGACAGGATTCCGGGATGGCGGGCGTGGTGTCAAGGATTTCAGTGACCGGAAACCGGCTTTCCATGTGCACTGCCATGTAAAGCCGGGGCATCAGGGGAAAATGAAAACTCATATGACACTCATCACCCTCCCCGAAATACTGGACAGCATCTTCGGGCCACTGGTTGGCTTCGGCCAGAAACATCCTGCCCTGGTATTTTTCATCCATACGCTGCCGCAGTTTTTTGAGGAATGCATGGGTTTCAGGCAGGTTTTCGCAGTTGGTCCCTTCCCGCTCGTACAGGTAGGGAATGGCATCCAGCCGCAGGCCGTCCACCCCCATGTCCATCCAGAAATCCAAAGCCTTGAAGATCGCGTCATGCACTTTTGGGTTGTCAAAGTTGAGATCCGGCTGGTGGGAGTAGAACCGGTGCCAGAAATAGGCTTTGGCCACCGGATCCCAGGTCCAG
Organism: Desulfotignum sp.; assembly: GCA_021737445.1. GTDB lineage: Bacteria > Desulfobacterota > Desulfobacteria > Desulfobacterales > Desulfobacteraceae > Desulfotignum. The sequence continues at coordinate 5,864 of JAIPDY010000238.1, forward strand.
TTGCTGCTCTCAAAATCCTGAAAAATAATGCGGGCATCTGTGTATTTTTCCGGGGTATCGCTCCACACGTAAAAATTGCGCCAGGCGCTGCCCGGTTTTGACCGGCGGGCCCGCTGGAACCAGGGATGCTGGTCTGATGTGTGGTTGATCACAAGTTCTGTGATCACCTTCATGTTCCGTTTGCGTGCCGCCCGCATAAACGCCTTGAAATCTGCCAGGGTGCCGTATGCCGGGTTGATGGCCTTGAAATCAGCGATGTCGTATCCATCATCTTTCAGGGGGGAAGGGTAAAAAGGCAGCAGCCACAGGGCGGTGACCCCCAGTTCCTGCAGATAACCCAGTTTCTCGGTCAGGCCCTTGAAATCACCGATGCCATCCCCATTGCTGTCATAAAACGTCTTGATATGGAGCTGATAAATCACTGCATCTTTGTACCACAACGGATCATTTTTCGGTTGCGGGCTGCGTTTTGTCATAAGATTGCTGTCCTTTATGTCTTGTTACATAAAATAATCAAAATCGTTTTCCGTGCGCATCCGCCGCCGTATGCGGAAAACCTGTACCGGCACCACCCCGGGATCGATTTCCAGAAAGTTGTGTCCCTCATGCCACAAATACCTGGCATCGCTCACCAGATCATGCATCTGAAAGCTTTTTTCAACGGGCACGCCCATTTGTTCAAAAGGCAGCCGCACCCAGGCGCTGTGGGTGTGATGGGGATCGAGATTAGCTGCCACAAAAATGATGTTGGAAAAATCATCCGTATATTTGCTGAAACACAGGATCTCTTCTTTATCCACCGGGTGGAACATCAGGTTCCGGGTCTGCTGCAGGGCGGGATTTTCCCGCCTGATCCGGTTGATTCTTGTGATAAACGGCCGGATGGTATGGGGCGCTTCCAAATCCCAGTGGGCGATCTCAAATTTTTCCGAATCCATATACTCCTCACCGCCGGGAGCAAGTGGCTGGTTCACACACAGCTCAAAGGCCGGGCCGTAGATGCCGTAGCTGGATGAAAGGGTTGCGGCCAGCATCAGGCGGAGGACAAACGCCGGCCGCCCCCCCAGCTGCAGAAATTCCGGCAGGATATCCGGGGTATTGGGCCACAGGTTGGGCCAGAAAAACTCTTTTACATTGGTCTGTGTCAAGGTGTCAAAGTACTTCTCAATTTCCCATTTCAGATTGCGCCAGGTAAAATAGGTATAGGACTGGGTAAATCCGCCCTTGGCCAGCCGGTACATGGTCTTGGGCCGGGTGAATGCCTCGGCCAGAAAGATTGTTTCCGGAAATTTTTCTTTACACCGGTCAATGAGCCATTCCCAGCACCGCAATGGTTTGGTGTGGGGATTGTCGACCCTGAAAATCCTGACACCCTGGTCTATCCAGTATTCAATAACATCCAGCAGTTCCCGGCGCAGGCTCTCATAGTGGGGGGTATCAAAGGCAAACGGATAAATGTCCTGGTATTTTTTGGGGGGATTTTCTGCATATTGAATGGAACCGTCCGGGCGGAGGTGGAACCATTCAGGATGGTCCGTAACATAGGGATGGTCCGGGCTGCATTGAAACGCCATATCCAGGGCAATATCAATGCCGTGTTCCCGGGCACGGGCCAGAAGCTCCCTGAAATCTTCCAGTGTTCCCAGTTTCGGATGGATGGCCTTGTGTCCCCCTGCTTTGTCCCCGATGGCCCAGGGGCTGCCGGGATCACCCGGAACAGCGGTAATCGTATTGTTTTTTCCTTTTCTGAGGCTGTGTCCAATGGGATGGATCGGCGGCAGATACAGCACATCAAATCCCATCCCGGCAATATAGGGCAGGCGTTTGATACAGTCTTTGAACGTACCGTGCCGGGCGGGATCGTCATCGGCACAGGAACGGGGAAACATTTCGTACCAGGTGCTGTACAGGGCCTTGCGCGGCTCGATTCTCAGGGGCAGCACCTTTGGATAATCCACCTGGCTGCCGAGATCCGGATAACGTGCCATAAGCCCGGCAAAGACGGTATCCATGAGAAAAACATCCGGGTGCCCTGCCGCCGCCGAAGACATGAGCTGCTCTGCCAGACGGTGCAGCTGATCGGCATCTTCCATTTTTGCCCGCGCTGCCGCTTCTTCGGCCATGCGCGCACCCGCCATCAGTTCCACAGACACGTTCTGGCCGTCTGCATGCTTTTTTGACACCTGGCTGCGCCAGGTGTCAAACCGGTCTATCCAGGCGGTGACCGTATATTCATAGATGCCCATTTCATGGGGAATAAAAGATGCCTGCCACAGGTCGTTCACCAGCAGCTGCATGGGAATCTGCCGCCACTGGTCGGTTCCGGCCCTGCGGTACAGCAGCATGGCCGCCAGGCGGTCATGGCCGTCCACAAAAATATCTGCTGAAATGGTCACTGTTTCATTTACGGCCCGCCTGGCGGGAAAACGGCCGTTGTCAACACAAGGGGTTACATTTTCAATAACAACGCGTTTTATGATGTCTGTCATGGTAGTATTCTCTTTTTTGGCTGTTGGCTGTTAGCTTTTAGCTGTTAGCTGTTAGCGGTTAGCGGTTAGCTAAAAGCTAACGATATAATTCTTCCACATACTGCTGTGCGGCATGCTGCCACGAAAACCGTGCAGCCGCAGCATTGTTTTTTATCTGCTGCCATTTGTCCGGATCGCTTTTGAACAGTTCAATGGCCTGACAGGCGGTTTCAACAAAATTTTGTGCCTGGTCATCCAGATCGCCGCCCCAAAAACAAAACCCGTTCACCCCATGAATGACCGTATCGCGCAACCCGCCGACAGCATGCACCACACAGGGCTGTCCATCCCGCATGGCCAGCATCTGACCGATGCCGCAGGGCTCAAAAGAACTGGGCATCAAAAAAAGGTCCCCATTGGCATACAGGTTCCGGGCTGCCTGATCTGAAAATCCGTGAAGGAATATAAAATTGGGAAACCGGGCTTCCAGCCGGGTAAAAAACCGCACAAACGCGTCATGGCCGGTTCCCAGAAGCACATACACCCCGTCGTCCCCCAGTGCCGTCAGAATCCGGGCCATAGCTGACATGCCGCTGTCCTGGCCATGGCGCATGAGCAGCACCTTCTGCTCTGTCAGACGCGTGACACTGGACAGCACCATTTTGGGGCGGTTGCGCCGTTGTAACAGTTCCGACAGGTTATGGCAGGCGATAAAGTCCGCACTGGACACTGTCTGCCGCCCGGCAGACCACTGCATGATCCGGCGCTGGAAACTGCGGAGCATTTCCGGCATCTCCATGACAGGGGGATGGCGGTTTTCCGGATAGTCGCAGCCGTTGAGGATGCCCGTCAGATTCCCTGTGTCATTTTCATGGGCCAGCACGGCTTGAAGCCCCTGGGCGCCGTGGAACCGGGGCAGGTCATCCGGCCGGCAGATCTCCCGGGCATAGGTTGGGGACACCGTATGCACCCTGTCTGAAAGGCGGATGCCGCAGGCCATCAGGTTGCAGGCATCCGGCCACCGCGGATCCGCCACATCCAGCCAGTGCCAGGTGATATCGGGAAACCAGGCCGACAAGGAGGAGCTGCTGCCGGCCAGGGGCCGCACCCCCTGCAGGGCCAGATTATGGATGGTAAACACCGTCCGGACGCGCTGCAATGGGGCCCAGGCAGGGTGATACCGGCGCAGCAGGGCCACAAGTGCCGTATGCCAGTCATGCAGATGCATCACATCCGCCCGGGATATGGCTTCCTGCACCAGCGCAGCGGCAGCGGCACTGCAAAAGCAGGCAAACCGGGAACCATCGCTGAAAAAGGGCTGGTCATCCGGATCATGCACATAGATCTGGTGCTGCCCGGTGCGGGTATTTACTGACTCCAGAAAAGGGTGATGTATCACATACTGGGTGACCCCCGGGTGCACTTGCTTTGCCGGCACCCGGTAC
>JAIPDY010000116.1 GCA_021737445.1 Desulfotignum sp.
GCACTGGACAAGGTGGACCCGTCTGCACCACTGCATAATAATTTGCAGCAGATCCGCAAGGCTGCCAGCCATTCCGCAGACATCACAAAGCAGCTGCTGGGATTTGCCAGAAAACAGACCATATCGCCCAAAGCCCTTGGGTAACGGGGAGACCATCCTGATTGTGGAGGATGAAAAGGCCATTCTGGAACTGCTTGAGGCAATGCTTTTGCAGCTGGGTTACTCAGTTGTTACCGCATCTTTGCCCAGCCGTGCCCTGGCGCTGGCCAAAGAGCATGACGGTCTGATTCACCTGCTGATCACCGATGTGGTGATGCCGGAAATGAACGGCCGGGAACTGGCCAGGCAGATCAAAGCCCTTTATCCGCAGATCAGGTTGTTGTTCATGTCAGGCTATACCGCCAATGTGATCGCCCACCAGGGGGTGCTGGACCAGGGGGTGCAGTTTATCCAGAAACCCTTTTCCATGCAAAAGATCGCTGCCCGGGTGGATACTGCATTAAAGCAGCAATAGCCCATCGTTTTTAAAATCGGTATTGTTATCTGTATTAAAATCTGTTACCCAGTATCCGGGGAAGGATGAATGCCAGATCAGTTGTGCGAGTCTGCCCGCTGTTCCGGGAAAAGGAAAACCGGTTCCAGTGGACGGCATTTTTTGTCCAACAAAAATTATGTTTTATTATATTACACAAATTGAGAACAATTGCGGACGGGATACAATAATGAAACAGAAAAGGGCACCACGGGTCAACAAGAAGATCAAGGCCAGGCTGGATGACGGTACAGGGATCATTGAAAATATTTCAGCTTCAGGTGGATTTGTAAAACTCGATTGTGAGATTCCAAAAAAACGCTTTAATATTGAACTGCAGCTCAACAGGTACAAAAGTATCCGGGTGGCATGTGATCCCCAGTGGCATAATGATGTGGGGGTCGGGTTCAAGGTGGTCAATGTCATGGATTCCAAGGAGGCGCTTTTTAATGAATATGTGGAAAGCCAGATTCAGGCACTGAAACATTTTGGAACAGACCGGGTTTTTAAAACAGAGATTACCGTCACCCTCAAGGACACCAATGTGTTTGGAAATGTATACTTCAGCAACTATATCGAATACCAGGGCGTGGTAAGAGAAAAATTTCTTCTGACCACGCTGCCTGAAATCCATGAGATGCTGTCTGATACCAGAATTGCTCTGGCAACCATTGAAACCTATAACCGGTTTATCAGCAGTTTGTATTTTGGTGATACCCTGCTGGCTGAACTGACCACATCCGATATTAACGGGGCCTCTTGTAAACTCAACATCAATTTTAAAAACAAGGCCACCGGTAAAATGGTGGGCAAAGGCTACCAGCGATTCTGTGTGGTGGGATCCCAGGGAAAGGTGGTCAGAATCCCGGATAAACTGATGGAAATTCTGGATTATTATCAGAATTTTGAGGATTCTGATTAACATGCAGTACCTGAGTGCAATTCTGCCTCTGTTTTCCGCAATAATTTTCCTGGGTCTGGGATGCACGGTCTATTTTTTAAGCAGGGGCCGGCTGCGAAGGGTCTTTCTGCGGTTTTCCTACATTACTTTTCACTGGCAGATCTCCTGGTTTGCGCAGTTTGCGCTGGACTCCCCCGTGTATGCCGACCTGATCTGCCGGATAGGTTATTCCGGCATTATTTTTCTTCCGGTGAGTGTGTATGAAACCGTGCTCACCTATCTGAAACTGCCCCCTAAAGGTATTAAAGCCGGTTATATGATATGCTGTGTTTTTCTGTTTTTCCTGTGGACGACCGACTGGTTCATAAAAGGCGCATATTCTTATGATTTCGGGTTTTACCCTGAGGCCGGGTTTCTGCATCTATTCTACCTGTTGATGATCCTGGTGATTTTTCTCCAGAACACCCATCTTTTTTTTCTGGTATACCAGGCGGAAAAAAATTTGATCAAAAAACGCCAGCTGCTCCATTTTTTAACCGCCAGCATCCTGTTTTCATTTGCATCCATCGATTATCTGCTCAATTATCCTGTGCTGGTGAAATTTCTTGACATAAAGCTGTATCCTGTGGGGGTGTTTTTCCTCATATTCAGTGTCCTGATTTTTGTGTTGTCCCATTTCATTACCCTGAACCTCACGCTGGAAAACCGGGTATCGGAAAAGACACGGCAATTGAAAACATATGTGGATGCCCTGGAAGCAGCAGATGACCTTAAAAAAAATCTGATTGCCAATGTGACCCATGAATTGCGGACCCCTTTGACCCTGATCCGCGGCTGGGTGGATTATCTCCTTGAAGGTGAGAGCGGGCAGGTATCCCAAAAAATGACAGATGTCATAGACAAGATCAACCTCCAGACCCTTGCTTTGACCGAAAAAATCAATGAACTGCTCAAAGTATCTAAATTTGATGCAGGGATGGCCCGCCTGGTTTTGACCCGCACAGACCTGAATGGATTTGTTTCCCGGATTGTGACAGAATTCCAGGGCCTGGCTGATCAAAGCGGCATACAACTTGTCTATCAGGGCCCTAATGATGGAACTCCAATGAATAAAATCTATATTGATACGGAAAAACTTAAAGATATCCTCAATAATCTCATACGAAATGCCTATAAATTCACTGAAAAAGGCAGTATTGCCATCTCGCTTGCCCAGAAAAGTCAAAATGTGGTGATACAGGTTTCAGACACAGGGATCGGCATGTCTGAAGATTTTGTTCAAAAGGCGTTTCATAGGTTTACCCAGGGGGATGGGGGCCGTGCCAGGCTCCTTGAAGGCACGGGGCTTGGCCTTGCCATTGTCAAGGAATCCGTGGACCTGATGCATGGCAGGGTAACTGTTGAAAGTGCTGAGAATAAAGGGACCACATTTACTGTCACACTGCCCCGGAACCTCAGAGCACTGGAGCCTTCCGCCCATATTGAAAAACGAAAAAATGACAGACGTAAAAAAAACCTGCCCATTTCGCACCAGGACCGCAGAAAGAAAGGCCGCCGGGAAGCAGATTATGCCGGCATTGACAACACAGAGATCATTAAGATCTCCTCATCTGCCAAAAACCTTTCATCAATGGAAAAGGTTCAGAAGCATGAGGCTGAAAATGCCAGAGGGTGTCTGGTTATTGCCGAAGATAATAAGGGGATACAAGAGCTTTTGGCAGCTGCGCTCAAGGATTATACCCTTTTTATCACCGCCAACGGGCGTACCGCCTGGCAGACCATTGAACAGCAGATGCCGGACCTGGTGCTTTCCGATGTCATGATGCCCATCATGGACGGATATGAACTGGTCAAAAACATACGCAGCCACGAAACCACCAAAAATATCCCTGTTATCATCATTACAGCCCTGGCAAACCAGGATGACCGGATCCATGCCCTTCAGATCGGGGCGGATGATTTTCTCACCAAACCGTTTCACCATGTTGAACTGCAGGCCCGGGTCAGAAATGTGATCAGCCTCCGGGCGCTGTTTCGGGAAAGAACCAGGGTGGAACAGCTGGAAACATTTCTCATGGTCCTGGCATCAGCCATTGAATCAAAAGATCTATATACCGGCGGCCATGTGGAGCGGGTGGCAAATTATGCCAGGGACCTGTCCAGGCGCAAGGGACTGTCTGAGCAGGAAGCCAACCAGATCTATCTGGGTTCCATTGTCCATGATGTCGGCAAGATCGGCATCAAGGACGAAATTTTAAACAAGCCCGGGAAACTGATCCCGGAAGAATTTGAGATCATTAAAACCCACCCGTCCATTGGAAAAAAGCTGCTGTCAAAGCTTGAAATTGCACCGGTTGCCGTGAACATTGCCTACAACCACCAGGAAAAATGGGACGGCACAGGCTATCCCAGGGGAATTGCCGGAAAAAAGATTCCTCTTGAGGCCAGAATCGCCACAGTGGCCGATTTCTGGGATGCCATCACATCTGACAGACCCTACCGCCAGGCCATGCCCCTGGCACAGGCCGTGTCTATTATGTATGAGGAAAAAGGCAGAACCTTTGATCCGGAACTTTTGGATTTGTTCATGGATGAACAGCACAAACTTTACCTTAAATATTTAAACGATATGCCTGAAAAGGTATAACCATCATCACAGAATGAGGTGCTATTTATGTTTGCAGAATTTACCCCGGACGGATTTACCTCCCCCATTGCGGGGATTGAAATGAAAACCCTGGTTTACGGAGAAAAAACCCTGCTGGCCCGGTTCCATCTCAAAAAAGGCAGCGAACTGCCCTCCCACACCCACCCCCATGAGCAGACCGGATGCCTGATTTCCGGAAGGATACGGCTGCATATCAACGGCAGGGCATTTGAGGCATGGCCCGGTGACAGCTGGGCCATCCCCGGGGATGTGGAACATCGGGCCGAGATTCTGGAGGACAGCGTGGCTATTGAGGTTTTTTCACCGGTGCGAAAGGAATTTCTGCCGGCGGACCAGGGGGTATAGAACCAAGATATGTGAAGGACTGATATGCTTTCTCCATCCCAAAAAGCTGTGTCCGGAACCAAAAAAAATGGTCCGCTGCAAAGTCCGTTGCCCCGGTTTGCTGTATGCCACATGGTTATCTCCTTTACTTTGTTGCATTCTGTAAATTGTTCTCTTGACCAATGGTAAAAAAACAGGTAATTATTGTCTTACGTCGGTTATAACGGCAGTCACCGGGCGGTTAACTCAGCGGAAGAGTGCTACCTTCACACGGTAGAAGTCACAAGTTCAATCCTTGTACCGCCCACCACTTTTTTCGCCATTCTTTATGCCACCAGTGTCGATGTAGTTTTCCATCAGATGGCCATAACTGCATGGCATGGTCACATATTACGGAGATAAAATTACAATGGTATTAGATTCCTTTTTTTTAGGCCGTCTGATTGCGATCGGCGGCAATGAAGATAAGGCAGATGAATTGATTGTACTCAAACGGGTAGTTCTTGAAATCGGAAAAAAAAATTACAGTGTCGGTATCATCACCACGGCAAGTGAAGATCCTGAACAGCGCGGCAAAGATTATCATAGCGTGTTTTCATCTCTTGGCGCCTCCAGGATAGAGATATTTAATATTAAAGAAAGAATCCAGGCAAACGACAGAAAGTCAGCCGCAAAAATTGCAGATCTTGATTTGATTTTCTTTACGGGTGGAGACCAGTTACGGCTGACAACCATTATGGGAGGGACAAAGTTACTTGATGCCATACAGGCGCGTCTGGAAAATGGCGCGCTTATCGCAGGCACCAGTGCAGGTGCTGCCGTGTTTTCCGATACCATGATTTATGAAGGCAAAAGTGAAGACGGGCTGTTCAAAGGCAGTGTCCTGTCAACACCTGGATTTGGTTTTGTGGGCAATATCATTTTTGATACCCATTTTATGGCAAGGGGCCGTATCGGGCGGTTGATTCAGATTGTCACCTCCAATCCAGCCTGTATCGGCGTGGGTATTGGTGAAGATTGCGGCGTTGTTCTCAAAGGAGACGGGATCGCTGAAATTGTGGGTACAGGCCAGGTGATTATTGTTGACGGAAGCGGTATCGGGTATTCCAATATAATGAACATTAAGCCTGGAGACCCGATTGCCGTGGAAAACGTTCGCATTCATTCGTTAGTGGATGGATATGGATATGATTTCAAAAAAAGACGGTTTCTTACGCCATCGTCTTAAATAATGAAGGGGTATATATGATTGAGATTAAAGAATTGAGAGCATTACGCGGCCCCAATAGACATACGCGGCATACCGCCATATTTATGGTTTTGGACATTAACGCCTATGAGGATCTGCCTTCAGATAAAATAGAGGGGTTTTCAGACCGCTTATTGACACTTATTCCAACACTTAAAGAACACGGCTGCTCCATTGGAAAACCCGGCGGTTTTGTTCAGCGGCTTGAAAGAGGCACCTGGGCCGCCCACATTATTGAACATATTGCCATTGAGCTTCAATGTTTAGCCGGGATGGCCGTCGGATACGGCAAAACGCTGGATACATCACAAAAGGGAATGTATATTGTGGTTTTCCGGTACCTTGTGGAGTCTGTGGGGTTAAAAGCGGCAAAAGACGCGGTATCTCTATTTGAAGCCGTTGCCCAGGGGAACCGGTTTAATATCAACCAGGTTGTTGCCGGTCTCAAGGTGTTGCGTGAAGACCATATGCTGGGGCCTACAACCTGGAGTATTGTTAAAGAAGCCCAATCAAGGGGAATCCCTTTTATCCGGCTGAACGAAGACAGCCATATCCAATTGGGTTATGGTGCGCATCAACAACAGATTCAAGCCTCCATAACCGGTCACACTTCGGCGATTGCCGTGGAAACCGCCGACGAAAAAACCAGGGTCAAAACCTATCTGAAAAGATCCGGCATTCCGGTCCCGGACGGCCGGGTGGTTTCTTCTGAGGACGAGGCAATGGCTGCTTTTAAAGAACTGGGCACTGCCGTTGTCGTCAAGCCGGATGTAGGGAATCATGGCAACGGGTCCACAATTAACGTGACTGATCCGGATCAGTTAAAAAAAGCGTTCCATGCCGCCTGTGCCTATCACCCCGATGTTATTGTCGAAACCTATGTCAGCGGGGGAGATTTCCGTCTTCTGGTAATTAATGGAAAATTTGTTGCTGGGGCAAAAAGAGAACCGGCCCATATCGTTGGCGATGGCGGATCCACTATCCACGATCTTATCAAAACTGTAAATTCTGACCCGCTTCGCGGATTCGGGCATGAAAAGGTGCTTACCCGGATCGATGTCGATGATATGACCAGAAGGCTGCTGTCCTTAAAAGGCCTGTCGATGGATTCTGTCCCGGGGAACCGGGAGAAGGTCTATCTTAAGGCCACGGCCAATCTCAGTCAGGGCGGAACCGCCGAGGATGTCACGGATGAGGTCAGCCCGGATATCCGGTTCATGGCGGAACGGGCTGCCCGTATTATCGGGCTGGATTGCGTTGGTATCGATGTCCTGGCAAAAGAGATCTCGCTTCCTCTTGAGGCATCCGGCCTTAAGGTGGTTGAAGTGAATGCTGCACCAGGTTTCAGAATGCATCTTGAACCCACAAAAGGTCAATCCAGAAATGTTGCAAAGCCGGTTGTGGATATGCTCTTTCCCATGGGTTACACCCAGGTCCCTGTTTTAGCCGTGACCGGAACAAACGGTAAAACAACCACCTGTAAACTGATTGCGCATACCTTGAAGTATTCCGGAAAAATTGTCGGCCTGACCTGTACCACCGGTATTTTAATTGACGGGAAGCCGATTTTATCCGGAGATTACAGCGGTCCTGAGGGTGCCGGAATTGTTGTCAGGGAGCCATCCGTGGACCACATTGTTCTGGAAGTGGCCCGGGGGGGAATCGCAAGACGCGGCCTTGGCGTCAGTGAGGTGGATGTGGGTGTTGTGCTCAATATTGGAGAGGATCACTTAGGTAATGACTGGATAGAGACCCGCAAAGATCTGTGCATGGTAAAATCCACTGTCGTAGAGGCTGTCAAGGAAACAGGAATTTCTGTTTTAAACGCGGATGACGAAATGACCATGGAAATTTTCGATCGTGCCCATGGAAATGTTATTTTATTTTCTTTGGACCCGGAAAATCAAAAGATTAAAACCCATATGGAAAATGGGGGCACGGCTGTCACGGTGGTCGACCGGAATGTTATTATCAGGGAAAGTGAACTGGATATCATCATCTGCACCCTTGAAGAAATTCCCATTACATTCGGCGGAATAATAGATTTTAATATTTCAAACACCCTTGCCGCCATAGGTGCTCTGCATGGTGTGAACATTCCCGTTGCGCAGATTCGAAATGGCATTATGACATTTTATCCTTCGCCCAATCAAAACCCCGGCCGTATGAATTTATTTGATTTCCAGAAATTCAAACTCCTTCTGGACTATGGACATAATCCGGAATCAGCCCGTGCCATGGCCAGGTTACTGCCGCGGCTCTCACCCGGAAGAAAAATCGCCTTGTGCCACGGGACGGGAAACCGCACCACCGGGCAAATCATAGACTATGGAAAGGCCCTGGCGCTGGTGTATGATTATATTTTGCTGACCGATTTTGACCCCAGAAACAGACCGGTCGGGGAAACCACTGCCCTGGTTTATGAGGGATTGATGCAGGGCGGTTTTAAAAAAGAAAATATTGAAATCGTTCCGGAGCCGGATAAGGCTGTGGATACGATTTTCTCAAGAGCCCGGCAAGGGGATCTGCTGGTCATCCAGCCGGATGATCTTGAACCTGTTATGAGCCAGATCCTGAAAAGATATCGGGAAATGGTAACACATGTTTAATTTTTTTGCTGTTTTTGATAAACAGTTATGATGCAATGTTTGGTTTTATAATCCAGGAAATAAGCAAGAGATAAGGAGGTTAGCATGTCCAATGAACAGAGCAGGTGCCCGGTAACAGGAAAAAAAGGCAGACAGATCGCCGGCGGCGGCACATCCAACCAGGACTGGTGGCCCAATCAGCTGAACCTTAAAATTCTTCATCAGCATTCAAACCTGAGCAATCCCATGGGAGAGGGGTTCAATTATGCACAAGCGTTCAAAACCCTTGACCTGGCAGCCATAAAAAAAGATCTTTATGCACTGATGACAGACTCACAGGAGTGGTGGCCGGCGGATTACGGCCATTACGGCCCGCTGTTTATCCGGATGGCGTGGCACAGCGCCGGCACCTACCGCATGGGAGACGGCCGCGGGGGTGCAGGTTCCGGCTCCCAGCGCCTGGCCCCCCTCAACAGCTGGCCTGACAACGTGAACCTTGACAAGGCCCGCCGCCTGCTGTGGCCCATCAAGCAGAAATACGGCAAAAAGATCTCCTGGGCAGATCTGATGATCCTGGCCGGCAACTGCGCCATCGAATCCATGGGACTGCCGGCATTCGGGTTTGCCGGGGGCCGGGAAGATGTGTGGGAGCCTGAAGAGGACATTTACTGGGGCGCTGAGGACGAGTGGCTGGGCGACAACCGGTACTCGGGTGACCGGGACCTTGAAAATCCCCTTGCCGCCGTGCAGATGGGCCTGATTTACGTGAATCCTGAAGGTCCCAACGGCAACCCTGATCCGGTTGCCTCCGGCCGTGATGTCAGAGAAACCTTTGCCCGCATGGCCATGAACGATGAAGAGACCGTCGCGCTGGTGGCTGGCGGACACACATTCGGCAAGTGCCATGGCGCCGGGGATGCAGCTCTTGTGGGGCCTGAACCGGAAGCCGCCCCCATTGAGCAGCAGGGTCTGGGCTGGAAGAGCGGCTTTGGCAGCGGCAAGGCCGGGGATACCATCGGCAGCGGCATCGAGGGTGCATGGAAGCCCAACCCTGTCCAATGGGATATGGGGTATCTCAAGGTGCTGTTCAAATATGAGTGGGAGCTGGTAAAAAGCTCGGCCGGCGCAAATCAGTGGCTGGCAAAGGATGTGGATGAAACGGACATGGTGGTTGATGCCCATGATCCCTCCAAAAAACACCGGCCCATGATGACCACGGCAGATTTGTCCCTGCGGTTTGATCCGATATATGAGCCGATTTCCCGGCATTATATGGAAAACCCGGAGGAATTTGCAGATGCTTTTGCCAGAGCATGGTTCAAGCTGACCCACCGTGACATGGGCCCGCGGTCCCGGTATCTGGGTCCGGAAGTTCCGGCAGAGGTGCTGATCTGGCAGGACCCGGTGCCTGAAGTTGATCATGAACTGATCAATGCAAAGGACATTGCAGATCTCAAGGCAGGCATCCTTGCTTCAGGGCTGTCTGTTTCCCGGCTGGTCTCCAC
>JAIPDY010000117.1 GCA_021737445.1 Desulfotignum sp.
AACTGCCTGATATCCTGATCAATACGCAAGGAGTTGCTTTTAAAGAATATGACCCGGATCAGGACCAGATCCATGCTCTGCCAGTAATCACCGGTCTGAACCTGACCTTTTCAAACAACCGGCATCATTTCAAAGGTCCGCTGTTCAATTCTGTTTTTGATCTGCTCCATGGAGAGTATGCAGATACCATTATTTCAATTAACGGAGATGAAAATACCGGTATCACCATTCAGGTACCAGACATTTTCAATCAGAAACCCATGGCAAAAAACCAGCATGTTCCCATTCGCCTGGGGTTTGACAATTACGGCAAAAAACTGATCAGGGCCCGGCAAATCAGTCAGTACATCTTTGCCAATATACCTGGGAAAACCATCTGTGCCATGGATCTTTTTGATATTGACACGGTCTTTATCAAAACAGCAGATATGGATGCCTTGCACACCTACATAGAAAAGGGGGTTTGATTTTGCAGGTAAATGAAAAAATAATTGTGGGCCTGGATATCGGAACAACCAAAATCTGCGCGGTTGTCGGAGAGATACTGGATGACGAAATCAATATCATCGGTGTGGGCTCCCATCCATCCACGGGACTGCGCAAAGGATCAGTGGTCAATATTGAATCCACGGTGGATGCCATAAAAAAAGCGGTCCAGGAAGCTGAACTCATGGCAGGCTGTGATATCTCTTCGGTATATGTGGGCATTGCCGGCAACCATGTGAAAGGCTTCAACAGCCACGGCATTATTGCCATCAAGGGCCGTGAAATCACCCAGAACGATGTGGACCGGGTGATTGATGCAGCCAAGGCAGTAGCCATCCCCACAGACAGAGAAATTATCCATGTCATTCCCCAGGAATTTGTCGTGGATGACATGGAATCGATCCAGAACCCGGTGGGCATGACCGCCATCCGCCTGGAAGCCAAAATCCATATTGTCACCGGCGCGGTATCATCGGCCAGAAATATCGTCAAATGCTGCAACAAAGCCGGACTTGAGGTGTGTGACATTGTACTGGAGTCCCTGGCATCCGGCCAGGCGGTTCTCAGTGCCGAAGAAAAGGAGCTGGGATGTGTGGTTGCGGACATGGGCGGGGGGATCACTGACCTGGCCCTGTTCAAGGACAACAATGTCAAATTTATCTATGAATTGACCGTGGGGGGCCATAACCTGACCAATGATATCTCCATCGGGTTGAGAACCCCTCTGCCTGAAGCGGAAAAAATCAAAATCGACCACGGCACCTGCATGCCAGAACATGTCCGGAACGGGGCCACAATTGAAGTGCCGGCCGTGGGGGGACGGGCCCCCAAAAAACTGTCCAAGGCGATTCTGGCTGAAATTCTGGAACCCCGGGTGGAGGAGGTGTTTTCTCTGCTCAAAAAAGAACTGTTTGCCAACGGGCTTGAAAATGCCTTTCCTGCCGGGTTTGTCCTCACCGGCGGCAGCGTGGTCATGGATGGCATCACCGAAATTGCAGAATCGGTTTTCCATGTACCGGTGAGGACCGGGGAGCCCAGCAGGATCGGCGGATTAAAAGATATTGTGAAAAATCCGGCCTATGCCACGGGCGTGGGCCTGGTCATTTTCGGCAGCACGGCAGCCTGCGATCTGCCCGTAAAAGAAACGCCCAAACCGGGCCTTGGCCCCATATTCACGCGAATTAAACAATGGTTAAAGGATATAATATAAACAATCAGGGAGGTGGACATGAATTTTTCTTTTGTGGAAAGTAATGCTTCGGCAAAAATCAAGGTGATCGGTGTTGGCGGTGCCGGCGGAAATGCTGTCAACAACATGATTAACGCCAAACTGCAGGGGGTCAAGTTTATAGCAGCCAATACCGATGCCCAGGCCCTTGAAACATCAAATGCAGAGATCAAAATTCAGCTGGGAAGATCATTGACCGAAGGGCTGGGGGCTGGTGCTGACCCAAATATCGGCAGAGAAGCTGCCCTGGAGAGTATGGATGAAATCCGTGAATCGCTGGAAGGCAGCCACATGGTGTTTATCACCGCCGGATTCGGGGGCGGTACCGGAACAGGTGCGGCACCCGTGATTGCAGAAATCTGCAAGGATCTCGGGATACTCACGGTGGCGGTGGCTTCCAAACCGTTTTCCTTTGAAGGTAAAAAACGGGAACGACAGGCCCTGGACGGTCTGGATAAACTCCACGGCATCACGGACACGGTTATCACCATCCCCAATGACCGGCTCAGGGGGATTGCTCCCAAAGGCGCCAGAATGGTGGACATGTTCATCAAGGCTGATGAAATCCTCCACCACTCAGTGAAAGGCATCACCGACCTGATCATGATGCCCGGCCATGTGAACCTGGATTTTGCCGATGTCAAAACCACCATGCAGAAAGCCGGCAAGGCCCTCATGGGGATCGGGATCGCCTCGGGTGAAAACCGGGCCACGGAAGCGGCTGAAAAAGCCATTTCCCATCCTTTGCTGGAAGATATCTCCATTTCAGGGGCCAAAGGCGTGCTCATGAACATCACCTCTTCATCCGATCTGACCCTGGATGAGATGACCGAGGCATCTGACAGGATTTACCAGGAAGTGGGAGATGACGCGGAAATCATCTGGGGACAGACCTTTGATGAAACCCTGGGGGATGAAATCCGCATAACGGTCATTGCCACCGGCATCGGCACGGAAGAACCCCGGCTGGCTGAAAACATGCACCGGTTTGAACCGCCTGCCCAGCAGCAGCCGACGGCCCCGGCATATGATCAGCAACCGGCATATCAGCAGGTCCAGAGTCAGGCACAGGCACAGCCACGGCCCGGAACCCAGAATTATGCCAATGGCCCCATTGCCAGAGGCAAACTGAGAACCCCCACGCAAGAAGAACTGGCCAACTGGAATGAATCTGAAAACCCGGTCCGGGTCACCCACAAACGGGTTGTGGGCGGGGAAGATATTGCCCAGCCATACAGCAATAACGCCTTTGACAACGACAATCTGGAGGTGCCCACTTTTTTGAGAAGAAAAGCGGATTGACCCGTGAAAAAGCAGTCCAAAACGGGCCGGGACAGCCCCCCTGCTGAACAGGGGGCCATAATCAAGCAGAAAAAGGGATTGACCCGGGTGGCCCTAGTTTATCCCAACACCTACAAAACCGGTATGTCCAGTCTGGGATTTCAGAGGGTATATCACCTGATCAACCAGGAACCGTCAGTGGCATGTGAAAGGGTGTTTCTGGCAGACCCAGGGTCAAAAAATCCCGGGATCAAAAGCTGTGAGAGCAATCTGCCCCTGGACCGGTTTGATGTGATTCTGTTTTCCATCTCCTTTGAAAATGATTTTATCAATCTTGTGC
This sequence comes from Desulfotignum sp., assembly GCA_021737445.1. Taxonomy (GTDB): domain Bacteria; phylum Desulfobacterota; class Desulfobacteria; order Desulfobacterales; family Desulfobacteraceae; genus Desulfotignum. The sequence goes on from JAIPDY010000117.1 coordinate 3,336, forward strand.
AGCTCTTAAAAGAGTCCGGCATCCCCCTGCGGTCATCTGACCGAAACCACATCCACCCCCTGGTGGCTGCAGGCGGGATTGCCTGTTTTCTCAATCCCGAACCCATTGCGCCTTTCATCGATTTTTTTCTGCTGGGGGAGGCAGAGTGTCTGGTACCTGAATTTTTTGATCTGTTCCAGGACCGAAAAAACCGGACCGATCTGCTGACATCCCTGGAACAACAGATGGAAGGGGCCTATGTCCCGGCCCGGCATCCACCCTTTTCCGGTTCAAAAATCAAGGTCCGGTTTCTGGAAAATCTGGATCATGTCCAGACCCACACCTGCGTGTTAACAAAGCAGACGGCGTTCAAAGACAAATTTCTGGTGGAGATATTCAAAGGGTGTCCCCATGGCTGCCGGTTCTGTACAGCCGGATTTATTTACCGCCCTCCCCGGATCTATCCCACTGAAAATATCTTTCAGGCCATGGAAAAAGCCGTGGGCAGAACCGATAAAATCGGCCTGGTGAGCTCCGCCATCCTGGATCATCCGGACATTGCCGCCATCTGCGAATATGGCCGGCAGAAAGGTTTTTCGTTATCTTTTTCCTCTTTGCGGGCCGACAAGCTGGATGATCAAACAATTGATCTTTTGTCACACGCCCGGGTCAAAACCGCCACCATAGCTCCGGAAGCCGGATCTGAGCGCATGCGCCGCATCATCAACAAGCAGATGACCCGGCAGGATATTTTCCAGGCCGTTGTAAAACTGGTGGAAAAAAATATATTGAATCTGCGGCTCTATTTCATGATCGGACTTCCTTTTGAAACCGATGCAGATGTCACCGCCATCGTCACCCTTACCCGGGAAATCAAGGAACTGTTTTTAAAAGCGTCCAGAAAACAAAAACGCATGGGCACCATAACCCTGAGCATCAACCCCTTTGTCCCCAAGCCGGCCACCCCTTTCCAATGGATTGCCCTGGCAGATGATGACACCCTCAGGCATCGGGCCGGCATCATCCGCCAGGGTCTCAAAAAAATTTCCAATGTCACGGTGAATATCTCCTCTTTGAAAACCGCCAGAATCAGTGCTATTCTGTCTTTAGGAGATAAAAAGACCGCAGATGTTCTGGAAACCGCATATAAACATGGCTGGGCCTACGCATTCAGGCTTCACCAGACCTATTGCCGGCAAATAATATATAACCGGAAGCTGCCGCCCCCAATGCCGGAACCAAGTGATACCGGCAGCCACCTTTCTGACATCCCTGCCCTGCCATGGGATTTTCTGGACCAGGGCATATCCGGACAGTTTCTTGTAAAAGAATGGCACCGGGCCGGGCAAAAAAAACAGTCTGCTGCCTGTCCCATGATCAACTGCAAAGATTGCAGGATATGCAGACAATAAAAAAAGGAGAACAAATTATGACCAGCGTCACCATCAATGTTGAAAACATGAGCTGCAGCCACTGCTCGGGCATGGTTAAAAAAACCCTGGAAAATATTGCCGGCATCTCTGATGTGGTTGTGGATCTTTCAAAGAAAAAAGCCTCTTTTTCTGTCAAAGAGGACCATCTCGTGGATCAGGCCGTGGCTGAAGTGACCAGGGCCGGCTACCCGGCGTCAAAATAGGACACCACAGGGGTCAAAATTCACTGTCTGACCTCTGTGGGTTATTAATACATGGCTTCGATGAACTCTTTGAAGGTTTCATGGACGATCTTGCGCTTGATCTTCATGGTGGGGGTGACCTCCCCGTCCTCCTCATACAGGCGCTTGGGCAGGATTGTGAATTTTCGGATATTTTCCACCCGGGCCAAAGTCTGGTTCACGGCTTTCACCTCTTTGTCAATCAGATCCACCACTTCCCGGCTTTTGGTCAGATCCCGGTAAGTGGAAAACTGAATCTTGTGGTCCTGGGCATACTTGGCCACATTGTCCTCATCGATCATGATCAGGCAGGTCAGATATTTTCTGCGGTCCCCTATGACCACGGCATCATTGATATAGACAGAGGCCTTGAGCTTGTTTTCGATGTACTGGGGGGTGATGTTTTTACCCCCGGCCGTGACAATGATATCTTTTTTCCGGTCTGTGATCTTTAAAAAACCTTCTGCATCCAGTTCACCCACATCTCCTGTGAGCAGCCAGCCATCCCGGATGGTAAGGGATGTGGCATCCTCCCCCTTGTAATACCCCTTAAACACACCCGGGGATTTCACCAGGATCTCTCCGTCTTCGGCAATTTTAATGTCTGTGCCGGGCAGTGCCTGCCCCACTGTGCCGAACTTCACCCGGCCTTCCGGGGACAGGGTGGTGACCCCGGTGCCTTCGGTCTGGCCATACCCTTCAATCAGGTTCATGCCGATGGACTGGAAAAAGCGCAGCACATCCCGGGAAATAGGAGCAGCACCGGAATACGCCACCCGGATCCGTTCAAACCCCAGCCGTTCTTTGAGTTTTCTGAACACCGCCAGATTCGCCAGCCAGAACAGGCACTGCAACCCGAAAGAGACCGGTTTAAAATGCATCACACAGTCGGCCCGGCGTTCCCCGATTTTCAGGGCAGATCTGAACACGGCCCGCTTGAACCAGTCAGCATCCGCCATCTTGATCATCACATTGGAATAATATTTTTCCCATATCCTGGGCACGGCATATCCCACTGTGGGGGACACCTCCATCATGTTCTGCATCACTGTGTCCGGCTTTTCCACAAAGTTGACGGTATAGGCATACCGGATCTGGATGAACACGGTGAACAGCCGCTCAAAAATATGGCACAACGGCAGAAAGGACAACACCTGGTCGGTGTCATACACCTGGTTGACGGCAGCCACGGCATCGGCCATCCAGGTGACGTTGCCGTGGGACAGCATGGCCCCTTTGGGCGGGCCGGTGGTGCCTGACGTATAGATGATGACAGCGGTATCATCAGACGTCACCTGGTCTCTTTTTCGGGCAAACCGGTCCGGATGTTTTCGGTGAAATTCTGCCCCCTTTGCCAGCAGATCGTCAAACGTTGTGACCATGGGATCGGAAAACCGGGTCAGGCCCCGGGTATCCCAGACAATGACCTGCCTGAGACTGGGTGTCTGCTCCCTGAAGTTAAGCCATTTATCCAGCTGTTCTTCATTTTCCACAAACAGAAATTTCGCGTCACTGTGGGTCACCACATACGCCACCTGTTCCCAGGCATTGGTGGCATAAATCCCCACAGACACACCACCCACACACTGGATACCCAGATCAGCCACCACCCATTCCACGGCATTGTCACCAATGATACAGGCGGTATCCCCTTTTTCAAATCCCATGGAGATCAATGCACAGCCGGCTTTTTTTACCTGATCATAAAACCGGTCAAATGAGACGTCATGCCACAACCCCAGTTTTTTATACCGCAGGGCGGTTTTTTCCCGGTTCTTTTCCACCGTCCGGGAAAATACCCGGGGCACGGTCTGCAAACATGCCTGGTTCATCGCCATGCTTTTTTGCGTTTCCATCTCTGGTACCCTTTGGCAGATGTTTCTGATTTAATGCCCAGGTAGAACTCCTGTACATCCTTGTCTTTTAAAAGATCTTGGGACCTGCCTTTCATCACAAACCGGCCGTTTTCCAGAATCAGGCCGGTATGGGAGATGGACAAAGCCATGCGGGCGTTCTGCTCCACCAGCAGGATGGTGGTGCCTTTTTTGTTGATCTGCTGGATGATGGAAAAAATCTCCTTTACCAGAATGGGGGACAGCCCCAGGGAGGGTTCATCCAGAATCAACAGCCTCGGGTTGAGCATCAGAGCCCGGCCCATGGCCAGCATCTGCTGTTCACCGCCTGATAGGGTCCCGGCCCATTGATGGGTCCGTTTCTCCAGCACCGGGAAATAGGCAAACACCTGTTCCATGTCCTGTTTGACCCCGGCCCGGCCTCTCCTGGTAAAGGCTCCCATGGCCAGATGTTCCAGGACAGTGAGCTCCTCAAAAATTTCCCTGCCCTCCGGTACATAGGCAATGCCCTGCCGCACGATCCTGTCTGTGTCCCATCCCTGGATTGGAATGCCGTCATATTCGATGGCACCCTTGTCAGGCTGGTCCTCGATCAGTCCCATGACGGTTTTGAGTATGGTGGATTTGCCTGCCCCGTTGTTTCCCAGGATAGCTGTGATGCTGCCCTCATCCACAGTGAAGGATGCCCCCCGGATGGCATAGACCAAGCCGTAGTAAGTCTCAATATTCTTGACCGCCAGCAGATGGGACATCCTGCTCCTCCTCTCCAATATAGGCTTTGCGCACCTCTTTGTTCTGCTGTACCGCCCGGGGTGTACCCAGGGTGACACTCCGGCCGAAATTGATGGCCAGAACCCGGTCGGAGATATCCATGACCAGTTTCATGTCATGCTCAATGAGCAGAATGGTGATTCCCAGGTCATCCTGGATATCCTTGATCCAGAAGATCATATCCTGTTTTTCCTCCTGGTTCATGCCGGCACAGGGTTCGTCCAAAAGCAGCAACCTAGGCTCCAGGGCCAGGGCACGGGCCAGCTCGATAAGCTTCTGGGTGCCGTAGGGCAACGCCCCCACAGGGATATCTCTGACGGTCTGCAACTCCAGAAGATCAATGATCTGCTCCACTTTTTCCCTGTGACTGATCTCCTCTTTTGCTGCAAAAGAGCGACGGCCCCACATGAACATCCCCCTAAAAAGGCCGGTGCGCATATGGATATGACGTCCCAGCATGATATTTTCCATGGTATTCATATGGGAAAACAGCTCAATGTTCTGAAAGGTTCTGGCAATTCCCAGCCGGGCAATCACATCCGGCTTTTTTTTCTCAATAGCAGTTTTTTCAAACCGGATGCTCCCGGTGTCGGGCTGATAAAGCCCGGATATGCAGTTGAACAGGGTGGTTTTGCCGGCCCCGTTGGGACCGATCACCGAAAAAATCTCACCTTTTTTCATGGTAAAACTGATATCCTGCAACGCTTTGATACCGCCAAAAGATATGAACAGGTTGGACACAGTCAAAAAGTTGGATTTCATAAAGATGCAGACTCCAGTGTCAGGGTCAAAAAGTCCCCTGCCGGCAGAACACCGGCAGGAGACGGTCAAATCTATTCCAGAGTGATCCAGTCGGTGAGTTTTTCTGCTTTGCCGTCAGCCAGGCACTGCACCAGAAAGGTCTGCCTGGTACCCTGGCGGCTGTACATATCATCCGGGTCAAAGGGCTTGAAATTGATCTCAGGTCCGATGCCTTTGAACCCTTGTATTTTTTCCATCTCCGCCACAAATTTTTCCCGGGTCAGGTCAGGGCCTGCATTTTTCAGCGCCTCAACCATGGGCTCAATAAAAATAATGCCGGCGGCATAAAACATTCCCCAGCGCTCATCTTTGGAAGCAAACTGCTCAAACACCTCTTTTTTATACAACTGCATTTTGGGATGATCTGAATCAGGAAGCTCTCCAAAAGTAGCGCAGATCACCCCTTCCCACAGGCCCTTGGAGATATGGTTCATGAGGGGAAAATCCGAGCAGGTACTGGTACTCATGAACTGGGGGGAAAAATTCATGGCTTTGGCCGTGCCCACGATACGCACCGCATGGCTTACTGTGGTCCACAGCAGCACCATGTCTGCATCTGATTTTCTCAACTTCATCACATGGGGTTTCATGTCAGAGTCACTTTTTTCCACAGGCACCTGAGCAACAATCTCCATACCATGGGCCTCCACTTCCTCCATGGCGCCCCGCAGGCCGTTCTTGCCGTATTCATCATTCAGATAGGCCACGGCCACCCGTTTTTTGCCCATGGTTTCAATTGCATACCGCACCAGGGCCCGGGCTTCGTTGTAATACAGCGGATACACTGCAAACAGGTATTTTTCAGGCGGAGAAACCCAGTGCAGGGACCCGGCTGCCGGCCCCACCCAGGGCACTTTTCTTTCCATGAGATAATCCTTGACCGCCAGGCCAGGGGATGTTCCCACTCCTGATGCCCAGGCAAAAATCCCGGTACCTTCCTGGAGTTCTTTGACCCCGGCCTTGGTTTTTGCCGGGTTATACCCGTCATCAAACATGTGATACACGATTTTGCGGCCATGGATCCCGCCGTTGGCATTGATCCACTTGAAATAATCCCCTGTGCCCCGGGCCACGGATCCCCAGGCAGCTGCCGGACCGGTCTGGGGGCCCCACTGACCGATATGGATTTCCGTATCAGTCACCCCTTCCTCTGCCCAGGCGACTGAAACAAACACCAGTAAAAGCACCATGCATCCCAAAACCATCAACTTTTTTTTCATGACATCC
>JAIPDY010000118.1 GCA_021737445.1 Desulfotignum sp.
CTGAACAAATGGAGTTGTTTGCCGCCACAGGATAACCCAAAAAGCATACTGTAGAAGCGTTTTTCAGAGTCTGATTGAATCGGACTGTTGGAGTATTGCCTGAATTACATACAAGGACCAAAAAGTGATGATGTCACACAGGTCAAAAACACAGAATCAGGCGAGAATCTGACACTTCAAACAACACAAAACCTGAAAAACACATTATTGAAAAATGAAGAAGATTTATAAACCGGTCAAATTTTGAACGGTTTCAACACCCTTTTTGAAGAGTGGCGCGCCTGACAGGATTCGAACCTGTGGCCTACGGATTAGAAGTCCGTTGCTCTATCCAGCTGAGCTACAGGCGCAACAGATGGATCTTTTAACAGAAAGACCCAAAAAAGTCCAGCAAAAAATGCTGAGAACCAAATGTTTGTTAATATCTGGTTTGCAAAAATTTATTGCTTTAACACCAACCCTGATAATGGTATAATAAATTTTTTTATACATCTTTTGCATGCTGAAGGGTCATTGAATGACAAACAAAACAGATCAGAGTCTTTTTGATACAGATAAAAAAAGGCTGACCAAAAAAGATTTTCTTCTTCCGGTGTCAAAGACAAGAGTATCCAGTTCAAAAGCACTGGTCAAATCCGATCCGATCCAGAGTTATCTGAATGAAATAAACCGGTACAAGCTGCTGACCCGGGAAGAAGAGATCGAACTGGGCCAGCGCATCCAGGAAGAAGGAGACCAGGAAGCCGCCTATATCATGACCACCTCCAACCTGCGGCTGGTGGTCAAAATCGCACTTGAATTCCAGCGGATCTGGATGCAGAATCTTCTGGACCTGATCCAGGAAGGAAACATCGGCCTTGTGCAGGCTGTTAAAAAATTCAACCCCTATAAAAATGTAAAATTTTCCTATTATGCCTCATTCTGGATCAAAGCCTATATCCTCAAATTCATCATGGATAACTGGCGCATGGTCAAAATCGGCACCACCCAGGGTCAGCGCAAACTGTTCTTCCGTTTGAAAAAAGAAAAGCAGCTCCTCATCGAGCAGGGGTTTGATCCCAAACCCAAGCTTTTATCCGAACGCCTGGGGGTGACTGAAAAAGAGGTGGTAGACATGGACCAGCGCCTGGCCAACTGGGATCTGTCTTTGGATGAACCGTTGAAAAACGATTCCAACACCGAACGGATTGAGTTCATCAACATGGATTCAGATTCTTCTGAAGACCAGATGGCAAAAAAAGAGATAGAGGATATCCTGCACACCAAGGTCATTGACTTCAAACTCACGCTAAATGACAGAGAGATGGAAATTTTTGAACGGCGCATTTTCTCAGATTCTCCCCAGACTCTCCAGGAAATCGGAGAACAATACAATATATCCAGAGAACGGGTGCGGCAGATTGAAAACAATATCTTAAAAAAAATGAAAACTTTTTTTAAAAAAGATATGCCGGACTTCGACATGTACGATCATACCCAGTAAAGTGACAAAACAGATGATGACCTTTTCTAAGCAAACTGTAATGATTCATATCCTGTTGATATTGATGACAATCCTGTGCGTATCAGGGTGCAACCACCAGATCCGGCAGGTTCCTGTAGCCCAGACGACACTGCCGGACATGGCACAGGACGGCACACCTGTATCTGAACCCCGGGTGTCTGCCAGGTATTATTATCTCAAATCCCTGATCCTTCGCCGGCAAAATCAGATTGAGCCGGCCATTGCACTCCTTGAAAAAGCCATTGCTACCGACCCTGAATCCTCGTTTTTACGGCGGGACCTGATCAGGCTGCATCTTGAACTGGGACAGGAGGAAAAAGCCCTTGCTCTGGCGCAGGCCCTGGTGGAACAGAACCCTGAGGATGTGGAAAATCTGCTCATGCTGGTGCACCTGAAAAAAGACAGCAGCCAGGAAGACCAATTGCGTCACCTGCTCAGGCAGATCCTGGAACTGGACCCGGAAAACAAAGAAACCTACCTGCGCTTAGGCAGAATTTACATGGAAAACCAGCAGCTCCCCGAGGCCCTGGACCTGTTTGAGCAGATGACAGCCCGGCTGCCAAAATATTATGTTGCCCATTTTTATCTGGGTGAAGCCCATTTTCTTTCAGGAAATTACAAGGCTGCGCAACAGGCATTTTTACAATCGATCCGTCTGGAGCCGGATCTGGTGGAACCCCGGTTCCGGCTTGTGGACATTCTTCGGGAGCAAAAAAAACAGGCCGGCAAAGCGGACCATGAAAAAATCATGGGAATTTATGAACAGATTCTGGAAATTGAACCGGAAAATGACCAGGCTCTGCTGGAGATGGCGCTGCTCTACCACAAAACAGAACAGATCGACAAGGCAGAATATCTTTTCACTGAGCTGGGCAAAAAAGCCCGGCAAAATTCCAGGCTGATCATGACGGCGGTGGATCTTTTTATTTCACAAAAACGGTATGAAGATGCAGTGACTGTGTTTTCCCGGCTGGAAAAAACAGATCCGGACAATGACAACCTCAATTTTTTTTTAGGGATGGCTTATGAATCCAGCAATAACCCCCACCAGGCCATCCAGCATTATCTCAAGGTAAGCCCTGCCCATCCCCAGTACAAAAAAACCCTTCTGACCATCGGATTTTTATACCGGGAGATGGGCCAGACAGAAAAAGCTGTGGCCTTTCTTGAACATCACCATGATAAAAACCCCAAAGATATTGACATCATCTCCTATCTTTCCGCATTTTATGAAAAAGAGGGGGATCTGGAAAAAGCGGTGGCCCTGCTCTCAAAAGGACTGGCTGATGCACCGGAAAACACATCTTTGCTGTTCCGGCTGGGTACGGTCCAGGACAAGGCCGGGCAAAAGGATGCCTGCATTGCCACCATGAAAAAAATCATCCGCCTTGATCCGGATGATGCCTCAGCCCTCAATTATCTGGGCTATACCTATGCTGATCTGGGGATACACCTGGACCGGGCCGAGACCCTGATAAAAAAAGCCCTGGACCTCAAACCGGACGACGGCTATATCATGGACAGTCTGGGATGGGTTTATTTCCAACAAAAAAAATATGAAAAAGCGGTTGGCTACCTGGAACAGGCAGCCGAGCTGACATCATTTGAATCCATCATTGCCAGCCACCTGGCAGATGCATATGTCAAAACCGGTCGCCTGGCAGAAGCTCTGGCAGTTTACCAAAAATCGCTGGCCAATGCCAAAGAAGATGATGCCGGCCTGGCATTGCAGGTGGAAAAAAAGATCAAAGCCCTTGAACAGCAGCTACATAAAACTGATGCCGGAAAATCAGATTCCACAGACCCATGAGACCATCCTCTGCCTTGTTTTTTGTGTTTGTTGTTTCATTCATCTGCCTGTCCGGGTGCGGACTGCAAAGGCCCCGGACCGATCCGTCCCAGGACAAAACAGCGTGGCAGTCTGCCCAAATCCTCAAATCCATGAACCGGAACATTTTAACCAGCAAAGGCACAGGAAAGGTGCGCCTTAAATCTTCAGCCGGGGTGCAGATCTTTCAGATCGCCTGGGCAGCCAAGGCTCCCAACCGGCTGCGCATCACCTTCACCATGTCGGGTCATCCCGTGGAAACCATTATTGCCGACGGTGACAGGGTCACCTTTCTTTCCCATACCGGCCGGCACAAACCCCATACACCGGCATCAAATGATCCGGACCTGGAACCCTACACCCAGGTGCCCCTGAAACTGACCGACCTGATCTGCCTGCTGCTGGGACAGATCCCGGTCCGCCAGTTTGATGATGCCTGGTTTCCACCCAAAGACAGGTCCCGGATCCGGGTACGCAAAAATTTTGCATCCAGTCTACAGGAACTGGTTCTGGCGCCGGACCAGCCCATTTTTATGCTCAGACTTCTGGACAGAAATGATACGATTAAATATGAGATACATTACCATGCTTTTGATATCATGGATAACCGGCAGATTCCGGTGGACCTGACCATCACCGACGGCAAATCCCGCAGTGCCCATATCACCATCACCCGGTTCTGGCCCGACATGCCGGTAAAAGAATCGGTTTTCCAGTTGACACAAACCGGATCATGACAATTATTAGATGTGGTTCAACCATAACAATCAAACCCGCAACCATGAACATCTCAAAAGGAGATACATAATACAATGATTCACGACAGTGTAGACAAGGCAAAAAAACCCCAGGGATGTCCTTCCCAGGGTAATGATATGGCCAGAAAACAGCAGGAACAGCAGGCGATGATCAAGGCATCTCTGGCCAGGATCAAACACAAGATTTTTGTACTCTCAGGCAAGGGCGGCGTGGGCAAAAGCAGTGTATCAGCCAACCTGGCAGCGGTGCTGTCAAAAAAGGGATACAAGACAGGGCTCATGGATGTGGATGTGCACGGGCCGTCCATCGCCCAGATGCTGGGACTCACCGAACTGCTGGATATCACCCCTGACCAGCAGCGCCTTGTGCCCAAACAGATCAATGACAACCTCAAGGTGGTGTCTGTCCAGGCACTGATGCAGGACAAAGACCAGGCCATCATCTGGCGGGGCCCTGCCAAAGCCGGCATGATCCAGCAGTTTGTAGGCATGGTGGACTGGGGAGAACTGGATTTCCTGATCATTGACGCGCCCCCCGGAACCGGAGATGAGCCCCTCACCGTTGTCCAGACCATTCCTGAAGCTTTGGGCGTAATTGTGACCACCCCCCAGGAAGTGGCCCTGGCAGACATCAGAAAATCGATCTCTTTTTGCAAAACAGTGAAGCTCAAAACCCTGGGGATTGTGGAAAACATGTCCGGGTTCATGTGCCCCCACTGCAATGAGCCCATTGATCTGTTCATGAACGGGGGCGGTGAAAGAACCGCCAAAGAGCAGGGGTTAGCCTTTCTGGGATGCATTCCCTTTGACACCGGTGTGGTGATTTCCGGGGACCAGGGAGTGCCCATCATGTTTCAGGACAAAGAAACCCCTTTTACCAAGGCCTTTGGCAAGGTGGTGGACAATATCGTGAAACAGCTTTAGATGGTGTATCAGTGGATGACCGCCTGAAAAAAGCCAGGGATCTGCAGCATCTTTTGAACCGCAGGGAACAGGAATCATTGCACTCCCTGGCCTGCCTTTCCCGGTCTGCTGTAAGGCGGCATCCGGAAAAACTGGCACACAATGAATACCGCCAGGCGTTCAGCCAGGATGCGGACCGGATACTCAACTCTCTGGCCTTTACCCGGTACATCGACAAAACCCAGGTATTTTCTTTGATCCAAAACGATCATCTCACCCACCGGGTCCTGCATGTGCAGCTGTTGTCCCGGGTGGCCAGAACCATCGGCCGGTACCTGGGGCTCAACCAGGACCTGATCGAAGCGGCCAGCTTAGGGCATGACATCGGCCATCCCCCGTTCGGCCATGATGGAGAGCGGTTTTTATCCAGACTGACCCATGCCTGCGGGGCCGGATATTTCCACCACAATGTCCAGAGCCTCCAGTTTCTGGATAAAATTGAACGCAAAGGCAGCGGATGGAACCTGAGCCTCCAGACCCTGGATGCCATCATGTGCCATGACGGGGAAACCCATATCCAACAGCTGGCACCCCATGGGCAGCGGACCTTTGCCGATCTGGACCAGATGATCAGATCGTTTCACAAAAAAGAACGGGCAGGCTTTGCTCCCATGACCCTGGAGGGATGCGTGGTGCGCATGGCCGACACCATCAGCTACATCGGCCGGGACCTGGAGGACGGTATCCGCCTGGAGCTGGTAAAAAGAGACCAGATCCCGGATCTGTGCCGCACAACACTGGGCACCACCAACGGCACCATTGTGTTCACCCTGGTGACCGATCTGATCGCAACCAGCCTGGACCAGCCCTTTGTGGGATTTTCTAAAGAAACCGGCCAGGCCCTGGAGGCACTCAAAGATTTCAATTACAGCCATATATACAAAAACCCGGCCATCAAGCAGCACCTGGGGTCCATCAGCACCATATATGAACACCTGTTTTACCGGTACCTGGATGATCTGGAAAAAGAGAACCGGTCATCTGCCATCTTTACCCGGTTTCTGGCAGACATGTCCGAAACCTACTGCCAGACCCATTCGCCTTCGCAGATGGTGCGGGATTTCATCTCCGGCATGACCGATTCCTATTTTATACGCCAGGCCCCTGCCCGCCTGCGGCCAACGCCTGTGGACCATGTCTGACGATTGCCGCATTTGCCGCTTTAATACAGTTTGCCCACTGCCGCTTCCACGGCCCGGACAATAGCCCCTTCTTTGAGCATCTGTTTGATTGTTGCAATGTCTGCGGACAGCAGCCGGTCCTCTTTCATGTAATCCACCTGCTGCCGGATGGTGTTATATGCTGCCAGGGTGCCGTCCCCTGCCTTGATATTGGTGAACAGGTCAATGGCCTGGGCCCCGCACAAAAGCTCGATGGCAATGACATCTTCGGCGTTTTCCACAATATCCCGGCATTTTCTGGCAGCCACCGCCCCCATGGATACATGGTCCTCCTTGTTGGCAGAGGTCGGGATGGAATCCACGGATGCGGGATGGGCCAGCACCTTGTTTTCAGACACCAGGGCTGCGGCCGCATACTGGGCGATCATGTACCCGGAATTGAGCCCCCCGTCCTCCACCAGAAATGCGGGCAGACCGGACAGATATGGGTTTACCAGGCGTTCGATGCGCCGCTCTGAGATATTGGCCAGCTCGGCAATGGCGATCCCTAAAAAGTCACAGGCCAGGGCCAGGGGTTGCCCGTGGAAATTGCCGCCGGATAAAAACTCTTCCGACTCAGGAAAGATCAAGGGATTTTCCGTGGACGCGTTCATCTCCACCCGGATCACCTTGTCCACATATGCAAACGCATCCCAGGAAGCCCCGTGGACCTGGGGAGAACACCTGAGGGTATAGGCATCCTGGACCCGTGAGCAGTCCTCGTGGGAAGAGATGATTTCCGAATTTTCCGTGATTTTCAGCATATTTTGGGCCGCCATGATCTGGCCCTGGTGGGGCCGTGCCTCATGAATCCTGGAATCAAAGGCGGTTCTGGTACCCATAAGGGTTTCCAGGCTCATGGATGCGGCAATATCCGCATGCTTGCACAGGTTTAAGGCATCATGCAGGGCCAGGCACCCTAAAGCGATCATGAACTGGGTACCGTTTATCAGGGCCAGGCCTTCTCCGGCCGCAAGTTCCAGAGGTGCCAGGGACCGGGATGCCAAAGCTTTGGCACCGGACATGCGGATGCCGTCCACAAAAGCCTCGCCTTCGCCGATCATCACCAGGGAAAGGTGGGCCATGGGCACCAGATCCCCGCTGGCCCCAACAGAGCCTTTTTCCGGAACCACCGGCACAATGCCGCTGTTGAGCATCTCTGCCAGCATCTGGATGGTCTCAAGCCGCAGCCCGGAATTGCCCCGGCAAAAATCATTGATCCGCAGTGCCATCATGGCCCGGACCACATCCGCTTCCATCTCCCGCCCCATGCCCGCAGCATGGGAAAACAAAATTTTTTTCTGGAGCCGCTTTGTGTCTGCCAGGGAGATGGTCACATCGGACAGGGCCCCGAAACCGGTGGTAACCCCGTAGATGCGCTCCCCATTGTTCACCCATCTGTCCACCAGGGTCCGGGCCTTGTTGATCCGGTCTTTGGAGGATTCGGCAATGGCGATATCTTTGCCGTTTCTGGCAATATCCACCAGGTCTTCCAGTTGAAAACCGTTTCCGTTTACCACAATGGTCTTGTTCATTGGCTTACCCTTTTGTTGAATTTTCCCTTGAGTTTATACCGGAAACCCGGCGAAATCATGGTGCTGAATGTGGCCACCCGGTCAAAGGACCAGGTGCGCCGGGTCAGGCACAGGCAGGGTTCGGCAGCACTGATCTGCAGGTGAGAGCGCACATGAAAAGGACACCGCACCGCTTCGATCACATGCTCCGCCTCCTGGACCGGGGCAACCTGCAGCAGGTAATCACTGGGGGTGATCTGTACAAAATCCTGTGCCAGGTAATCCGGGGCCACTGCCGGGTTGATGAAGCGCTCTGAATACTGCACCCCCACCCCCCGGTCTTTGTGAAGGACGATGGAATGAAACAGATCCGTGCCCGGAGCCAGGTCCATTTTTTCCCCGATATCAGGGGTCACTGTTTCTTTTGCCAGCAGCAGGACCTCACAGGAATGGATCCCGCCCCAGTCAGCGATTTCCCTGGCAATGCTCCTGATCTCCAGCAGGGCCGCATCCGGCTTGGGCCGGGCCACAAAAGTGCCCACCCCCTGAATCCGGATGATGCGGCCCTCTTCTGTCAGCTCTTTCAACGCCCGGTTGGCTGTCATGCGGGAGGCTTTGAACGCTTTTGCCAGCCGGGTTTCCGATGGCACCTTGTCATCAGGTTTCAGGCGGCCCGCATCAATCTCTCTTGTGATCTGCTGCTTGATCTGTTCATACAATGCCCGGGGGCGCGCTGGTTTTTCCAAAACATATCCTGAACAATATAATTGTTACCGTCATTGAACAATTGAACAACGGTTGAAAAATTAAGATAAGGAGACATTTGGCTAAAAAACCTTGACTTCCTATCTATACTTGTATAGACAAGTAGTAGCCAATCCACACATAAAAGTCAACACCGTCAGGAGGAAAAAAAATGGACCCCAGGGAAAAACTGTTAAAGGAACTTAAAATCGGCTGCGGCAAACCCCGGCCGGTGAGAGCCCCCAGGGGCAGCCAGCTCCACTGCAAAGGCTGGTACCAGGAGGCAACCTTGCGCATGCTGTGCAACAACCTGGACCCGGACAACGGGGAAAATCCGGATCAACTCATTGTTTATGGGGGACTGGGCAAGGCAGCCAGAAACTGGGACTGCTTTGATGCCATTGTCAGAACCCTGCTGGATCTTGAAAACGATGAAACCCTGCTGGTGCAGTCGGGCAAGCCTGTGGGCGTGCTGACAACCCACACCACCGCCCCCCGGGTGCTCATTGCCAACGCCAACATCGTCCCCCACTGGGCCAACTGGGACTATTTCCATGAACTGGACAAAAAAGGGCTGATCATGTACGGCCAGATGACCGCCGGATCCTGGATCTATATCGGCACCCAGGGCATTTTACAGGGCACCTATGAGACCTTTGCCGCCCTGGGCCAAAAACACTATGGTGCTGATCTCACCGGCAAAATCGTGGTCACTGCAGGCCTTGGCGGCATGGGCGGGGCCCAGCCCCTGTCTGTGACCATGGCCAATGGTGTTGCCCTGTGCATCGAGATCGATCCCTCCCGCATTGCCAGACGGCTGGAAAAACGCTACCTGGATGTTGCGGCCCCTGATCTGGACCAGGCCCTTGCCATGGCAAAGCAGGCAGCAGATCAACGCCGTCCCCTGTCCATAGGGCTGTGCGCCAATGTGGGGGATGTGCTGCCCGCCATGATGGAAAAAGGATTTATCCCGGATGTGATCACCGACCAGACCAGCGCCCATGATGAGCTCAACGGGTATTTTCCCAGGGGCATCTC
>JAIPDY010000119.1 GCA_021737445.1 Desulfotignum sp.
CCTCCTTAAAGGTCCGGCCGATGGCCATGGTTTCTCCCACAGACTTCATGGCAGTGGTGAGCACATCCTGTGCTTCGGGAAATTTTTCAAAGGTCCACCTGGGAATTTTCACCACACAATAATCTATGGACGGTTCAAAACAGGCCATGGTTTCGCCGGTAATATCATTGGGGATTTCATCCAGGGTGTACCCCACCGCCAGCTTGGCAGCTATCTTGGCAATGGGAAAACCGGTGGCCTTGGAGGCCAGGGCCGAACTTCGAGACACCCTGGGGTTCATCTCCACCACGATCACATCCCCGTTTTCCGGGTTCACGGCAAACTGCACATTGGAGCCGCCGGTGTCCACACCGATCTCTCGGATGATGGCAATGGAGGCATCCCGCAGCACCTGGTATTCCTTGTCCGACAGGGTCTGGATCGGGGCCACGGTGATGGAGTCACCGGTGTGGACCCCCATGGCATCCACATTCTCGATGGAGCAGATGATGACCACATTGTCGGCATGGTCCCGCATCACCTCCAGTTCATATTCCTTCCACCCCAGCACCGATTCCTCCAGCTGGATCTGGTTGATGAGCGAGGCGTCCAGGCCGGATTTGGCCACACGGTTCAGCTCTTCGGCATTATAGGCTACCCCGCCGCCGGTGCCGCCCAGGGTAAAACTGGGCCGGACAATCAAAGGGAACCCGATTTTTTGGGCAACTGCTTCCACTTCTGCAAAGTTGTGGGCAAATCCGCTCTTGGGAATACGCAGGCCGATCTTGTTCATGGCATTGCGGAACAGCTCTCTGTCTTCAGCCTTGTTGATGGCTTCAATGGAGGCACCGATCATCTCCACATTATACTCTTCAAATATACCGGTTTTGGCCGCCTCAATGGCGGTGTTCAGGGCGGTCTGCCCCCCCAGTGTGGGCAGCACCGCATCCGGCCGCTCCGCCCTGATCACCTTGCACAGGGTGTCCGGGGTGACCGGTTCAATGTAGATGCGGTCGGCGGTTTCCGGGTCGGTCATGATGGTGGCGGGATTGGAGTTGATGAGAATGACTTCAAAGCCTTCTTCTTTCAGGGCTTTGCAGGCCTGGGTGCCGGAGTAGTCAAATTCGCAGGCCTGGCTGATGATAATGGGGCCGGCTCCGATGATCAGAATTTTTTTGATATCATTACGCTTTGGCATGGGTCATCACTTTGGCAAACTGGTTGAAAAGATAGGCAGCATCATGGGGGCCGGGGGAGGCTTCGGGATGGTATTGCACGGCAAAGGCTTTCAGGGTTTTATCGTGAATTCCCTCCAGGGAATCTTCATTGAGATTGATATGGGTCAAAGCAGAAACGTTGTCCTTGAGGCTGTTTAAGTCCACGGCAAAGCCATGGTTCTGAGCCGTGATTTCCACCTTGCCTGTAGCAAGGTTTTTCACAGGCTGGTTGGCCCCCCTGTGGCCGAATTTGATTTTCAGGGTTTTTCCGCCCATGGCCATTCCCAGCAGCTGCATCCCTAGGCAGATCCCGAAAATCGGGGCAAATCCCAGCAGCTGCTTTATGGTGTCCACTGCATAGGTCACCGGTTCCGGATCTCCAGGCCCGTTGGACAGAAAAATACCGTCAGGCTGCAATTTTTTTATGACGGCAGCAGATGTTTTTGCCGGTACTGTCAATACTTCGCATCCGGCCCGTTCCAGGCAACGGATAATATTGTATTTAATACCGAAATCCAGGGCCACCACAGAGAGCTTTTTTCCCCTGTGCCGCCACACAAAGTTGCTGGACAGGGAGTCGGCATCGACATAATCCGGCTGGTTGTATTTCCAGAAATAGGGTTTTTTCGTGGTCACAAATGCCACCAGGTCACTGCCCTGCATGGCCGGCACCTGCCGGGCTTTTTTCACCAAAGAATCAGGATCAAGGTCTGAGGTGGAGATGGCTGCCCGCATGGCCCCGGATTTTCTGATGTGCCGGGTCAGGGCCCGGGTATCCAGATCTTCGATCCCAAGGACATGGCCTTTGATCAAATAATCGGCCAGGGTTCCTTTGGACCGGAAGTTGCTGGGATAATCCTGGTATTCTTTTACGATAAACGCAGGCACCTGAATGCGGTTTGATTCGATATCTTCAGGATTTACCCCGTAATTGCCAATAAGCGGGTAGGTCATGGCTACCATCTGGCCGTAATAGGAAGGATCGGTAAGTATCTCCTGGTAACCGGTCATACTGGTGTTGAAAACCACTTCACCGCGGGCTTCTCCTGGTCCTGTAAAGCTCCTGCAGGCAAAGGTCCTGCCGTCTTCCAGGGCTAATAATGCTTTCATCTTGTTTGTTTACCTGTTTTCCACCTTATGTTGACATCACGGATCCGAAGGCCTGTCCGGATCATATTTCTCAGCCGTGCTCCATTGTTGAAGCTCCAATAAATATCATAAAACACAGCGTTTTAGCAAGGCGGTAATGACGATTTTCAAAATTCTGGCTGGAAAAATATCCTGGGTTCCAAAATCTGTCCGTGTGGGTGTTTTCTTATATTTCATTTTGCAATACGGCCTGCATGGCAGCCAGTATATTTGCCATTCCCCATCCCCGGGTTGAATGGAAATGGGCAACATGTTTTTCCGGATCAGGAATCGCATCCAGCACCCGATCCACCGATAAAGGCGTTCCAGGGTAGGCTGCCAATTGTCTAAAGATATGGACAGACCCCGGGGGCGCGTTTGTCTGGGGCTTGATAAAATACGCTGTTGATATTATGTATGTAAACTGGAAAAATCGTGTATGAAAAAAACAACATGTAAACGTATGGCGGTGCCATGGATGACAAACCCGATGCCCGGATGATCGATACCGTATTTCCCGGTCTGTCCCCTTCTCTTAAAACCCTTTTGATGACCCGGCTGGACCGGTTTTATGACCGCCTTGAAACATCCGGGCAAAGGCTGGATGCAAAGAATGTGGACCCGGCCGGTCTGGTCCGGGTGTTTTTGTTCAGTGACTTTGTGGCGGACTGCCTGGCAAGGGATCCGGGTATGCTCCATGATCTGTCCGCTTCAAAGGATCTTGCCGCCGCCCGCAATCAGAGATGGTATTCGGACCGGGCCGCACAGGTCACTGCTAAAACCGATGCAGACCAGGCACGCAAACTGCTGATGGATTTCAAGCGCCGGGAGATCATCCGCATCGCCTGGCGGGATTTGACCGGCAAAGCAGGTCTGTCCGAAACCCTGTCCGATCTGTCACACCTGGCCATGGCCTGTATCTCATGCGCCCTTGATCTCCTTTATGAAAAACTGTGCACCACCCACGGCACCCCCATGGACAGGCACGGCCATACCCAGCAGATGGTGGTTCTGGGCATGGGAAAACTGGGGGCCGGGGAGCTGAATTTTTCTTCGGACATCGATCTGGTTTTTGTGTATCCCAAGGAAGGAGACACCTGGCTGGACGGCCGGATCAAAACCTCGAACCTGGATTTTTTCACCCGTCTGTGCAAGCAGTTCCTCTCGTTTTTTTCAGGCTTCGGCGGCAGCCATTTTTATCGGGTGGATACCCGGCTGCGGCCCTTTGGGGAAAGCGGACCACTGGTCATGAGCACAGATGCGTTTGAGGAATATTATCAGGTCCAGGGAAGGGAATGGGAACGGTATGCCATGATCAAGGCCGCCCCTGTGGCAGGAGATCTGGCCGCCGGCCGTCTGCTGCTCCATAATCTCAACGGGTTCATCTTCCGCCGATATTTTGATTATGGATCGTTTGATTCTTTCCGGGACATGAAACAGCGCATTACACTGCAGGTGAAAAATGCACGGTTGAAAAACAATATCAAACTGGGGGCGGGCGGTATCCGGGAGATCGAGTTTTTCGGCCAGCTGTTCCAGCTCATCCGGGGAGGGGTGGAGCCCGCTCTTCAGACTCCGGGGATTATGCAGGTCCTGGACCAGCTGGTGGTCCACGACTGTATCGATACCGCCACCCGGGATGATCTCAGGGGAGCGTATACGTTTTTGCGCACCGTGGAAAACAGGCTCCAGGAGTACCAGGATCTCCAGACCCATGATATTCCGGACCATCCTGATCTTCAACAGATTCTGGCTCTTTCCATGGGATTTGATTCTTTCGGCCTGTTCAAAGAAAGGCTGGACCAGGTTCTTTTTAGCGTCCATGGCCATTTTTCCCAGCTGCTGGTCACGGAGGCAGATGACCGCAAAGATGCGGGTGCCAGAGAATTAAAAGAGATGTGGATGAATATCAACGATCCCCAGTTTTCTCCGGAAGCCATCCAAGTGGCCGGATATGCTGATTCCCGCCGGGTTCTGTCAATACTCCGTTCCCTGGCCGGACACCCCAATACCCAGCGCCTCACCCCGGCCGGCAGGAAAAAACTGGCCCGGCTGGTGCCGGTGCTGCTGAAAAAAGTGGGTCAGGCCAAAGACAGCGAAGCAGTACTGGTCCGGCTGGTGGACCTGATTATCACCATCGAGCGCAGGACCACCTATCTGTCTTTGCTCATTGAAAACACCCAGGCCCTGGATACCCTGGTCACCCTGGCTGCAAAAAGCACCTGGATCATCTCTTTTCTTTCCAGCCATCCGGTGTTGCTGGATGAACTGCTGCACCCGGCCACTTTGTATGCGCCGCCGAAAAAAAGGGCATTGGAAAGGGAGATGGCTGCCCGGATGGCCAAGATCGATCCCCATGACCTGGAGTATCTTCTGGAGGAGCTGAATATTTTCCGTCAAGTCAACACCCTGCGGGTGGCGGCCGCTGATGTGAGCGGAAATTATCCTTTGATGAAGGTCAGTGATCACCTCACCTATATCGCGGAAACAGTTCTGGCCCAGGTGCTGCGCATATCCTGGCATATTGTCACCACCAGATACGGATGCCCGCCTGATCTGTCAGGAGAAGGCATCGACCATTGCGGATTCGCCATCGTGGCTTACGGCAAGGTGGGGGGGCTTGAAATGGGATACAAGTCCGACCTGGACCTGGTGTTTCTGTATCAGGGGAAATCAGGGGATACTGCGGGCGGAGAACGGTCCATTGAAACTGTTCGGTTCTATGCCAATCTGGCCCAGCGCATCATCCATGCCCTGACCATGCACACCCCGGCCGGCACCCTGTACGGGGCAGACATGCGGCTGCGGCCTGGCGGGGATGCAGGCATGATCGTGTCTCACATAGACGCATTTGAAGAGTATCTGGAAAATCAGGCCTGGACCTGGGAACACCAGGCCCTGATCCGTGCCCGGCCTATTACCGGCGACAAATTTCTGCGCAACAGGTTCAGTATCGTCCGGCAGAAAATCCTGTGCACACCCCGGTTGGAAGATGCACTCAAACAGGCGGTCAGAGAGATGCGCGAGCGTATGCGCACCCAGCGTCTGAAACCTGATCCCGGCATGTTTGACCTCAAACAGGGCTTGGGTGGCATTGTGGACATCGAGTTTCTGGTGCAGTATCTGACACTCAGGCATGGGGCCCGGTATCCGGATGTCACGGTGTGGACCGACAATGTCCGGCTCCTGGAAGGGCTGAGCTGTGAAGGCCTGATTTCCGGTGAGGAAAGCGGCATCCTGCAGAAAGCCTATATCACCCTGCGCCAGAAGGTCCACCGCCTGACTCTGCAGGAGAAGAAACCCCAGGTGCCACCTGACCGTTTCAAGGAGATGACCGACGCGGTCAAAGCGATTTATGAACGGCGCCTGAGCCTTCCTGCAGTTTTGGATTAATGCCGCTGGCTTCATCTTTCATGAACCGTACCAGCACGTCTCCTGCTTCGACCGCATCCCCGGCCGTTACCAGTACCTCGGCAATCATGCCGTCCACAGGGGATGCCACATTGCTTTCCATTTTCATGGACTCCAGGGTGACCAGATTCTGTCCCCGGGTGACATGATTCCCTTTTTTCACCGGCACATCCACCACCAGGCCTGGCATGGGGCACAGCAGTTCATTGGATGGCGGTACTTCATCCCGTGCCGGCATATGCTGGATCAACGCCCATTCTTCAGGGCGGTAAACCTCGAACAACCGGGTGAGGCCGCAAAAGGCGATCCAGAAAAAAGAGCGGTCGTAGCGCAGCCGGAAACGGTGATACAGTCCATCGATTTTCAGCTTGAGGCGGCGGCGGTAAAATTCGAAATCAGGAGATTCCACCACCATCCGGTCCTGGTTGACACAGATAATCCACTGCTTTCCATCCAGCCCTTTTTCCATCTGTATCTCATACACCTGTGTTTCAGACTTGACAACATAGTGATGTGCACTGGTGGTGCCTTTTCCCCCACCGATGCGGGTTACCATGGATTTGACCGATTCCCGGACCAGGATGTTACGGACGTGATATACCAGGGCAGCCGTGAGGGCAGAAAGCTTCAGGTGTCGTTCATCCGGAGGAGACAGGGGAAGATGGCCGTCAAAATGGCGGTCGATAAACCCGGTGTCAAGATCGCCTGCGGCAAATGCCGGCTGGCACAGCACACTGTTGGCAAAATCGATGTTTGTCACCACCCCTTCGATGTGATATCCGTTGAGGGCCTCGATCAGACCGGTACGGGCATCCTCCCTGTCTGTGCCGTGACAGATGACTTTGGCCAGCATGGAATCATAGTGGACCCCGATCTTGCTGCCTGTGTCCACACCGCTGTCCACCCGCACGGCATCGCCACGGGGTTCGGCATACCGGGTAATCATGCCGGTGGCCGGGGTAAAGCCCCTGGCAGGATCCTCTGCGCAGATGCGGGCTTCCATGGCCCAGCCGGTAAACCGCACGCCGGCCTGGTCAAAGGGGAGGTGCTCCCCGGCGGCGATGCGCAGCTGCAGTTCCACCAGGTCCAGACCGGTGACAAGTTCCGTGACCGGATGCTCCACCTGCAGCCGGGTGTTCATCTCCAGAAAATAATATGCGCCTGCGGGATCCAGCACAAATTCCACTGTACCGGCATTTGTATACCCTGCCTGGCGGGCCAGATCGCAGGCTGCTTTTCCCATGCGCTGCCGCAGTTCAGGGTCCACGCCAGGAGAAGGTGATTCCTCGATGATTTTCTGGTAGCGCCGCTGGATGGAACACTCCCGTTCCCCAAGGAAAACCGTATTTTGAAACCCATCCGCCAGGACCTGGATTTCCACATGCCGGGGCTGTACGATATACCGTTCCATGAAAATCCGGCTGTCCCCGAACGCCTTGCGGGTTTCCTGGCGGCTGGCTGCAAGGGCATCCGCCATCTGATCCGGGCCCTCCACGATGCGCATCCCCTTGCCGCCGCCGCCAGCCGCCGGCTTGAGCAGTACCGGGTACCCAATCTCCCGGGCCATGGACAACGCTTCATCCAAATCTTTGAGGTCCCGGGTGTGACCAGGGATCACCGGGACCCCGGCCTTGACAGCCAAAGCCTTGGAGGCAATCTTGTCCCCCATCAGGGCGATGGCCTGTGACGGAGGACCGATAAATTTCAGGCCTGCTGCATGGACCGATTCGGCAAAACGGGCACTTTCAGACAGGAACCCGTAACCGGGATGAACGGCCTGGCAGTCTGTCGACAGCGCCGCGGATATGATTTTATCTGCATTCAGGTAAGAATCCGTGGCCGGGGCTTCACCGATATACACGCTGTCATCCGCCATCTGCCGGTGCAGGCTGCGGCTGTCTGCATCGGAATAGACCGCAGTGGTTTGAATGCCTAAGCGCTTGCAGGTGCGGATGATGCGTACCGCAATCTCACCGCGGTTGGCGATCAGAATTTTATCAAACATGGCATACCTCACAAAGGGATGTTTCCGTGTTTTCGTTCAGGTCCTCTGGCTGCTTTGCCCTCGAGCACCTGAAGGGTTCGTATCAGGCGGTGGCGGGTGTCTCTGGGGAAAATCACATCATCGATATAGCCCCGCTGGGCAGCCAGAAACGGGTTGGCAAAGGTGCGCCTGTATTGATCCATCTTCTCATGGAGCAAAGTTTCCGGGTCGGCGGATGCCTGAATTTCTTTGCCGTGGATCACCTCCACCGCCCCCTTGGGACCCATCACCGCAATCTCGGCCGTGGGCCACGCATAGTTCACATCGCAGTGGATATGCTTGGAATTCATCACCAGGTAGGCACCGCCGTAAGCCTTGCGGACAATGACGGAGATGCGGGGCACTGTTGCCTCGGTAAAGGCATAGAGCAGTTTGGCCCCGTGGCGGATGATGCCCCCGTGCTCCTGGTCCGGTCCGGGCATGAAGCCCGGAACATCCACCAGGGCGATCAAAGGGATGTTGAACGCATCGCAGAAACGCACGAACCGTCCGGCTTTGAAGGATGCTTCCGTGTCCAGAACCCCGGCCAGCACAGCCGGCTGATTGGCCACAAGGCCCACGGTCTGGCCCCCCATGCGGCCGAACCCGCAGATGATATTCCGGGCAAAGTCCGGGTGGACCTCCATGAACTCAGCCCCGTCCAGGATGCTGTGGATCAGCACATTCATGTCATAGGCCTGGCTGGGGTTCTCCGGAATCAGATAATCCAGGGCCGGGTCGATGCGGTCGGCAGGATCACGCAGGTCCAGGATGGGGGCCGCCTGGCGGTTGTTGGAGGGCAGGTAGCTGATCAGCCGGCGGATCTCCCGCAGGCACAGGATATCGTTGGGGGCGGTAAAGTGGGCCACCCCGCTTTTTTTCGCATGGACCCCGGCACCCCCCAGCGCTTCAGAGGTGATCTCCTGGTGGGTCACCGTTTTCACCACGTTGGGTCCTGTGACAAACATGTAGGAAGATGCCTGCACCATGAACACAAAGTCGGTGATGGACGGGCTGTATACCGCTCCCCCGGCACACGGTCCCATGATGCACGATATCTGGGGAACCACACCGCTGGCCCGGACATTGCGGTGGAAAATTTCGCCGTAGGCGGCCAGGGCATCCACTCCTTCCTGTATCCGGGCCCCGCCGGAATCGTTGAGCCCGATGATGGGCGCGCCCACCTTCACGGCCATGTCCATGACCTTGCAGATCTTCTGGGAATGGGCCTCCCCTAAAGAGCCGCCGATCACGGTGAAATCCTGGCTGAACACAAACACTTCCCGGCCGTCGATGTTCCCGTGTCCGGTGATAACGCCGTCGCCCAGATAGCGGCGGTCATCTCCCAGAGAGCTGCCGCGGCCTGTCTTGAGCACATCGAACTCCTCGAAACTTCTTTCATCCAGAAGCAGGTCGATCCGCTCCCTGGCCGTCAGTTTGCCTGCACTGTGCTGCCGGCTGATTTTGCCGGGGCCGCCGGCGGCAGTGGATTCAGCCCGCAGCCGCTCCAGGGTCTGGATCGTCCGGTTGTATTGTTCCATGATATCACCTGTTGTCTGGTTGTTGGAAATCCGGGAATCACTCCAGGCTGTCGGGGATCGGATCACCCATCCCTGGATGATCCGGGTACTGCACGGTCCCGGTATCTGTTATCTCAAACACAAATGGCGTGGATTGTCAATGGGTATGTGCC
>JAIPDY010000120.1 GCA_021737445.1 Desulfotignum sp.
GGTCCGGTAAGGGGGGTAAATCCGGCAGATGCCACCAGAACGTCGCAGTCATATGTTTTGGAAACCGTTGTATCCACACTCTTGATGGTGACTTTTTTCACCTGTTTGCCGCCATGTGCCTCAGTGGCAACCCAGCCCTTGAGGATGGGGATTTTCCGGTCCAGAACCGCCTTGAGCAGGACCGGATCCTGGCCGTCTTCCCTGATGTCGGCGATGACCGGGACAGACATTCCCAGATCATGCAGGGTCACGGCTGCTTCCAGACCCAAATCATGGCCGATGGAAAAAACACCGGTCTTGCCGGGCAGCATGCCGTAGGTATTGGCCAGGCGCAGGGCGCATCCTGCCTGCATCACGCCCGGGCGTTCATTGTTTTCAAACAGCAGGGGCCGTTCGATGCAGCCTGTGGCAACCACCACACTGTTGGCCCGGATCTCGATATACCGCTCCGTAAAGGCATCAGATTCTTTTCCGATCTGAAAACCGGTGATCAGGTTGTTGTTGTATGCCCCTACATTGGCGGTGTGGGTGAACACCCGGATATTTTCGGTTTTTTCCACCTCTTTTGCCAGCTGCACGGCGCGTTCGTGATGGGTCTGGCGGTCGATATATTCAGAGGTGCGGTATTCAAAATCTCCGCCGAGCCAGGGCCGTGCTTCCATGAGGATGACCCGCAGCCCTTTTTGTGCCGCAGCCAGGGCTGCGGTCATGCCGGCAGGCCCGCCGCCGATGACACACACATCACATGTGGGGAAAATCTCATCATATTTGCCGGGCATGTGGTGGTCCGGAGACAGCTTGCCGATACCGGCGGCCTTACGGATTTGCTTCATGGCAACCGGCCAGATTCTGGCGGGCTTGTGCATGGTATCATAGTAGAAACCCGCGGGCATGGCCCAGTCCATCTTGTCGATAAAGCCCATGAGGTCATTTTCAGCAGAACCCTTGACATTCTGCTCTTTGACCACCATGCCGGGTTTTAAAAATGTGGTCTCGGTGCGGACATTGGGGATGCCGTTGACCTCCATCATGGTGTTGGAGCATTCCCCGTCCATGCTGTAAAGCCCTCTGGGACGGTGGTATTTCAGACTTCTTGCATATATTCTGACCCCATTGGCATACAGGGCGGTTGCAATGGTATCCCCTTTGATGCCGTAGTAAGTTTTCCCCTTGTAAGTGAAGGGAATTTTGTCACTTGCATCGATTTTCAATGTGGGCAGATGATTGAATCTGTTCATCATTCTTTTGCCTCCGGTGTTTCCTTTTCAAGGTTTGTCGTCGTATCCCGGAATATGGTAAACCATGAACCACATCCATCCCGGTGAAACCACCATTCCTGCTGGACGCCTGCCACGCATCTGTTCATGTGGACATAATCGCACCAGCTTTCAGGGGTCAGATCTTTTTCATCAGGTCTGGGACCTTTTTCTTCTCCGCCGTAACGGAACTCATATCCGTTTCTCTTTCCGCAGATCGGACATGTAATTGTTAACGCCATCTTATCTTCTCCTTGAATCTCATAAATATTTTATTCAGCTGATTTAATTGTCCGGGGTGTAACTAACCAGAGCGGCAGTTTCACCCATGAGCTTGTGCTCCTGGTACCGTTTCAAAGCAAAGGGCTTGAGTATGTCAGGACAGGTGTTGGTGGCCATGAAACTGGCCATGTGACGTCCCACGGCAGAGCATGATTTAAAACCGAAATAGCCCCAGCCGCAGTCCATGAAAAATCCTTCCACCTGTTCATTGCCGTCCATGATGGGGGCCATGTCAGGGGTCATGTCAGCCAGCCCGCCCCAGATCCGCATGAATCTCACCCCCCGCAGGGCAGGCAGAAATTCAGACAACGCTTCGGCCTGATGCTTGATGTAGTGGGCTGTGTTCAAGGTGGTATAGTTGGGCCACTGGTCCATGTGGGCGCCGGTGGCGATTTCCCCTTTCAGGGTCTGGTTGGCGTAACAGTGGTATGCCCCTGAGGAGACCACATGGTTCAGGATGGGTTTGAGGGGCTGGGTCACCATGGCCTGGATGGTCAGAACGGAGATGGGCAGTTTGATGCCCAAAAATCCGTGGATCAGGGCGGCGGAATATCCGCCGGCGGAGATCAGCACCTGCTTGGTGTTGATGACCCCTTTGTCGGTGACCACTGCCGTGACCTTGCCGTTTTTGGTGTTGATACCCGTGGCTTCTGTCTGCTGGTGGATTTCCACCCCGAGTTTGGACGCCCCTTTGGCCAGGCCCCAGACAACCGCGTCATGGCGGACCACCCCCCCGGGGGGATGAAACATGGCCCCGTGGATGGGAAAGGTGATGTCCTCGGAAATGTTCAAGGCTGGCACCAGCTCCTTGGCTTCTTTGGCATCGATGAGGTGGGATTCCACCCCGTGGAACTGGGCTGTGGCAATGGTCATACGGGCCGCGTTCATGGCTGCCTCAGAATGCATGAGGTTGAGGTTGCCGCAGTTGTTGAACATTAAATTGTAATCCAGTTCTTTGGTGAGAACCGGCCAGAGGTCAAGCGCTTCCTTGTAAAGCGGCACATTGTACTGGGTCCGCTGGTTGGCACGGACAATGGCCGTGTTTCTGCCGGCACCGCCATACCCGATATAGTTTTTTTCAATGATCGCTACATCGGTGATGCCATGCTCTTTTGCAAGGTAGTACGCTGTTGCCAGACTGTGAAGTCCGCCTCCAATGAGAACCACATCATAACTTGATTTAAGCTTGGTTTTTTTGCCCCACATGGGTTTGCTTTTCGAAAACATTGGCCTTCTCTTCATTTTGGATTGATATTATTTTTCTGCCATATCCATCTCGTCAATACGCCATGAAAGAAAACATGTCAAGCATTTTATTTAAAAATGATTGTTTTTCTTTCATCAACCCTTGACAAAAAGTTTATTCTGGATTAAATCTCAATAAAATTAGCAAATTATAATAAAGACCCCGCTATGATAGAAACTATATAAATAAGGCAGCTACAATGAATGATGCAGCATCACACCCGGTTATAAATGATATTTCCAGCAAGCTTGATACATTGACCCCCAAGGCACAGACCCTGGGAAACTATATCATGCAGAATCCTTCCAAGGTGGTGTTCATGACCACCAAGGAACTGGCCGAGGCCTGTGAGGTCAGCGAGGCAACAGTGGTCCGGTTTGTTGCAACCCTTGGGTATAAAGGGTATTCAGATTTCCAGGATGCGCTCAAGGACTTCATCAACACCGGTTTGTCCCTGCCGGACCGGGTAAATCTCAAAGGCATTGACCAGCCCGGGCTGGACAGGCTGCACCGGGGAATTTTAGAAGAACTCAACAACCTCAAATACCTGTATGAACATATTGATGTGGAAAGAATGAACCAGTTCATAGACCACATGGACCTCAGTCCCACAATTTATGTCACCGGTTCCAGGCTGTCCTATACCTTTGCCTATTACCTGGGCTGGTCTTTGACCAAGGTGAGGAAAGGGATCCACATCCTCAAAGGCAGTGATTCCACAGCCATGGACATGCTGGCCAATGCCCCGTCCCAGAGCCTGGTTATACTCACCGCCACCACCCGGTATCCCAATGAACTGATCAAGCTGAGCAAGATGATCCGGCGGTGCGGCCACACCCTGCTGGCCCTTACCGATTCCAGTATATCACCGGTGATTCCCTTTGCCCACCTGTCTTTGGTGGTGCCGTCCAAATCCATTCCCTTTATCGGCAATGTGTCAGGCATGCTGGCAGTGATTCAGTATATGGTACAGGAGCTGGCCAACCGGAAAGGGGATGCATTGCGGGCATATCAGGAACAGCTGGAACAGGTGTATCTGGAAAATGACCTTCTTTTTAACATTGATCCCAAGTAAAAATCAAGATATGGTCATGGAATTTTAACCGGAATCTGCATTTTTCATAAGGCAGCCCATGCTTGAAGACCTGACAGTTATCAGTTTCCTGATCCTTTTTGCCACCGGCCTGTGCGCCGGGTTTGTGGATGCCATTGCCGGCGGGGGCGGGCTGATCGCCCTGCCGGTACTCCTGGCCCTGGGCCTGCCTCCTGCAACAGCCCTGGGCACCAACAAGCTTCAGGGCAGTTTCGGGACCCTGTCGTCTGCCGTCAATTTTATCTCCAAGGGGCTGGTGGATATCAGGCAGTGTCTGGCCGGCGTGGGATTTACTCTGTGCGGGGCTGTGCTGGGGGCGGTGACCATCCAGCGCATGGATCCCGGGTTTATCCGGCATCTGATTCCGGTGCTGCTCCTGGTTGTCTTTTTTTATACCCTGTTTTCCAGGACCCTGGGACTGAAACCGGGGCGCCCCAAAATGGGCAGAAATCTGTTTTTTATCCTGTTCGGCCTGGGACTGGGGTTTTATGACGGATTTTTCGGGCCCGGCACCGGATCTTTCTGGACCGGGGCCCTGCTGATCTTTCTGGGCCTGGACATGACCGGGGCCGTGGGCACCACCCGGGTGATGAATTTTGTATCCAATATCGTGGCCCTGGCCGTGTTCATCATCGGCGGCAGCGTACTGTGGTCTGCCGGACTGGTCATGGCGGCCGGCCAGGTCATCGGGGCAAGGGCTGGTTCAAGCCTTGCCATAAAAAGAGGTGCCGGGTTTATCCGGCCGTTTTTTCTGACCGTGGTGTTTTTGACCATTGTCAGGCTCATATATGTCAACTACGGGTAGCAGCTCCGGCCTGCCGCCCTGAAAAAGTACTGAGAAAGGAAAAAAATGTTACAGACCCAGCAAGAACTGCTCGCCCTGCTGTCAGATATCGGCATTGCATACACCAACCATGAACACCCGGCCGTGTTTACCGTGGAAGAAGCCGCCCTGCACCAGGGCGGTATTGCAGGGGCCCACAGCAAGAACCTGTTTTTCAAGGACAAAAAGAAAAATCTGTTTCTGGTGGTGACCTTGGCGGACAAGCCCATCAGGATCAAGGAGGTGGCCAAAAAAATCGGGGGAAACAACATGTCATTTGCCAAGCCCGATCTGCTAATGGAGGTGCTGGGCATGATTCCCGGAGCTGTCACCCCGTTTGCCGCCATAAACATAAAAGACCATGAGGTAAAAATTGTCCTGGATGAGGATTTGATGGCCCATGACCTGCTCAATTTCCACCCGCTGGAAAACACCGCCACCACCACCATCGCATCCAAAGACCTGGTAAAGTTTCTGGAACACTGCGGCCGGTCACCCGAGATTATCCGGCTTTGAAAAAGACAGTGATTCGCCCAGCTGCCTGACCAGCTCTTCGAAGAGCGGTTCCAAAGAACGCAGCAATGCCTGGCACCGGGCATGATCCTGTGATTTGCCGGCAGTTTCCATCTGCTGTACACAGGCCAGTACCGGGATGGCGTCAATGCTTTTGAGTCCGGATTTCATGGCGTGGGCTGCCATGGTGACGGTATCAAAATCCTGCTCACCGATGGCAGCCCTGATTTTTTTGATCTCTTCGGGAAACCGGATGATCATGGTTTTGATGACCTCGTCAACAATATATTCATTGCCCCCCATCAGTTGCAGGGCATGGGACCGGTTGCACAGTTTTTTTTCAACGGGTTCCTGGCTGCGGCCGGTTTCTTTGCAGCTCTTTGCCAACCGTTCCATCATCATCAGCAGTTCGTTCCCGTGAATGGGCTTGGTAACGTATTCATCCATACCTGCTGCCAGAAACCGTTCCCGGTCCCCTTTAATGGCATGGGCGGTGAGGGCGATAACCGGAATGCCGGCAATATCAACATCCGTGTGCTGCCGGATCCGGCGGGTGGCTTCAATGCCGTCCATCACCGGCATCTTGATGTCCATCAGAACCATGTCAAACCGCTGCTGAGAAAGCATTTCCAGGGCCTGTTCACCGTTTTCCACTGGGGTTACCTCATGGCCGTACTGTGCCAGAAACGGTTCCAGCAGTTTCCGGTTCACCTCAAAATCCTCTGCCAGGAGGATATGCAACGGTGTGACCGGTGTTTCAAAAGATAAGGCCGCAGATTCCAGCCCTTTTCCCAGTACCTGCCGGACCGCATTTTGCGTGGCGGTTTTCAACCGGATTGTAAAATAAAAGGTGCTGCCGGAACCGCTTTCACTCTCCACCCAGATATCGCCGTCCATCAGGTGAATCAGCTGCCGGGTGATGGTCAACCCCAGTCCTGTGCCGCCTGAATCAGTGACATTGACGTCATTGAGCTGGGTAAAATCATTAAATACCTCAGACAGTTTATCCGAAGGGATTCCCACACCCGTGTCCTGTATGGAAAAAATTAATTTCACGTCCCTTTTGTCTTTTTTTGCTTCCAGGTGCGGGTCTGCATTCACAGTGATGGTAATGGATCCTGACCGGGTGAATTTGATGGCATTGCCCACCAGGTTCACCAGAATCTGCCGGAGCCGGTGCATATCCCCTCTGACATACCGGGGGATATCTTCTGTAAAATAGTTGATATCCAGCTGTTTTTTCCGGGCCTGGAATGAAAACATGATCATCATGTCATGCAAAAGAGACTCAATATCAAAGGCCTGGTTCTCCAGCACGAATTTACCTGCTTCGATTTTGGAAAAATCAAGAATATTGTTCAGCAGGCTCAACAGGTGATCCGATGAGATCAGCACCGCATCCAGGTATTCTTTCTGCTGTTCCTCCAACCGGGTGGTCAGGGTCAGCCTCGTCATGCCGATGATGGCATTCAACGGGGTCCGGATCTCATGACTCATGATGGTCAGAAATTCACTTTTGGCCCGGCTGGCATCTTCTGCCATTTTCTTGGCCTGTTTGATCATCTCCTGGGCATGCTTTCTTTCCCCGATTTCCTGCTGCAGCCGGGCCAGGGTCTTGTCCTGCTGCCGGGTCTTTTCCTCCAGTTCCAGGGTTCTTTCCCGGACTTTTTTCTGCAGTTGAAATGCATTGGCCTTGTCTTTGATGTGCAGTTTTTCGAGCTCAGACACCATGGTGTTGAAGGTGCGGGCCAGAATACCGATTTCATCGTTTCTTTCAATGGGCACCTGCCGGGACAGATCCCCTTCCTTTACCGATACCGCAGCCTGGGTCAGCATATCCAGCGGGCGGATGAAATACTTGAGCGACAGGATCATGAATCCGGCAATGGACAGCACCATGACCAGCAGGGCAAACGATCCGAACTTGAACACCATGGTGTTGACCATGGACCGGAGGGCTGACCGGGTTGTCTGTATGGTTTCCAGCAGGTTGGATTCCGGCACGGCCACCCCCAGCCGCCACCCGGTGGAAGGCATGGTGACTGAAGAGATAAGAAACTGCTTGTCATCGATCAGTATCCGCTGCTGATCCGGATCAGTTCTTTTTTTGTCGGTTGTCCACAATTGCCGGACATCGGGATTTTTTGAGTCAGACAGACGGATGTCCAGCAGGGCGTTATATCCGATCTGGTTTTCTTTTGCGATATCCCCAAAACCGAACAGGGACAGGTATTCTCCCGGAAATGCCACGATCCTGCCGGTGTCATCGGTAATAAAGGAAAACAGATCCCGGGTGCCCGTAACCGATGGTTCCCCGGTGTCTGCCAGAATTTTATCAATAATGTTCACCAGGGTTACATCCACGCCTGTGACACCGAGAAACCGGTCCCCTGCGTTGTAGATCGGGGTCAGGGCGGTGGTCATCAGGCCCCTTCCGGCCGGATCCTGATACACATCTGACCATTTGGTACGCCGTTCCGGATTGTTTTCCGGCCGGACCGCATTGTACCATTCAGAATCCCTGATTTCATAGGCATCAGCACCCAGCTTTCGGATAATGGAGGAAAAGTTGGGGTAGTACCGGGTAATGGCTTTTTCAGAGGTGATAAAGCAGGCCACTGCTTCGGGGTTGTTTTCAATGATGTTTTTGAGCAAAGGATCCATGAGCGCCATGGCATTGAGGCGAAAGACGATGTCCGGGTGCACGGATTCCTCCCCCCAGTACAAAACCATCACAGGATCGGTGGGGGAATTGGAGTAAAGCCTGCTGCCCGGAGGCCGGGTCAGCATATCCGGTTTTCTGAAGGGGGGCTGGTCCGGCCGGTCTGCCATGTCCATTGTCACGGAAGTGTGAAGGGCCAGGGAAGAAGAGGATACTGCAATCCTTTCGAAAATGCTTTCGCACCGCATGGCTTTTTCATGGGTCATGCGGGAGAGAAAGAAACTGGCCTGGCTTTTGATGCTGGTTTCATTTTCTTTGGCGGAGTATTCGCCAAACTGCATGACTATGCTGGTGGCCATGTAAGTCAGAAAGATAATCGAGGACATGAAAATGATAAAAAACAAAATGAACAGCCTGGCTCGGATGGAGATAGTTTTTTTCATGGTTCACCCGGATTCAGCGTTGAAGCAGCCTTTTTTTGTGTTTGTTGAGCAGTTGATAGATGCGCGACCGGGACAACCCTGTCAGCCGGCAGATTTCACTGACATTGTCTATGGAGAGACCGGCCAGGTAATCGATGTATCTGGATTCCATCAGATGGTTCACATATTCCCGGAGCGCCTTGTATGCAATCACCTGTCCGGTATCCGGTGCATTGATTGTCAAAAACACACTGGACCGCAGATCATCTTCACCGGTGTCGCTGATATGTTTTTTTATCAGGTTGATGCGCAGCTCTTTGGGCAGAAAGTGGGGATACAGCATGGGGGCATCCATGGCATTGGCTATGGACAGGTGGGTCACATTGATCAGTTCCCGCACATTTCCGGGCCAGTCATAGGTTTCCAGGGTATCTGAAAAATCCTTGGAAATGCCTTTGACGCTGATGCCCATCTGATAACAGATGGATGTGACATAATGGGTAAGCAGTTGTTTGATATCCTGTTTCCGCTGCCGCAAAGGCGGCAGGTCGATATGGAACACCACCAGGCGGTAATAGAGGTCTTTTCTAAAAAGCCCTTTGTCTACAAGGGTTTTCAGATCCTTGTTGCTGGCGCTGACAACCCTGAAATCACAGGCAGTCTCTGTTTTGGCGCCGATGGGCCGGAATTTCTTCTCCTGGAGAACCCGCAAAAGAGATCGCTGCACCATTGGGGATAAATCTCCGACTTCATCCAGAAACAGGATACCGCCGTCCGCTTCCTGGATAAGCCCGGTCTGGTTGGTTTCGGCCCCGGTGTAAGTGCCCTTGATATGGCCGAACAGGATATTTCCGGCCAGGGTGTCCGGCAGATTCGTGCAGTCCACGGGAATGAACGGCTGGTCATGCCGCCGGCTGTTTTTATGCAGTACCTTGGCCACCAGTTCCTTGCCGGTGCCGGTCTCGCCGGTGATAAACACAGGGGTGTCACTGGATGCGGCCCGGGCTATTTTTGTGATGACGTATTTCAGGGCCTGGCTTTCACCTATCAGGATATCCCGGTTGAAAAG
>JAIPDY010000121.1 GCA_021737445.1 Desulfotignum sp.
TCGGTATACCCGCACAGGCAGACATCGGTGATCACGGCAAGGTCTGGCACCGCCTCTTTGACACTGGCCACGGTCTTTTGAACAATGCCGTCTTTTGCATAGGACCGGGTGGCCAAAGGATCTTTTTTATCTGGTATGCCGAACAGGATGATAGCTGGAATACCGGCCTCTTTTGCCTGTTTCGCCATATCCACGATATAGTCGCCTGACAGCTGAAAATGTCCCGGCATGGAATCGATGGGTTTTTTTACAGCCTTGCCTTCCACGGCAAACAGCGGCAGGATCAGATCATCCCGGGAAAGGGTGGTTTCCCGGATCATCCGTCTGAAATTGGGATTGGCCCGCATCCGCCGGCCCCTGTAATCGGGAAACAGCATCTTATTTCTCCTTTTTGATTTCGTCGTCTGTCAGGTAACATGCCGGATCCGAATCCCAGGGATCACTGGCAACCGATTCAGCCCTGGCCCTGAAATTGCCGGCACAGATATCCAGCCATCTGCACTGTGCACACCTGCCTTTGACATGCTTCTTTTTTTCTTTTAATTTCATTAAAAATTCATTGGATTCATCAGTCCATATTTTGGAAAATGGCCGGTCTTTGATGTTACCCAGCGATTTTTCCCGCCAGAACTGGTCCGGATACACCTCTCCGTCCCAGGAGATACACCCTATGCCCCGGCCTGAATTGTTGCCTTCGTTCATTTCCAGAAGCGCCATCACTTCAGCGGCTCTTTCCGGGTTTTCCTCCAGCAGCCGCTGGTAGATGTAAGGCCCGTCTGCATGGTTGTCCACGGTGAGAATCTCCTTGGGCTTGTTTCTGTCATGGAGATCTTTTGTCCTTGCCATGATCAGGTCCAGAACCTTTCTTGTCTCTTCATGGCTCAGGTCCTCTTTGGCAATCTCAGATCCCCTGCCCGAATACACCAGGTGGTAAAAACAGGCCCGGGGGATATTTTTTTGTTCCAGCAGATCAAAAATACCGGGAATGTCCTGGACATTGCGTTTGTTGATGGTGAACCGCAACCCCACCTTAATGCCGGCAGCCTGGCAGTTTTCAATGGCATCCATGGCACGTCTGAAAGAGCCTTTGACCCCTCTGAACCGGTCATGGGTCTGTTCCAGCCCGTCCAGGCTGATGCCAACATAGGAAAGTCCGATCTCTTTAAGCATTCTGGCTTTTTCCCGGGTGATCAACGTGCCGTTGGTGGAGATGACCGCCCGCATCCCTTTGGATACCGCATACCGGGCATATTCCATCAGCCTTGGGTGCACCAGGGGTTCGCCGCCGGAAAACAGCAGCACAGGCACCCCGAAATCCGCCAGGTCGTCCATCATGGCCAGGGCCTGTTCATGGGTGAGTTCATTGTCATAAGAGATATCTTCAGACCGGGCATAGCAGTGCACACATTTTAAATTGCACCGCTGGGTCATGTTCCATACCACCACCGGTTTCTTGTCTTTGGAAAACTGGAGCAGGTGGGAGGGAAGCTGTCCTGAATGCCGTGAATAGCGCAGGGTATCTGATGGTTCAACCGTGGCGCAATACAGTTTTGAAATTCCAATCATTTGATCTCTTTCCTGATAAGGTCGTTAAGAAAGGCTTCACTGTCCATCAGATCTGTCTTTGACAGGAAAAATCGATTGTTTCCTGTCTTTTCTTTGATCAGGTTCAGCCCGTCATAATATGAGTGGTAAAATTTGGATAAAATATCTTCAGAAGACACCCCATGGTCAATGAACTGAACCATGAGAAAATCGATGGCATCCTCGTCAAAAATAATATTTAAACCAGCACTTTTTGATATTTCCAGTTCGATCTCCTTGACCGCGTCATGACATTTTTTTATCTGTTTTATGGCATCATCGATTTCCATGACATGGGTGCAGAAATACCGGGCCGCCAGATCACACCGGGTCTGGGACAGGGTCAGACCGTAAGTTGCGGACAGCGATTTGGCGTTCTCTTTGATATGGCAGGTAATATATTCAATCTCTTTTTGTCTGACCTTCTTGTGGCGGGCCTGCCAGTCATGGACCGGCTGGTCAGCCAATAGGTCCTCCAGCATGGCTGCCGGATCAGAAATCACCTTCCGGGTTACCACAAAATGGGTTATATCCCGGGACGGCAGCGTTTCTTCAAAGGGGAGCAGGGCATCTTCCACCACCGATACCAGGCCTCTGGCGCCGGTATTTTCCTTGAATGCCTGATGGGCCAGAAGTTTTAACGCCTCATCTTCAAAGGCAATGTCAATGCCGTAAGCGGCAAAATCCAGGCGCTTGCTCAAAATAACCGGATTGTTGGGCATTTTAAGGATGGTATACAGATCGGTTTCTTCCAGGGGATCCAGTATGCACCGCACAGGTACCCGGCCGATGAACTCAGATTCAAATCCAAATTTCACCAGATCATCAGCCCGGGTTTGTTTGAGCAGGTCCATATCACTGCCGGCGCGGTTGAGCTGAGAATTGAACCCGATGGCCTGGGAGGTGAGGCGCTGTCTGACCAGGTCGGTCAATCCGGTAAAAGCCCCGCTTAAAATAAACAGAATATTGGCGGTGTTAACCCGGCGGGCAGATCGTTTTCCGGTCCGTTGAAATATTTCCAATTCCTGCATCATGGACACCGGATCATGGGGCACTTTCAGGTCCACCTCGGTTTCCTCCATGGGTTTGAGCAGGGCCCGCTGCACCCCGGTCCTGGATACCTGGGCCCCGATCACATTGGGGCTGGCAGCAATTTTATCGATCTCATCCACATACACGATACCACATTCAGCCAGTTCAATATCATCATCTGCCTCTTTAACCAGATCCCGGATCAGGTCTTCCACATCCCCTCCCACATATCCGGTTTCTGAAAATTTGGTGGCATCGGCCTTGACAAAGGGCACACCGATTTTTTGGGCAATGAGTTTAATCAGATAAGTTTTTCCGATGCCGGTGGGACCCAGCATCAGGATGTTGGCTTTGATGTTGCCGGTGATTTTATTGCCTTTGTCCTCGCGGGTTTCTTCATGGCGGATCCGGTTGAAGTGGGTGCAGATCTTGGTGGCCAGCACAGATTTGGCTTTGTTTTGTCTCACCACATACTGATCCAGGTAGGCGATGAGTTCAGCCGGTTTGATTGTGAAATTGATCAGCCCCTTTTTGCCTTTTCCGGGTGGTTTTCCAGATACAGCATCTTTTTGGGGTTGAACCAGAGGGGATATAATCCGGACGTTTCCGCCGAATTTTTTATTTAAAAATTCCCCCAGCTCTTTTTCAATTTTTTTTGGGTCCTGGGCATAAATTGTCTTGGCAGTTTTCATAATTGTTTAATATAAGCAGGCTCCGGTAAAATTCAAGACAGGCAGTGTCCTGGGGTGAGGAGTTTTCCTTCAAAATTAAAAAAGCCATGAACAATGCTGTCCATGGCTGTATTTTTATGGTGCCGAAGGGGAGACTTGAACTCCCACGGGTCGCCCCACACGCCCCTCAAGCGTGCGTGTCTACCTATTCCACCACTTCGGCGCGCACATTGATCAAAAATTGTTATTCAGCTGTCTGCTCGACCGGGGCCGGGTTGGATGTGATGACGCTTGTATCTGACTTATGACCACTGAAATATGCCAGTGTCAGTGAGGTCACCATGAACACAATGGCAACTCCGGTTGTGAGTTTTGTCAAAAGGGTGGCCGGGCCGGACGCCCCGAACAGGGTCTGACTGCCGCCGCCGCCGATGGATACGCCCATTTCCGCTCCCTTGCCGCTCTGAAGAAGTACGATCAGAATCAGCAGGATGCAGACGGTCACATGTATTGCAGTAATAAGTGTTGTCATAATTGGGTGTCAAATTTTATAATTTTGGTGAACGTGTGTACATCAAGACTTGCCCCGCCTACCAGGGCCCCGTCAACATCAGTGATGCGCATCAGCTCGTTTATGTTTTCCGGTTTGACCGATCCGCCATACAGTATGCGTATGGTTTTGGCCAGGTCCAAAGAAAACTGTTTTTCCAGCAGGGAGCGCAGGTACTGGTGTGCCTCTTCCACCTGAGCGGCAT
Organism: Desulfotignum sp.; assembly: GCA_021737445.1. Taxonomy (GTDB): domain Bacteria; phylum Desulfobacterota; class Desulfobacteria; order Desulfobacterales; family Desulfobacteraceae; genus Desulfotignum. The sequence continues at coordinate 4,043 of JAIPDY010000121.1, forward strand.
CAGCACTTTTTCCCGTGCCGATGGCCCAGACAGGCTCATAAGCCAGAACCAGGTCCTTTATTTCATCCGGACCCAAGCCTTGTAACCCATCTGATACCTGCTTGTCAAGGGTTAAAAAGGTTTTTCCCTGCTCCCGGAGGGACTCGGTCTCTCCGATGCACAGAATCGGTTTGAGTCCGCCTGTAACCGCTGCCTTTATTTTTTTGCAGATCATTTCATCGGTTTCAAAAAAATAGTGCCGCCTTTCAGAGTGGCCGATAATGACATATTCTGCACCGGCTGTGGAGAGCATGTCAGCAGATATTTCACCGGTAAATGCCCCCTCGGGTTCAAAATAAAGGTTCTGTGCCCCCAGGTGCACCCGGGTGTTTTTTACTGCCTCAGCCACCAGGGGCAGGGTGACAAAGGCCGGAGCGATCATGATTTCCACATTCTGAATCTCCCGGCAGGCATCTGCCAGCCGGGTTGCCGTTTCAACAGCCTCGGGAACGGTTTTGAACATTTTCCAGTTGCCTGCGATCAAGGGCATGCGTTTCATGGAAGCTTCCCCCCTTTTTGTTTACACAGATTTTCCGATCATCAGTGCCAGATCGATCATCCGGTGTGAATACCCGGCCTCGTTGTCATACCAGGCATAGATTTTCACCATGCTGCCGTTTATTACATCCGTACACCCGGCATCCACAATGGAAGACAGGGGATTTGAATTATAATCAATGGACACCAGGGGCAGGTCGCTGTACCCCATGATACCCTTCAGGCTCTGGCCGGCTGCTGTTTCAAGGGCATTGTTCACTGTTTCTATGGTCAGATCTTTTTTTTGTGTGAGCACCACCAGGTCCACCATGGATACATTGGGAGTGGGCACCCGCACGGACATGCCGTTAAGTTTTCCTTTGAGTTCAGGCAGCACAAGCGCCACAGCCTTGGCTGCCCCTGTGGTGGTGGGAATCATGGACAGGCCGGCTGCCCTGGCCCGGCGCAGGTCCTTGTGGGGGAAGTCCAGAAGCTTCTGATCCCCGGTATAGGCATGGATGGTGGTCATCATACCGGACACAAATCCGAAATTTTCCAGAATAACCTTGGCCACCGGTGCCAGGCAGTTGGTGGTGCAGGAGGCATTGGAGATGATATGGTGGGAACCAGGGTCATACATATCATTGTTGACACCCATCACAATGGTGATGTCAGGGTCGCTGGCAGGGGCGGATATCAACACTTTTTTTGCCCCGGCTTCCAGGTGTTTGGATGCACCGCTCCTGTCTCTGAAAATCCCTGTACATTCCATGACAATATCCACACCCATGTCTCCCCAGGGAATCTGGGCCGGATCTTTGGATGCCGTGACCTTAACCTGCCTGCCGCCCACTTCAATGCTGTCGGCAAGTGCAGTCACCGGTTTGCCCAGCTGTCCATGAACCGAATCATACTGGAGCAGGTGGGCAGCGGTGCGGGTGTCAGTGAGATCGTTGATAGCCACAACCTCAAGTTCGGGTTGCGTCATTGCCGCCCGGAAAACCAGCCGGCCGATGCGGCCAAAACCATTGATGCCGATTTTTATGCCCATGGTGTTTCTCCTAATCCAAAAAATTAGTTCAAAAATTTGATTGCAGTAAATATTGAGACTGTGCAATATTTTTTGCGATCAACTCCGTCCGTTTCCTTTGAGTATGCCGCTGGCAAGGGAGATGCTTTTTTTGCCATGATCCACAAGCGCAGCGGTCAATTTATTCATATCCATCTTTTTCCGGGCGGCAACCGCCTTCAAGAGAATGGGAAGATTGACTCCGGTAATAACTTCCACAGTGCCTTCATCCAGAAAGGAATAGCTCAAATTGGAGGGGGTGCCGCCGAACATGTCCGTGAGAATGATGACCCCGTTGTCGGACATGACCTTGGAAATTCCCTGTTTTATTCTTTTCCTCAAGTGTTCAGGATTCTGCTGTATGTCAATGGAGACAGCCATCAGACATTCCTGTTCGCTGCCTAAAATAAATTCCACTGTTTCAATCAGGGTTGATCCAAAATTTGCATGGGCCACTACAAGTATTCCAATCATGGTTCTTTTATATCCCTGTCAATATCCCGGTGAATGAGGCCGGGATCAAGTTTTTTGTGGTTAAGGTGTTCAAAGACACTGCGCGCGATGACGACACTTCTGTGTCGACCGCCGGTGCATCCGACGGCAATGGTCAAGTATGCCTTGTTCTCTCTTTTATATAAAGGAATTAAATAATCAAGCAGATTGACATATTTTTCAAGGAAAATTTTGGTTTCCGGGTTTGACAGAACAAAATCTCTTACTGATGCTGATTCGCCGTCAAGGGATTTTAAATGCGGTACAAAATAGGGATTGGCAAGAAACCGCATGTCCATCACCAGGTCTGCATCAGCCGGGATCCCATATTTGTATCCAAAGGACAGCACATTGAGTTTCATCATTGCCGGGTTTTCTTTGCCGTCATGAATCAGATCCAGGATTTTGGATTTGAGCTGATGCACATTGCAGGCAGTTGTATCGATGATGTGATGGGCGGTTAATTTGATGGGCTGCATCTGATTGATTTCTGCATGGATGCTGTCCAGAAGGCTTTTTGTGCCGGATACAGGATGCTGACGTCTTGTCTGGCTGAATCGGTTCACCAGGGTGTCCACGCCGGCTTCCAGGAAGATGATTTCAGGTGTGATACCCAGTTCTTCAATGGCACAGATCCCGGCAGTATAATTTGTGGCAAAGGTTTTGGAGCGCATGTCCATCACAAAGGCGATGCCCTTGATTTCCGGGCTCTGCTTGAAGGGGAGTTCCAGAAATTTGGGGACAAGTTCCATGGGCATGTTATCCACACAATAAAAGCAGGCATCTTCAAACGCCTGCATGGCGGTTGTTTTCCCGGAGCCTGACAACCCGGTGATGATATATACCGGCTGTGTTTTCATTTAAAACACTTCATCCTGTTCCAGAATGATATCATAGATGTCATCAATGGTTTCAGCAGCTTTTAACCCCTGTTTAAAAGACTCCATCTTCAGCAGTCTGGATATCTGTGCAAGCACCTTCAGGTGGCCCCCGGTGGAATTTTCCGGGGTCAGCAGCAGAAAAAAAATATGGACCGGCCTGCCGTCCAGGGAATCATATTCAACCCCGGTCCGGCTGCGACCGAATCCCAGGGTAATATCGGTGACACCGTTGAGTTTTCCATGGGGGATGGCAATGCCGCCGCCGATCCCTGTGCTGCCTAATGATTCCCTTTCCATCAACACGGCGGCAATATCTTCAGCAGCAGCCCGGGCTGTGGGTGCCACAGCCCGGGACAATTCCCGGAGAATACCGTGTTTGGTGGTTGATTCCAGGTCAGCCACAATCGATTCTTTTTTGAGAATTTGACTGAGTTTCATTTGGGTTCTGTTATCCCCCGGGCTGGATCAATCCCAGCTTTCCATTATTGTGTTTGTAAAGAACATTGAGTTGTTCGGTGCGGGCATTGTTGAAAACAAAAAATGCATGTCTGCCTGTGTTGAATTCTATTACTGCATCTTCTATGTCCATGGGTTTGGTGTCAATGGTTTCCATGACCAGGTCATCAGGTGCCAAAATATCCGGGCCCGGCTCCTGTACAGGGGAGAGGTTGAATTCTGCCGTGTCGGTCAGGCTTTGTTTCCTGCCGGACATGTGGCGCTTTATTTTTTCCTTGTGCTTTTTGATCTGTACCCTGACCTTGTCCACAAGGGTGTCAATGGATGAATACATGTTTTCAGATGCTTCTTTGGCATGGATATTAAGCTTGTCGCAGGTCAGGGTGATCTCAGCAATGTGTCTGATTTTTTCAACCGATAATACCACATGGGCTTCAGCAGGACTGTCCAGCATTTTATCAAATTTATCCAGTTTTTTCTTAACGTAGGATTTCAAAGGATCAGAGGGATCAATCTTTTTAAAGGTAACGGTTGTTTGCATGACAACACCTCCCTAAAGCTGTTTGCGTTTATTGGAAGGCAGTATGTTGAGTACCTTCCGGTATTTGGCAACGGTTCTTCTGGCAATCTGGATATTGGATTTTTGCAGAATGCCGGCAATCTTGTCATCGCTTAAAGGATTTTCAGGATCCTCTTTTTCGATGAGCAGTCGAATTCTTTCCTTTACGCTGGCAGAAGCCATGGAATTGCCCCCGGTCCGTTCAATGGATGAGTTGAAAAAATATTTGAGCTCAAACAGTCCCTGAGGGGTGTATGCATATTTATTGGTGGTAACCCGGCTGATGGTGGATTCATGCATCTGAATATCTTCGGCAATATCTTTTAGTATCAGGGGCCGAAGATAGGCAATGCCTTTTTCAAAAAATTCATACTGGAACTTGATGATGCTTTCCATTACCAGATAAATGGTTTTCTGGCGCTGGTGGATGCTTTTGATCAGCCAGGAGGCAGACTGCATCTTTTCATTGAGATAGGTTTTGGTTTCTCTGGAAATTTTTTTGCCGTCAGCAATGGCATTCCTGTAAAACCGGTTGATGCGCAATTTTGGCAGGCCATCGTCATTCATGACAATTTTAAACCCGTCTCCTATTTTGTAAACATAAATGTCTGGAATGATATAAGATGGTTCCTCATTGGAAAACTTTCTGCCCGGCTTGGGTTCCAGGTATTGGAGAATTTTTACCGCTGCCCGGACCTCTTCCACTGATATATGCAGGGCTTTGGCAATTTTTTTACTGTTGCGGTTTTCCAGGGTTTTCAGGTGATGCTGGATAATCTGGGTGAGGACAGGGTTGTTTATGCCAAGCTGCTTGACCTGTATGAGCAGGGTTTCGCACAGATCTCTGGCACAGACACCGGGCGGATCAAGTGTCTGGAGCACTGACAATACCGTTTCCACCTGATCAGGTGATACCTGGGCTGACTGGGCGATCTCATTTATATCAGCGCACAGGTACCCATCCTGGTTGAGGTTGTCGATGATCATGTGGCCGATTTTTTCATCTTGGTTATCCAGGCCCTGGAGCATCAGCTGCCATTTCAGGTGGGCTTCCAGGGTAGTTTTTTCAGAGGTAAAAGCCTCAAAGTTCGGGGCTTCGGTGTGCTCTGTCTCGGTGTAAATCCGGCCGGTGGAGTTGTATTCATTGATATAGTTTTCCCAGTCTGTGTCCGGCCGGACTTTTTCATCAATGGTGATTTCCTTGACAGGCGGTTCCAGGTTGGTTGCCGGTGTGTCGGCATCAGGATCTGACAGGGTTTTTTCAGCTGATTCATCCGGCCCCTGTTCCTCCAGGG
>JAIPDY010000122.1 GCA_021737445.1 Desulfotignum sp.
CCCTTTTTTGCGAATTCACCGGTATATTGAAGAAGTGTCAAAGAAAAATTAACGCCCTGCATCCACATATTAGGCAATGATACGCATTGACAGGCTGTATGAAAATGAAGTGATCTCACACCTGGATTATTATTTTGCCGTTCATGTGTCACAGGTGTTTTCCCATGATGATCCCCTGGTTTTGACTGCGTGTGCTCTGGCTTCAAAAGCCCTGGCTGACGGGGAGATCTGCCTTGATTTGAAAGCGGTATCCGGCACCAGCCTTGTTTTGCCAAAAGAACAAGATGCCATGATCCGTCTTCCAAAAATTGATGTCTGGACAAAGGCCTTAAGGTCTGCTCCCATGGTGGGAAATCCGGTAGACAAAAATCTTTGCAGGCTGCCGCTGGTGCTGGATTCAGACGGTTGTCTTTATCTGTCCAGGTATCATGATTTTCAAAATCGTCTTATCCAGGCTCTGGCGGCACGGATCCGTTTCAGCCCCCGGCCTGTGGACCCTGATTTTGTCCGGTTTTCACTGGATGAATGGTTCACAGAACAGAACCCGGACCATACCTGTTATCAGCGGCAGGCGGTGACAAAAGCATTGCATCATAATTTTACCGTGATCTCCGGGGGGCCTGGAACCGGTAAAACCCATATCACCCGGATTATCAGAGAAATCATACAGGCCCATGCCAGATCCCTGGGACTGAAGTCTCCCCGGTTTTTATCGCTGGCTCCCACAGGCAGGGCTGCATCACGCCTCCAGGACGGGGCCACCATCCATTCCGTGCTGGTTCCCCGCAAAAACCGGCCCGGGTTTATCCATGGAAAGGACAACCTGCTGGCCGCAGACGTTGTGATCATTGATGAGGCATCCATGATCGATCTGGCATTGATGACCCGGTTGCTGGAAGCCATACCCTTAGAAGCCCGGGTCATTCTTTTGGGGGATGAAAACCAGTTGTCACCGGTTCAGGCCGGGGCCGTGTTCAGTGACATATGTAAGGCAGATGCGTTAAGACAGTTTGTGGTTTTTCTGGCCTATAATTTCAGATCCCAGGGCAAAACAGGCATCGCGGCGCTGGCTGGTGCCATTCGAAAAAACGATGTCAATGAGGTGAGCCGGATCCTCACAAAAGACCGGTATCCGGATATTGCGTTTGAACAGCCCCGGGACGGATATTTTCGGGTTCTTGAAGCACATATTAAACAAGGATATGCCGGTTTCATGCAGCGGAAAAGCCTTGCCGGGTCCCTGGCTGCCCTGGACAGGTTCAGGATTTTGTGTGCCCATAATAAAGGGGAATATGGAACATTACAAATTAATCATCTTTGTGAAAATATTTTGCGCAGGGTTTTTGATTCTGGTATAACGGAGCGGTTGTTTAAACAGATGATAATGATCAGTTCAAATGACTATGCCAGAAAACTTTTTAACGGTGATACAGGGGTTGTTATGGAGCATGACGGGACCAGGATTGCCGGGTTCAGAATGCAAAACGGTACGATTCAAAAATTCGGCTGCATGGATCTGCCTTCCCATGAACCGGCATTTGGTGTGACCATCCATAAAAGCCAGGGATCTGAATTTGAAACCGTTTTAATGGTCATTCCGGACCGGCTGTCAAGGGTGACAACGCGGCAACTGCTTTACACCGGAGTGACCCGGGCCAGAAAAAAGGTCATTATCCTGGGATCTCTGGCAGTTATCAGGGAAGCCATGGCGCTTTCCATGAAAAAAAATGCCATTGTATCAAGAGATCTGTCCCGGGAACTGGGCAGGACTGCTCCTGATCATGCCATGGAACCATAAACCGGAAAATGAAAGAAAAAAATTGAAAAAACAAGACAGTATTCCCCGGCAGATATGGGTGTTTTTTTGTTCTGTGAAATTAACGGTCTATACTCTGGTGCTGCTGGCTGTCACCTCCATCATCGGTACTGTGGTGCTCCAGAACGGGGCACCACAGCAGTATGTCGATCTTTACGGCAAAGGCATCTATAACCTGATCCAGGTGTTTCAGATTGGTGACATGTACCATGCCTGGTGGTTTCTGCTTTTGCTTTTGCTGTTGTGCATCAATATAACGGTCTGTTCGGTGGAACGGCTTTCACTGATCTGGAAGACCATTTTTCCCAAACAGTTACGGTTCAATCCGGACCGGTTTTTGAAATCCAGAACAAAACAGACATTTGTTGTGCCACAGGATGCGCAAAAGCTGGCCAGATCCAGCGAAGCCTGGCTGAACAGCCGGGTGGGGCAGGTGCACAGACAAAAAGATGAAAATACCTTTCTGCTGTATTCGGAAAAAGGGCGGTGGACACGCCTGGGGGTGTTTGTGGTGCATGCCAGTGTGCTGCTGTTGCTGGCCGGTGCTCTCATCGGCGCAGTTTTCGGTTTCAAAGCCAATGTCAGAATAGATGAAGGCGGCCGGACCAATCAGGTGTTCACAGCCAGAACACGGGAACCGGTTACCCTGGATTTTACCATCCAGTGCAACGAATTTGAGGTGAAGTTTTACGATACCGGCGCACCTGAAGATTTCAGATCCAACCTGACCATCATTGAAAACGGACAGGAAAGTTTTACCAAAGATATCCGGGTTAACCATCCATTGCGGTATAAAGGGATCAATATATTTCAATCTTCCTATGGGACAGCCACCCCGAATGCAGCAGTGGTGAGCATTGTTGACAATGTCACCGGCCGGGAAACCACACAAACCATCCGGATTGGCGAAACCATTGGCCTGCCGGATGATCAGGGATATTTTCTGCTCCAGGGGTTTTTACCCCATTTTGATTTCAGGAATAACAACCTTGGAGAAACCTTTTTCGGCAAGGTGGATCTTGCTAACAAACAAGGGTTTCAGATTGGGCTGCCTGTTAAATTTCCCACCTTTGACAAGATGCGGAAAGGCAGATTTGCTTTTGCCGTAAAGGATTTTGAGAAACGCTATTATACCGGGCTTCAGGTGACAAAAGACCCGGGTGTATGGTATGTCTATGCCGGTTTTATTCTCATGATCCTGGGATGCTGGGTGACTTTTTTCATGTCCCACCAGTCTTTTCTCATTGCTGTCCAGCCGCAGGCAGGTGGTCAGGTCACGATACATCTGGCAGGCAAAACCAACCGCAGTGCCAGAGACATGAAGCTCAGGCTTGCAAGAATGGCAGCCCAGCTGGAAAATCAATTAACAAAAGGGTAATGGTTATGAACAGTTCTCTTGCACTATCATCAGCAACCTTTATTTATGGTCTGGCCACAGTGTTTTATATCGGGTTCTTTGCCTTTAAGAAAGAAATCCTGGCAAGAACCGGTTTTTTTGTGCTGGCAGCTGGTTTGCTGCTGAATACGGCAGGGATCGGACTTCGGTGGGTGGAATCCTACCAGATGGGATACGGCCGTGCTCCGTTTTCCAATATGTATGAGTCACTGGTTTTTTTTTCCTGGACCATGGCAATGCTGTATATCTTTGTGGAACTCAAATACAGGGAACAGGGATTTGGGGTATTTATATCTCCCCTGATATTTCTGGCCATTGCCTATGCCTCATTTGATCCCGGTATCAGTTCCAGGATCAATCCGCTGATTCCGGCTTTAAAAAGTAACTGGCTGATTGCCCATGTTGTTACCTGCTTTTTGGGATATGCCGGATTTGCCGTGGCCTTTGGACTGAGTATCATCTATTTTGTCAAGCCCAAACAGCCGGACAAAGGTGCCATTGCTTCACGCCTGCCTGCCTGGGAACTCATTGATGAACTCACTTATCAGATGGTGGTGTTTGGTTTTCTGTTTTTGACCATCGGTATCATTACCGGGGCGGTATGGGCCAATTCAGCCTGGGGAAAATACTGGTCCTGGGACCCCAAAGAGACCTGGTCTCTGATTACCTGGTTTGTATATGCAATCTTTATGCATCTGCGCCTGATGAGAGGGTGGCAGGGCCGTAACCTGGCCCTGGTTTCCATTGCCGGGTTTATGGCGGTACTGTTCACCTATTTCGGGGTAAATTTCCTGCTGTCCGGTCTTCACAGTTACGGATAAACCTGATTTTTTCTGACTGGTTCCAAAGCCATCGCCGGTGCATGGATTTGGAACCAGGGCATTTACTTCTGTTTTCACTTCCCTTTTCCCGCACTGTTCCCACCTCATTTTATCTTGACAACAAATTCAGATATTACTATAGATTAACGCGATTATGCTCCCTGGAACGGATTGCATCCTGCCAAAAGCGGTGCCGGGTGCAAAAAATATATGTCCGGGCGGGTGCCTGGATGCAATGGTTATAGTAAACATCAACATTTTAACATTGATGGAGTTTTCATGAGTGAAATAGAAAACAAAACAGAACATGGTTCCATGGATGGTGCAAAGGAATGTGCTGCCGAAGATCCAAAAGATGACACAGGCCTGGGGCTGGGAGTCCTCTTTTTTATTGTGGCATTTTTGATTTGCTTTTTGTCCGGCTGGCTGCTGTTCCCCAAGCTGCTCTACTCCAAACATGAGCAGCCCTTTAGTTTTGATCACGCGCTGCATGTTCAGGAAACCGGGGATTGTGAATCCTGCCATTTTCTCAGAGAAGATGGTACCTTTTCAGGCATCCCCAAAACACAATCCTGTCTGGACTGTCATACAGATGAACCCATGGGTGAAACAGAAGATGAAGCTGTTTTTACAGCAGAGTATGTGGCAAAAGAGCGGGAGGTCCCCTGGTATGTGTATGCAAAACAGCCTGATTGTGTTTACTTTTCCCACGCCGCCCATATCACGGCAGCAGGCATGGACTGCATAACCTGCCATGGCCACATCGGTGAATCTGCATCCTCCAGGCCCTATGAGGAAAACAGACTCACCGGCTACAGCCGTGATATCTGGGGGAAAAATATCTGGGGGATCAAGAAAAATTCCTGGGACAGCATGAAAATGGATGACTGCGCACAGTGTCACCAAGAAGAGACCGGTCATAAAGGCTATTGTCTCCAGTGCCACAAATAGACCAGACACAAGAATTGCAAACTTTATAGAGGATTTTACATATGAAAGTTGATAGAAGAAGCTTCTTGGGATTGGGACTTGGCGCGGTTGCAGGTATTGCAATCTCCCCTGTGGGGGCCAAACTGACAGATGATTCTTCCATCTGGACCCAGAACTGGCCCTGGACCCCTGTTCCCCCTGACGGAAAAATAACCTATGACCAGTCGGTGTGCACCCTGTGCCCGGGAACCTGCGGCATCAGTGTCAGAAAAATAGATGGCAGACCCATAAAAATTGAAGGACAAGACACATATCCGGTGAACAACGGCGGGGCATGTCTTCATGGCATCTCAGGGCTCCAGTACCTGTATGACCCCAGCCGGGTGAAAACACCGCTAAAGAAAAACAATGACCGGTTTGAACCCATCTCCTGGGAAGAAGCCATCACACTTGTGGCCCGCAGACTGGGAAAAATCCGGGAAAACCAGAGCCCTGAAACCCTGGCCTGCATCACAGACACAAACCTGGGATCGGTGGCAGGTTTGTTTGCACATTTTTTGGCAGCCTTTGGCTCTCCCAACCAGTTGACCATGCCAGAGCTTGAATCCTGGCTCGCTCTGACGGCCCAAACCCTCCACGGCCCCGGCCGCACCCTGGGGTTTGATCTGGACAATGCTGATTTTATCCTCAGCTTCGGGGCCGGCATTATAGAGGGCTGGGGATCACCGGTGGCCTGTTTCAAGGCCAATTCCGGCCGCAGGCAAAGGGGGGCAAAGCTCTATCAGATTGAACCCAGGCTCTCCAATACGGCTGGCACAGCCGACAGGTGGATACCGATAAATCCGGGTACAGAAGCGGATCTGGCCATGGCCATGTGCGGTGTCCTGTTGCAGGAGAACCTGTTTGATCCGGAATTCGCCGCCGGGTTCAGAGGGGGGCTCAACCGTTTCAACGCCATGGTGCAGCAGAAATATCCGGTGGATCAGGTGGCTGCCGTTACCGGTATCAGTGCTGCTGACATCAAAAAAACCGCCATTGCTTTTGCAAAAGCAAAAATGCCTGTGGCTGTTCCCGGCAAAGGCCGCGGGGACGGCGCCCAAAGCCTTAAGGAGTTTGCTGCGATTCATACCCTCAACTGCCTTACCGGCAATATCAATAAAAAAGGGGGCACATTTGTCAAACCGGTGCCCGGGTATCTGGCATTTCCAGATCCGGTCCAGGATGCCGTGGCCCGGGATGGTACTGCCAAAGAAAAACTGGCTGGTTCTGCCCAGGAACTTGTGACAAAAATTCACAGGTCTGATGCACCGGTTGTGGACACCTTGTTTGTATACAATACCAATCCCTGTTACACCCTGAATAACCCCGTGCAGACCAGGGCGGCTTTTGAAAAGATTCCCTTTGTGGTCAATTTTACCTCATTCATGGATGAAACCGCCATGGCATCGGATGTGATCCTGCCCATATCCACATTTCTGGAACGGTTTGAAGATGTCCCGTCCAAAGCAGGGTTTGCCGGAACTGTTGTGGGCCTGGCCCGGCCTGTTGTGGATACTGTATTTGATACCCGCAGTCCCGGCGATGCCCTGATCCATCTGGCAAAAACCCTTGGGGGTACCATGGGAAAAAGTTTTGACTGGCCTGATTATAAAACCTGCCTGAAAAGCCTGGTTCCCGGTATCTGGAAAGATTTGTCCAAAAACGGCCATGCCGTTGCCTCACAGGGCCCGCCTGCCGGCAGGGTGACAACCGATTTTGCCTTTCTGGCTGAAAACCCGCCGACAATGCAGCCCCAGGGAGATGATGATTTTACCCTGGTGCCCATAGACAATATGCGGGTGGCCAGCACAGTGCCGGCTTCTTCTCCATTTGCCATCAAGACAGTGTCAGACAAGGTGATCAAGGGCAGGGACATGTTTGTGGAAATAAATCCAAGATCTGCCACGGGATTGGCAGATGGGGGATTTGCCATCGTGACAACCCCTGGGGGATCTGTAAAAGTGAGGGTGAATTTCAATGAAGGCATCATGCCGGGTGTCATTGGGATGGTCAAAGGACTTGGACACAAATTTGACAACAAATATGTTGCCGGAAAAGGTGTGAATGTAAAGGAACTGATTTGCCCGGTAATTGAACCTGGTTCAGGACTTGACGCTGCCTTTGGGATCAAAGCCAAAATTTTGAAGGCCTAAATGATGTGGACAAATTTTCAAAGAGGTTCTGATGATACAAGATAAAAAAGCACATAAGTTCGGAATGGTTATTGATCTGGACAAATGTACCGGGTGCGGTTCCTGCACGGTGTCGTGCATGTCTGAGAACAATATTCCGTTCAAGGAGGATGAGTCCGACAAAAAGGACAGTATCACCTGGATGCGGGTCTACAGGCTGACCAACGGCAAGTCATTTCCAGATACGCAGATCGCTTACATGCCCAGACCCTGCCAGCACTGCGGCGGTAAAGGAGGCCATGGCCATTCTCCCTGTGTTTCGGTTTGCCCGGCAACGGCAACCGATTATGGATATGACACCGGCATTGTTTCCCAGATATATACCAGGTGTTTCGGATGCCGGTACTGCATGGGGGCCTGTCCTTATCATGCCAGATATTTCAACTGGTGGGATCCGGTATGGCCCGAGGGCATGGAAAAATACCTGAGTCCCAATGTGTCCCCGAGGATGCGGGGCGTGGTGGAAAAATGCAGTTTCTGTTATCACCGTTACCAGCTGGCCCGGGAAAAAGCCTATTATGACGGTGTAGATGAAATTGAAGAAGATGCATACCAGACTGCCTGCACCACCGCCTGTCCGGCCGGTGCCATCATATTTGGTGATTTGAACAATCCGTCCCACAGGATTCACCAGATCGTTAAACCTGATCCCCACCCTGATCCGCTGAACCATGACGTGGTGGGAAAATCAAGAAATCCCAAAGTGTTCAGGCTGCTGGAGCGCCTGGGTACCAATCCCAAAGTCTATTACATGTCAGAACGGGAATGGGTCAGAAAACTGGGGGATAACTATCTGGATGGTGAATGGGAAAAGGTGAAGAATCATTATGGGTCTGCTTCCCATGACTAGAAAATCCAAAATCTATGTGAGGAGTAATTGAATATGGATGCTGCATTAATACCAGAAGGCGCAAAACGGTGTTCATTTCCCAGATTCATGCTGGGAATCGCCATTGTGGGTGCTGTACTGCTCTGGGGCGTTTATGCCATGTTGCTGTGCTGGTTCAAGGGACTGAACCAGACCAATATGAATGATTATTACGGGTTTGCCCTCTGGATCTGGGCGGATCTGGCGGTTATTGCCGTGGGAGGCGGGGCGTTTTTCACCGGCCTGCTCAAATATATTTTTAAAATCGATGAACTTAAAAACATCATCAATTTTGCCGTGATCATCGGATTTATCTGCTACAGTTCAGCCCTGCTGATCCTGGCCATTGATATCGGGCAGCCCTTGCGCGGCTGGTTCATTTTCTGGCATGCCAATGTGCATTCCATGCTCACCGAGGTGGCCTTTTGTCTGTCCTGCTATTTTGCGGTGCTCACCATTGAGTTTATCCCCAATATCCTGGAAAACAGGCAGCTCAACAAGGTGCCTTTTTTCCACCACCTGGCCCACAACATGCACGGTACCATGGCCATTTTTGCCGCTACCGGTGCATTTTTGTCCTTTTTCCACCAGGGATCTTTGGGCGGGGTTGCCGGTGTTCTGTACGGACGGCCTTTTGCGGTGAGAGAAGGGCTTTTGATCTGGCCCTGGACATTTTTTCTGTTCACCTGGTCTGCTGCTGCGTTCGGCCCGTGCTTTACCCTGCTGGTGACCCGGATCACCGAAGCGGTCACCGGGAAAAAACTGGTAAAAGACAATGTGATCCACCTGCTTGCCAAAATTTCAGGATGGATGATATTCACCTATATTATTGCCAAAATCATCGATACCATTTACTGGGCAAATGTCACCATTCCCAGCCTCGGGTTTGAACTGAGCCATTTTTACACCGGCAACGGGTTTTACGGCTACTGGATTCTGGTTACCGAAGTTATCATCTGCGGTGTGATTCCCGGTCTTTTGCTCATCAACAAAAGTACCCGTGAAAATCCTAATCTGCGGCTTTTAGCCATCGTTCTGGGCGTTATCGGTGTCTGTCTCAACCGCTGGGTCATGGTGCTCCAGGTAATGGCAGTTCCGGTCGTCGGCTTTGATACCTGGGCCCTGTATATTCCGTCCTGGCAGGAAGTGGCCACCACGATCCTGCCTGT
>JAIPDY010000123.1 GCA_021737445.1 Desulfotignum sp.
TGACCACATCCCCGTTTTTGCTGCTCTGGACCAGAAAATCAGACCCTTCCCTGACCTGGCGGATCCGCTTGGGTGCCAGGTCCACCAGGGTGAACCGGTTATCAACATTTTTCAGACAATCTTCGATGGTGACTCTTGCCACAATGGTTCTCCTTGAATATTTTTATTAAATAATATCAATTATTTCATAACTTCGCCTGCCGCCCGGGGCCTGGAGAACCGCTTCATCTCCGGGCCGTTTGCCGATCAGGGCGCTGCCCAGGGGCGAGGATACCGATATTTTGCCTTTTTTGATATCAGCCTCATCCGGGCCCACGATCATATATTCCACCTGTTCTTCAGAATCCTGGTTTTCCACCAGAACGCGGCTGGCAAACCGGACAATGTCCCTGGGAACCGCATCCGGATCAATAACCCTGGCAACCCCCAGTTTATAGCTGAGCTCACCGATGCGCCCCTCAAGAAAGGACTGGCGCTCCTTGGCAGCATGATACTCAGCATTTTCAGACAAATCCCCGTGGGCACGGGCTGTTTCAATTGCTTTGATGTTTTCCGGCCGCTCAACACTTTTGAGCCTTGCCAGCTCCTGTTTCAAGGCCTGATAGCCTTGTTTGGTAATGGGTATCTGCTCCAAACTAAAAATTGCTCCGATTCATGACATTTATGGGTTTATGGACCGGGGAAAAATCCGATAATGGTGACCCCTGCCCGGGTCCTGTCCCCTTTTTTAACCTGCACCTGAAAATCCATGGGCAGGTAAAGATCCAGGCGTGATCCAAACTGGATCATGCCATACCGCTCACCTCTGATGACGCGCTGCCCGGCTGTTGCACAGTTTACAATCCTTCTGGCCACAAGCCCGGCAATCTGGACAACCACAAAACGCTTTTTTTCAGCTGTCCTGATGGTCAGGGCATTTCGCTCATTGTGGACAGATGCCTTGTCAAAGGAGGCATTGACAAATTTACCCGGGGTGTATACCACTTTTTCCACCACCCCGTCAAAGGGAATCCGGTTCACATGGACATTGAACACATTCATGAAGATGCTCACCTTCTGGCAGGCATCATCCAGGTATTCACTTGCAGCCACCCGGTCAACAATGATAACCCGGCCGTCTGCCGGAGATACCAGGGTTTTGTCTCCCGGCGGCGCCTGTCTGTCAGGGTCCCTGAAAAACCAGCAGACAAAAAGGGTCAGCCCGGTTGCGGCCAGGGCAGTCAACATCCACCCAAAATAAAAAAGCACCCCTGTAACAAGGGTGGCACCAATAATATATTTAATCCCCGGAACCGCCACAGGCAGCACCGAGCGCGCCGGCCATTTTGCTTTATCCATTAACACTGCCCTGAAAAATTATATCCTTATATAATTAACAAAAATCCTGGTATCCTGTCAAGAAAAACCCTGAAATCTCAGCAGATCACCCCTGCCGGATATAGGTGGGGATAAGGGTGTTTTCAGGGTTTTTGAAAAAATCAGGGCCGGACATCAAGGCAGACCGGATCAACCCAGCCGCACTGATGTGGTGCATCTCCTGATGGGTCAGGCTGGCATGGCCGCTGGTATGGGACCGGATGATCTTGTCATAAACCCTGGCCCCGGAACCGGCAAACAGGGCGTGGGGGGTCTGGGTCATGGATACTGCCTGATCCGGAGGGCAGACCGTTTCAGGGGTTTTGCGCTTCAGCCGCCCTTTGTCAAACCAGTATACCGCACAATAAACCTGGCTGCGGCGGGCATCCATCATGGCACACACCGGCAGATCTGCGTGGGCGAACCTGAACGCGATACCGTCCAGGCTGGACACCCCTGCAACGGGCCGTGACACGGCAAACCCGATGCCCATGACCGCACTGATGCCGATGCGCAGCCCGGTGAAGCTGCCCGGTCCTCTGGCAGCCAGAATCCCGTCCAGATCAGATACGGCAAATCCGGCCCGGTCCGGAAAAAAAGAGGCGATCATGGGCAGAAGCCGCCTGGAATGGGTCAGCCTGCTCTGCCAGTATGTTTCGCACACCAGCTGGTCCCCGTCCATTACAGCCAGGCTGCACCCCGGTTCTGCCGTGCTCAGGGCCAGAATCTTCACACCTGTTCAGCCTCTGCTGATTCCGGGTCATCTGCCTGGGCTCCGGAAGGTTCCAGGGCGATATCCAGTACCTGGTCCACATCCCTGACACAGGTGAATTTGAGCCTGGCCTTGATGTTTTTGGGAATATCATACAGGTCTTTTTTATTTTTTTCCGGGATGATCACATGTTTGATCCCTGCCCGCAGGGCACCCAGGGTTTTTTCCTTTAACCCGCCGATGGGCAGAACCCTGCCCCGCAGCGATACCTCGCCGGTCATGCCCACCTTGTTGTTCACTTTGCGGCCGGTAAATGCAGACACCAGGGCTGTGACCATGGCGATGCCGGCGGACGGCCCGTCCTTGGGAATGGCCCCGGCCGGCACATGGATGTGGATGTCATGACTGTCAAAAGCATCCTTGTCGATCCCCAACCGCTCCTGGTTGGACTTGGTATAGGTCAAAGCTGCCCGGGCAGACTCCTGCATGATCTCTCCGATCTGGCCTGTGACCAGCAGTTCACCTTTGCCCGGAAAAAGGGAGATCTCAATATAGAGGGTTTCTCCCCCCACTTCGGTCCAGGCCAGGCCAGTGGCAAGGCCCACCTGGCTCTCCTCCTGGTCCAGTTCCGGCATATACCTGGGCGGCCCAAGATACCGGGTCAGGTTCTGACGGGTGATGGCAAACCTGCCTTTTTGCCCCTCTGCAATTTTCCTGGCGATTTTCCGGCACACGGTGTCCAGTTTACGTTCCAGTTCCCGCAGTCCCGCTTCCAGGGTGTGTTCGGTGACAATGGACTCCATGGCCTTGTCATTGATAGTGATGGACCGGCGGATCAGGCCGTTGTCACGCAGTTTTCTGGGCAGAAGATGGGTTCTGGCAATTTCGATTTTTTCCTGGTGGGTATACCCGGGAATCCGGATCACCTCCATTCTGTCCAGCAGTGCCGATGGAATGGTGTCGGCAATATTGGCTGTCAGGATAAACAGAACATTGGACAGATCAAAGGCGATGTTCAGGTAATGGTCTGAAAATTCAAAATTCTGCTCCGGGTCCAGGGCCTCCAGCAGGGCAGATGAGGGATCTCCCCTGAAATCATTGCCCAGCTTGTCGATCTCATCGAGCATAAACACCGGGTTGTTGGTGCCGCACTGGCGCAGCCCCTGGAGAATACGTCCGGGCATCGCCCCGATATAGGTCCGCCTGTGGCCCCTGATCTCCGCCTCATCACGGATCCCGCCCAAAGACACCCGGTGGAACTTGCGCTTCATGGACTTGGCAATGGCCTGGCCCAGGGAGGTTTTCCCCACACCCGGCGGACCCACAAAACAGATGATCTGCCCCTTTTTTTTGGGATTGAGTTTTCTGACGCTCAGGTACTCTAAAATACGTTCCTTGACCTTTTCCAGGCCGAAATGGTTCTGTTCCAGCACGGACTGGGCCCGGGCAATGTCCAGCACATCCTTTGTGGACCGGCTCCACGGCAGTTCCACAATGGTATCCAGATAGGTTCTTACCACTGAGGCTTCAGAAGAATCCGAGTGCATCTGCTCCAGCCGCTTTAGCTGTTTCATTGCCTCTTCCTGGCCCTCTTTGGGCAGTTTACACCGCTTTATCTTGGCCTTGAAATCCTTGATTTCCGCCAGTTTTTCATCACTTTCCCCCAGCTCCCGGTGAATGGCCTTGACCTGTTCACGCAGATAATAATCTCTCTGATTCTTGGAGATCTCATCTTTCACATTGGTCTGGATCTTGGCCTGAACCGTTGTCAGGGCCAGTTCCCTTGCCAGCAGATCATTGACCTTTTTGAGCCGTTCTGCGGTTTCGCTGAGCTCCAGCAGTCCCTGGGCATCTTCCACCCTCAGGTTCAGATTGGATGCCACCAGGTCTGCCAGTTTGCCCGGCGATTCAATATGGGACAGCAGATCCCCTATATCCCCTGCCAGTTCCCCTTTCATAGCCAGCAGTTTTTCACAGTTCTCTTTGACATTGCGCATCAGCGCTTCTAGGGTGATATCGATCTCTTCAGGGTCATGGTCTTCGATGATCTCAATTTCCACCTTGAAAAAAGAGCGCTTCTTTACAAAAGTCTTTGCCTTTGCCTTGACAATTCCCTGGACCAGGGCTTTGATGCGGCCGTCAGGCAGTTTGATCATCTTCTGAACACGGCCCACGGTCCCCACTTCATAAACATCTTCAATACCGGGTTTTTCAACCTCGGCATCCTTCTGTGCTGTCAGAAAAATATACCGGTCATAGCCGATGCATTCCTCCATCGCTTTGATCGATTTATCCCTGCCCACAAACAGGGGCAGCAGCATATCGATAAACACCACAATATCCCTGACCGGCATCATGGGAAGGGTTTTGGGTATATTTTCTATGTCACCTTCTTTTTCTATGACCTCAATGAGATCATCCATATCAGCTTCCGCCATTCATGCTCCTTTTTATCTGTCTTTAACCAAGACTGCCAGAGATCTCAAGTATCCCGGCAGTTTGGGTTGTAACAATTGTTCAAATCAGGTATTTACTGTTGATGGTACAATAACGCATAATTTGCGTTTTACAATATCTGCAACAAAAAAATTGGAACATTGCCATGTCATACCCGTTGCTGGTCATTTTGATTTTGCTGTTTATTTTCGGCGCCTGTGTGGGCAGTTTTTTAAATGTCTGCATCTATCGAATACCCCGGAAAAAATCCATTGTATCTCCCGGGTCTGCCTGCCCTGCATGCAACACCCCCATCCCCTCTTTTGCCAATATCCCCCTGATCAGTTTTCTGATCCTGAAGGGACGCTGCCTGTTTTGCAGCCACCCCATCTCATGGCGCTATCCACTTGTGGAAGCGGTCACCGGCCTGGCTGCCGTGCTTGTTTTTCTCCGGTTCGGCCTGACACAGCAAGCTGCCGTGTGGTTCGGATTTTTTGCCACCCTTCTGGTGGTGTCTGTCATCGATCTGGATTTCCAGATCATACCCGATTGCATCAGTCTTCCCGGTATTGCCGTCTTTGCCGTGCTGGCACATCTTGTGCTCGACCGGCCGCTGTCATCCATTGGATACGGCATTCTTGCCGGCGGCGGGATTTTGTATGCCGTGGCCCTGGTATATTATCTGGTAAGGAAAACAGACGGAATGGGCGGCGGTGATATCAAGCTGCTGGCCATGATAGGGGCGGCCACTGGTGTCTCCGGTGTATTGTTCACCCTTTTTGCCGGATCTGTCTTTGGCACGGTGGCCGGCGCTGCGCAAATGGTGCGGGCCAGAACCCGGGACCGGCTGACGAGAATCCCTTTTGGCCCTTACCTGTCAGCAGGTGCCGTGCTCTATCTGTTTTATGGAGATATGATCATTCAATGGTATATTTTTACCATAATCAACCTGTGACAGGCTCTTTTTTCTTTTTATATACAGTTTTTTAAAAAAAAACGCACTAAACACTTGACACGCACTTCTCAACGACGTAACGTACGCTCTAAAGCTGATTCAAATGAGTTTAACCCTCATGCAATGCGGTTTTGAGAAACAAATTACAACTTTGTGTCTTTTCCAAAACTAAAAAAAAGGAGTGATCAAGATGAACAAAGGCGATTTAATCAACAAGGTTGCAGAAGTACTGGACAGCAAAAAAGAAGCCCAGAAAGCAGTTGACTGTGTGGTTAAAGCAGTGACAGACGCACTTGCTACCAACGATTCTGTAACACTGGTTGGTTTCGGCACATTCAAAACAGCAGAGAGAAAAGCCAGAAAAGGCAGAAACCCCCAGACCGGCAAAGAGATCAACATCCCTGCAAGAAATGTCCCCAAATTCATCCCTGGAAAAGCATTGAAAGAGGCGGTAAAGTAGCTGTTTTCAAGTCCGTTCAGGCAGTATTCAGGTAAAACCCGTGGATATTCTGCCTGAACGGATGCTTTTTTTATGAAATTGAGTGGATATACGCCTTAACCTGCGCCAGTGCGTTCTGCTGCCGGATATCCAGGCTGTCCATCTCAGCTTCCAGTTCTTCTATATGATCCATGGCCTCAGGGATGGTATATTTTTCATCGTTGCGATACCCGGCAATTTTTTCACCCGTCTTCAAAGACCCCATATGTTGTTGAAATTCCGGATTCGCCGCCATGTTGAAATTTCGGATCAGTATCCTGGAGGCAAGGGTTTTTACCCTGGGACTGTGCAATGATTTGAGCAGTTTTTCATCCGGGCCGGCCCTGTGGAACCCGGCGATCTCCTTTTTTTCCAAGCCTGAAAAAAAACCTGCCTGGTACAGGGCTGCATCCGGGTCCAGATCCGGAATCACCGGGTATGCATAAGCAAGATGGGCATTAACTGTGTCAAAAAATCGCTTTGGCTCTGTGCGAAATTTATTGATCATCTCATCGGCAGTCTCCCGGGATTCAGGATTAAGCCGTTTTTGAAAACGATCCAGAAAAGGCAGTAAAATCCACTGATCCGCCGGTTTTTTCCGGATGGGGATCCAGGTGTAAAGCTTTGTGTCAGGGTCAGTTTCCAAAAATCCGGGCCTGTCAAGGCGCAACCACAGCTGCTGGTTCTTATAGGGAATCGCATCTCCGATATGAAGCACGGGCGCCATATATCCTGCATCCGGCCCGAACGAGGAGGAGACCATGACGGCAAGGCGAAAAAATTTGTCCTGTATCTGACAGGTTCCGGGGATCGCTGTCAGCCGGGACAAATCTGTGTGTTTATCAAAAAAATCCAGGGCATAGGCCCAGATATCCTCCTGGCCTGAAAAAATCCGGCAAAGGGCCACCAGGGCCTCCACATCAGCCATGGCATCATGGGCAGGACCTGAGGTTTCAAACCGGTTTTCTCTGCTGATCTGTTCCAGCTTGAGTGTGGTCCGGCCGTTTTCCAGGGAGGGCCAGCGAATCACAGGTTCACGAAAAATCTTGAACAACGCGGTCACAGCCAGGATATCAGCCCTGGAACATCCGTTTGCATACTGGTGGGAATAAGGCTCCAGCAGATTGCGGTAAAACAGAAACCGCAGAAACTCATCGTCAAACCCCAGTGAATTATACCCCAGACTGATGGTGCCCGGGGTATTGAACAGCTGGTGCAGCACACGGGCTGCCTCGTATTCACAAATGCCGCCTTCAAGAAACTTTGGGGTCAGGCAATGGGTGACAAAGGCGTGGGGTGAGGGGATGATATCCTTGCGCAACTTAATGGTCAAACAGGTCCGGTCAATCTCGCAAAGCTTTGTATCTGTTCTAATACCGGCAAAGGTCAGCACCTGATCAAAGGCGGGATTCAGTCCGGATGTCTCCAGATCATAAAACAGATAGGTTTTCACAAGCCCCCCGGTTTACCGGCTCCAGGCAGATGACATAGGACAGCAAAAGGAAACACGCAGCATGTGTTCCCTTTTGCCGTAAAAAAATAACAGGATATATTCTATCTTTTTGAAAACTGAAAACTGGCTCTCGCCCCTTTTTTACCGTATTTTTTACGCTCCTTTTGCCGGGAATCACGGGTCAGGTATCCCGCACTTTTCAACATCGCTCTCAGATCAGGATCCACTATCACCAGGGCTTTGGACAACCCCTGCCGGATGGCGCCTGCCTGACCGGTCTGGCCACCGCCGGTCACCGTGATTTTAATATCAAACGCATCATCGAGCTGTGTCAGAACAAGCGGAGATGCCAGGGCATCACGGTTGACACTGATATCAAAATACTCATCCAGTTTTCGATCGTTCACCACAATATTACCGGTGCCGGGAACAAGCCACACCTTGGCCACAGAATTTTTCCGTTTACCTGTCGCGTAAAATACGTTTTCACTTTCCATTGATGTAATCGCGTCCTTTATCCTTAAATTTCCACGGGTTCTGGCTTCTGAGCCGCATGCGGATGCTGGTCTCCCGCATACACAAATAGTTTTCTATTGAGTTTTCTGCCAAGCCTGTTTTTGGGCAGCATCCCCTGAACCGCTTTCTTGATCACTTCCTCAGGCTTTTTTTCAAGCAGTTCCCTGGCTGTCTGGGACTTGAGGCTTCCCACATACCCGGAATGCCGGTAGTAGGTCTTCTGGTCCAGTTTGCTGCCGGTCAAACGGATTTTGTCCGCATTGATCACCACCACCCAGTCCCCCATATCCACATGCGGGGTAAACAACGGGTTATGCTTTCCTCTGATCCGGTAAGCCACCTGAGATGCAAGCCGGCCCAGAACCTGATCTGCTGCATCGATTACACACCAGTTTTCCTTGTTGTCCGCTCTTTTGGCACTGTACGTATATTTTTTCACTTTTTTTCACTGCTCCTATTCATATACACAATCCTAAAACTTCTATACAATATTTACATTTTTGTCAAGGAACTTTTATAATTCAACCCGGTTTTTCAAAAAAGCCCTCTGTGTGGTTTTTGTCTCTGATCGTTGAAGATATCTCCCACAATCTGCAGGCCGGATGATCTGTTTTCCCGGATAAACAGTTTGCGCCTGCCTAAAAACTGCCGGTCCCGTCCCAGGGCAAGCCAGAAATCCATAAGCACCACCATGGTCTTTTCGTGCTGGTAAACACCCTGGACAGGGGTTAAAATGCTGATATTTTCCAGATGATTGTCAGATGATTGTCTCAGTTTCACCCAGGCATCCCACCACTGGATATCCAGCTGATAGCCGGGGGCATAAAAAGATATATACTGCTGATAGCTGCCGGTAAGATGGGCCTGGGCCCAATTATCCACAAACTGCATTATCCTTTCTTTCTTTTTTTGCAGATCTTTTGGGTCAGCGTACAAAATTTTTTCCTGAATGATCAACGGGGTAAAATCAAGGGTAACATAACTGGAAAGGCTTTCCACATCCTCATTTTCAAGGGCGATGCACCCGTTGGTATCCATGGGTTTCAACTCTTTGTCCGTGCCGTGGATCCAGATGGCTGATCCGGTTTTTCCCTGGTGCCTGTCCATAAAATTGGGATAGTCGGTTGGAAAGGCTTTTTTGCCGTAAATGGGTGACAGATACCTGTCTTCATATTCATCAATGAGAAAATAGATCCCTTCCGGGGTTT
>JAIPDY010000233.1 GCA_021737445.1 Desulfotignum sp.
GCGGTCAGGGTCACCCTAGCTCCCTGACCCGGTGCGGATGCAATCTTCATCCGGCCGCCAATATCTTTCAACCGTTCCTGGATACTGAACAGTCCCAGAGAAGTGGTATTCTCCTGTGTTTCCATAAATGTATCCGGATCAAAGCCATTGCCGTTGTCTGACACCGTGATTTTTATCTTATGATCGTTTGTCCGTTCCATGGACAAACTGGCCTGTTTTTCTCCTGAATGTTTGACCACATTGAACAGCAGTTCTTTTGTGCACTGGAAAAGCAGAAAACAGGTGTTTTCAGCAACCGGATCGATGGTGTCGTCTATCCGGCATTTCAGGGTAAAATCAAACTTTTTTTTCATATAGGTGACCAGCCAGTTTGCGCCCCCGGTCAGGCCGTCGTTCAATATGGCGGAAGGAGAAAGATCTACGGTAAGAGACCGCAGTTCCGCCAGGAGTTCTTCCAGGACCCCTTCAATTTTATGGGCGGTGTTATGGATTGCGTCAAGATCGTTTTTGCGGTGAATATCCCACAAGTGCATGCGTGCGCCCACAACCAGCGGCTGAATATGGTCATGGAGAACAGCGGCCAGGCGGGTGCGTTCCTTTTGTTCCACCTGGCTGAGTTTGTTGGCCAGTTCCCGCATCCGGTCCGTCTGGGTCTGGATTTTAGCTGTGCGGTCCCGGACGTGTTGTTCCAGCAGGTCATTGATTTTTTCTATGTCATGTTCATGCTGTTTCTGTGCTGAAATATCTTTTGCAATACCGATCATGCACAAGGATAAATCTGAATCGTTCCGGTAAAATCTGCCGGTGATCTCTACCCAGGACACTGTGTTTTTGTCCGGGCGGTGTATGCGGCAGGCAGACGTAAAGCTGTTTCCCGGCTGCTGTGCCTTTGAAAATGCCTGGGCAAAAGCGGTTTTGTCCCTGAAATCCACTGCCTGTTCCAGAAAATCCGAATATGGCAGAGGCGGCAGTTTTCGGGACCGTCCAAAGATCCGGTACATCTGGTCATTTTCCCAGAACGTCGTATCTTTGGTAAGATTCCACTCAAAGACGCCGATGTCCAGGGAATCTGCAGCCATGCGCAGCCGCTGGTCACTTTTCCAGGTACTGGCTTCAGCCTGGCGCATCGGCGTAAGATCCAGGGCGATGATCACATGGAGCCCGTCAGGGGATGGGATCCCGGAGGCAGCCCCCAGGACCGGGGTCCGTCTCCCGTCAGGACGCAGGAACCTCCATTCCCGGACCGATACCACTTCCTGGCTTGACAGACCTTCCGCCCATGTCCCTGCTTCAGGCCGGTTTTCAGGGGCCAGGCATGTCTCCCAGCTGATGCGCCCTGCCAACAGATCCGCACGGCTGTATCCGGTCATGCGCAGCATCTCGTCGTTAATATAGGTGATATTGCCGCTGCTGTCACCAAATCCGATGCCGATCAGGTTGGCATCGGCCAGTGCCCGGAAATTACGCTCGTTTTCCCGAAGCATGTCAATGGTTTGCTTCAGGGACAGCAGGTGCATGTGCCGGTCATCACCCACAACGGCATCAACCTGGCCCTGTTGAATGGCTGTCAGAATGTCCCGGGCCCGGGCCAGTTGATTTTCAAGATCCTGGTATGCGGGTTTTTCCGGTTTCATCGTATACCTAAGGCCGTAAGGATCTGACGTTCATTTTTCAGGCTGCCGATGATGAGCTCCCGGCAGGGGGTGTCAATGACCAGGGTCGGTGCCAGCAGGATGTTTTCTTCCATGGCTGCGGCATGATTTTCGAACACATCGATAATTTCCAGGGTGTGGTTGTCTTTTAAATGGGTGCGGCATATGTTTGTGATGTTGTTGAGGGCCATGACGGAATTGCGTTCTGTGCCTGCAACAAACAACCGCATCCTGTATTCAGGAAAACCGGCAGGTGTGCCCATCATCTGCCTCCTTGTGCCGTGATTTTCTGCAAAAACACAATCCCGTTATCTGAAATGTGAAAATTTTCATGCTTTCTGGAGTGATGGGTGCCCCTGGATTTTATCACCGTCATCTCCCGGTGGATGGCATCGCCGGTGTCGATGAAGTTCAGGGCGATCAGGGTGTCGCAAATGGAAGATATGGCAGCGGTTGCGGCAAATGGTGACTCCGGCAACGTCTGGTCGGTCATCAGGCAGGTGATCTGTTTCATTTTGCAGGTATAAATGAGCCGGACCAGAAAATCAAAGGCAGCGGTGTCACTGCCCATGCGCCGGCATGCGGAGATGCTGTCGATGACCAGGTGGTCGGGTTTGAACAGGGCGATTTTCTGCAGCAGGGAAAAAAGATGTTCTTCAGGCCCCAGGGCTTCGGGCAGGGCAATGTGAAACTGCAGTCTGTCTGATCCGGATGCGGTCTGCAGATCAATACCCGGGGAGATCATGCTGTCGATGATGGAAAGGGATGCTTCTTCAAAGCTGACAAACAACACTTTTTGCCCGGCATCGCAGCAGCAGGCAGCAAAACTGGCGGGAAGGGTGGTTTTTCCGGTGCCGCTGTCCCCTGATATCACAATGGCGGCCCCGTGCCGGTATCCACCGCCCAATGCCGCATCCAGCCCGGATATGCCCGTGGAAAAAAAGGGCCCCGGCGGAGGATAGGCGGCCAGCTCGATGCTGGTGACGGGCAGCACATTGATGCCCTGGCTGGTGATCACATAGGGATGTTCATTGGGGATGAAACCGGATCCGCGGTATTTGACGACCCGGATCCGCCGGGTGGCCACCTGTTTCAGGATCCGCAGGTCAAGGAAAATGACACAGTCCGCCATATAATCTGCAATATCAAAACCTGTGTTCTGTTTTGGCGGGGGAAACACTTTGGTGGTCAGAATGCAGGTGAACCCCTGGTCTTTCAGCCAGGTGTCAAGCCGGTACAGCTGGTCTTCTTTTTGCTCGGTGTCATGGAAAACCCGCAGCAGGACATCCAGGGCATCGATCATGATGATCCGGGCCTGGAGTTGCCGGGCCTGGCCCTGGATGATGCCAAGCAGGGCATCGATGTTGAATTCGCCGTTTTTCACCTGGGTGTGATCCACCCCTGCATGCCAGACAAAAAAGTGTCCGGTTTGTTCCAGTGCCGTGATATCCATTCCCACGGTCAGGGCATTCTGTCTCACCGCTGCCGCTCTTTCTTCAAAAGAGACAAACAGCACCGCATCACCTTTAACTGCCGATTGATATAAAAACTGCAGTCCGATCAGGGTCTTGCCGGTGCCGGCTTCTCCTTTGATGAGTGTGGTGCGGTTTTCTGGAAAACCGCCGTGAAAAATGCTGTCAAGCCCCTCATTGCCTGTGGATATCTTGGCAATGGTTTCTGTGTCTGCAAAAATATTGTCTGAATGATCACTGATGATGGGTTTCCTCCCTGAAAAAATTGAGATGCCGATAAGTTAGATCCCTAACAGAATTTGACCGCAAATGCAACTATTTGCAATCAGGGTCTTGTATGACGGGCATCTCAGGGTCAGTTTTTTTTCGGGGGCAGCAGCGGAGAAATGGCCAGCAGGTTGTTGACTGATTCTGCACCGCCTTCCCGGGCGTTTTCGATTGCCGCATCATGTTCCAGCCTTGAATGCACGGTGCCGGTGAGCGTGGCCTGCCCGCCCTCCACGCGGACATCCACCTTTTCTTCATCCACGAACGGGCTCCATTGGAGTTCCTCTCTGATGTTTTCCAGAATCTCCCGGTCGGTGTTTTGTGATGACGGTGCCGTAAAATTATACCATTCATACGCCTCGCCGGGAAAACTGTCCTGGTGCGTGTAGGGGCTGTAGTGGTAGGGCGCCCAGTTTCTGGCAACGGCAATATGGTTGTTCACAAAATATATGCCGGAAATGGTGGATGCCAGGTTTTCTGCCCGCATTTTTTCAAAATTGGTGTTCACTTTTCCATAGAGCTCTGCCACTCCGGAGCGGACATTCACCTGTATCTCATAAACATCGAGATATGCATCCCGGTCCAGGGCATCTTCTATGTTTTGGGCAAGCTCGGTATCATTTATGGTCACCGGCAGCGGGGCAACTTTCAGATGGTTTCTGACCCGTAACACCCCTACCGTATTTCCGGCATCCTGTGCTGCCGCCCGCCGGGCCTGGAGATAATCCACCGGTCCCTTCAAGGTCACCGTCCCCGCCTGGACCATTACCTGCACATCTGCATCGGCGGAAATGCGGGGATCTTTTGCCAGTGCCAGCATGACGGCCTCTTTGATTTCCCCGTCCGATCTGGGAACATATTTGCCGCCCCGAAGATCGGTATCACGGGCCCAGCGTGCCACAGTAAGCGCTGAGGCATCCACCTCTGTTACCCCTGAAACCCAGCTGTCCGAGATTGCCCGGGTTTTTTCCGCGGCACCGCCGATGGTGCCTGTCAAGTTGACCTTGCCGTTTTTTACCGTCACCTCTACCAGTTGGTGATCCACCAGCGCATCCCACAGCAGTCCCTGTTCAATGTCCGCCAGTATCTGGCTGTCGGACCGCTGTGCCGGATAAGAGATGGTGATCTTGTTTTCAATGGACCGGATGCCGCCCACCCCTTTGGCCACGGTTTCCGCCAGTTGTTTTTCTTTGTAGGAACCCACCGTGCCCGCGAGGATCGCTTTTTTGTCCTCTACTGTCACGGTAATGTCATATTCATTGGTGGCCGGATTCATCTTTAAGGAGTCAATGATGTCTTTTTGCAGACGATAATCACTTTTGTCCTGAAAAGCAGACACTTGGATCAGGTTGATCACCGATCGCACCCCTTTGACGGTTTCCGTAATTTCCAGGGCCCGGTCCTTTGCCAAAAGATTGCTGACCGTTCCCCTCAAAGAAACCACCCCGCTGGAACATTCAGGGGTGATCCGATAGGCCGGGACGGCCTGGTCTTTCAACAACTGCCTTTCTACGGCATTCTCAATGCCTGCATCTGTCAGATTTACATCGGCCAGTCCAAAGCCGGGAAAAGTCATTGTCAGCATCAAGACAGCAACCATGATCCAGGTGTTTTTATGGGCACATTGATTTTTTTTTGTAAACCGTGTCATTACAACCTCCTTGGCTTGGCATCGTTGAAACCATTGATTCATGAAATTTTCTGGGTGGGAATATAGTCCTCCAATGGACCCAGAGTGTCCAGGTCATGGGAGAAAACCGCTTTTAAAAATGTATCCACCCACCAGTAGATATCTGTTTTTTTTACTATTTTGCGCAATGCCCGCATGCGTTTTTTGCGTTCATCAAGTCCCATGTGGCAGGCCCGGTTAATGGCATCGGCGATTCCCTCGATATCGTGGGGATTGACCAGAAGGGCATGTTTGTATAATTGGCTGGATGCACCGGCAAACTCACTTAATATCAGCACCCCGTCTAAATGGATATTGGAGGCACAATATTCTTTGGCCACCAGATTCATGCCGTCTTTGAGCGGGGTCACCAGGGCAATATCCGCCGCCCGGTATAAAGCGGTCAGTTCGGTTCTGTCAACGCCTTGATACAGATAGTGGATGGGCACCCATCCGGGCCGGGTGAATGTGCCGTTAATTTCACTGATCAACTGCTCAATCTCATGTTTGAGATTTTCATATTCCGGGATGCGCTGCCGACTGGGGACCACAATCTGAACCATGCTGATCTTTTTTTCCAGCTCCGGATACCGCTGCAAAGCATTGCGAAACGCCAGCAGTCTTTCTGGGATGCCTTTGCTGTAATCCAGGCGGTCCACCCCGAGAATCAGGTGATCTGACGTAAATACAGCGCGGATTTCCTCCATTCTTTTTTCCACGGCCCGGGTGCCGGCTTTTTTTGCAAATTCATTGTAATCAATACTGATGGGGAAATTGCCCACCCGGACCATGCGGCCGTTGACCTCTGTGCTAAGCACCTGTCCTCTTCCCTTTATTCTGATATGCGTGAGCATGGCATGCACGCATTGAACAAAATTGCGCCGGTCTCTTTGGGTCTGAAAACCGATCATGTCATAGCACAAAAGGGACTCAAGAATCTGAAACCGCCAGGGCAGCTTGAGAAAAAGATCCAGCGGCGGAAACGGAATGTGAAGAAAATATCCGATTTTTGCGGTGGCGTGTAATTTTCGCAAGGCCTGGCCCACCCCCATTAAATGGTAATCATGCACCCAGATGTGATCATCCTGGCTGTTGATGTTTTGGGCGATGGTCCGGGCAAATATTTCATTGACTTTCTGGTAGGCGTTCCAATAGTCAGGCGAAAAATCACACCGGGTCTGCAGGTCATGAAACAAGGGCCACAGCACCTGATTTGAAAACCCGAAATAATACGCATTGACCAGGTTTTCAGGCAGGAAAACCGGTTCAAAGGTATAGCCGAAATCTCCGGCCGCCCGGGTAAACACGGATTCCAGCGCTTTTTTGTCATGGGCCCGGGAGGTGCCCGGCCACCCGATCCATAAGCCTCCACGGTTACGCAACACCGGTGCCAGTGCCGTTATCAGGCCGCCGGATCCCTGTTCTGCCTGCCACTGGTCTTTATCATCTTTGGACAGGACAATGGGCAGGCGGTTGGATACGATGATCAACCGGTTTTTTTGATAATTTTTTGTTTTATTGGTGATATGCATGTTACCCTTTCTATAATATGAGAACCTGTATTCAACCAAGTGCTTACACCCACTCGAGGATATAAGAAGATACCAGGATCCCCTTTAGACGGAAATAAAGGATTTCCCCCATTTTCAGCCGTTCAAAGCTGTAGAAAAGGCTGTTTGATGTGTGTGTTTGCGCCGGTTGGAGATCCAGGGGCCGGGACTTATGAATTTACAAGACCTTTTTCAATGGCGATGGCGGTCAGTTGCGACACATTGTTCACAGCCAGCTTGCCCATGATGTTGGCCCGGTGGCGTTCAATGGTTTTGGGGCTGTTGCACAGCATGTCCGCAATCTCTTTGCTGGTATAGCCCTCGGCCACCAGTTTCAGGACTTCTTTTTCCCGCTGTGTCAGGGTGTCCCATGCACTGCGTTCTTTCAAATGTTTTTTTCCTTCAAGATACCCTTCCAAGACTTTGCCGGCGATGCTGGGACTGATAAACGTTTTTCCCGATGAAACCAGGCGGATGGCTTTGAGAAGTTCATCCTGGGACGCATCTTTAAGGCAGTAGCCCTGCACGCCGCAGTTAAAACATTGCAGGATAAATTCATCTGTGTCATGAATGGTCAATGCAAGGATCTTGATATCGGGTATCTGGCGTTTGATTTCCCTGATGGCGGAAAGGCCGTCCATTTTCGGCATGGACAGATCCAGCATTGCCATATCCGGATGATGTTCCAGACACTGCGCAATGGCTTCAAATCCGTCTGCTGCCTCGGCCACCACCTCCAGGGTATCATCACAGTTGATCATCAGGCACAACCCTTCCCGGAGCAGTTTGCTGTCCTCTGCGATGACAATACGTGTTTTTTCCATGATGGCTCCCTGTCTTTGCAGTTAATTTTCCCTAAACAGCACAGATAAAGTCAACGACCTCCGGCAAAGCCGGAGGCTTGTATTGTGAACCGCTCAAAGCGGTCATAAAAGCGTGAGCCACCTAAAGGTGGCTAAAACAATTCCAGTTGATCTGTTTTTCTATCAGCAGTTTCCTGTTTCTGGATGTATTTCCTTACAGTTTCTTCATCTCGTCCAACTGTTGAAACATAATAACCTCTGGCCCAAAAATTTTGTCCAACAAAATTGCGTTTTTTACCAGCATAGGTTCGAGCTATATGAATAGCACTTTTCCCTTTAATGTAACCGACGACTTGAGCTACTGAATATTTCGGTGGTATTACTATCAGCATATGAACGTGATCTCCCATCAGATGCCCTTCAAGAATCTCTGATTCTCTTTGTAATGCCAAATCTTTAAAAATTTCACCGAGATATTTTCTCAGCTGGCCATATATTACTTTTTTTCGATATTTTGGAATCCAAATAATATGATACTTGCAATCATAGGTCGTATGGTTTAATTTTCTATTGTTGTTCATTAAAAGTCTCCTTCTCTGTGATCTTTAAGCGGTTCACAGTTTGGGAGACTTTCTTATATTCCCGCAAATGTCAAACTTTGGGAGTCTCCCCGGCATAGCCGGGGGTTTACCTTTGATTAATTACTAAATAGCAAAGACAAAAGCCAAAGGCAATGGTTTATTTTAACCTGGCACGGGCTTGACGAAATATTTCCGGTTCTTTCACAGGGTGTTGTTCCGGCGGAAAATCCCCTTCTCGGGGAGGTATCACGGTCAGTGCGTTTTCCACCACCCGGCCGGGCAGTTCCGATGACACAACCTTTGCGATGTATGCCCTTTTCCAGTATGCATCCACGATACCCCCCAGGGTCACCGTGCCGTTTTTTACAGACACTTTGGGGGCAAGAATGTTTACATCAGGTATCACTGCCAGTTTCAAAAGTATCTCGATTTTGGTTTTAAAGTCCACGGTATCGGTATCTGGCACCATTTTTTTGGTTTTGACAGATAGATTTCCAGTTGCCATAAAAAAAACCTCCTGATGAGTATGTTTGTCAATACTGCCTTGTCAATCGAGCTGGAGAAATGTTTCTATTTCTTTTGATGTGAGTGTTTCTTTCTCTATTAATTCTTCGGCAAGCCGATCCAGTTTTTCACGATTTTCATGTAAGATTGTTTTTACCTGTTCATGGCATTTATGGAGAATTTCCTTGACTTCGGCATCGATGACCTGTGCGGTTGCTTCGCTGTAATCCTTGTCCTGGGTCAACTCTCTGCCCAGAAACGGGTGGGGCTCTCCTTTTTTAAAAACCAT
This sequence comes from Desulfotignum sp., assembly GCA_021737445.1. Classification (GTDB taxonomy): domain Bacteria; phylum Desulfobacterota; class Desulfobacteria; order Desulfobacterales; family Desulfobacteraceae; genus Desulfotignum. Next base: position 8,788 of record JAIPDY010000233.1, read on the forward strand.
CAGCCCGAGCTTTTCGCTCATACCCCATTGACAAACCATCTGCCGCGCCAGTTGAGAGGCGTTTTTCAGGTCATCACCGGCCCCGGAGGTGACTTCGTTAAACACCTCCTCTTCAGCAGCCCGGCCCCCCACCATCACCGAAATTCTGTTGAGCAGATATTCTTTGCTCAGATTGTGCCGGTCCTCTTCGGGCAGCTGTTCTGTCGCCCCCAGTGCTCTGCCCCGGGGAATGATGGTGACCTTGGATAGCGGGTCAGCGTTGGAAAGCAGCAATGCGGCTAATGCATGGCCGGATTCGTGATAGGC
>JAIPDY010000124.1 GCA_021737445.1 Desulfotignum sp.
GGCCGACCTGTATACCGATCTGGATATCGACCCGGCCGGGGCAACAGAATCCATCGGGCCGGGCTATTATGTGCTCCCGGTAGACAAGCGCAGAATACCGGTGGATCCGGCCATCACCATTATGGATATCACCCCCTCCTATCTGGGGGTGCGCCTGGAAACAATAATCACCCGTACCTTTAAAGTTGATGTCCCTTATTCAGGTATCCCAGCCCGGGGATATATTGTGCTGGAACCTTCAGCTGAACCGGCATCTGTGACATTGTCAGGGGCAAAATCACTGATAGATGCAATTGAGACCCTGAAAACCAAACCGGTTGATCTGACAAATGCCAGAGAAACCTTTAAAAAAGAGGTGCCCCTGGACCTTGAAAATCCCCACCTTTATACCACCTCTGCCGCAATTATCGTGGTTACTGTTAACATCCGGGAAGAACAGGTGGAAAAAACCATTGAAAATATTCCTGTCCAGATCAGAAACTGCTCTTTCTCTGCCCGCATTGAGCCGGCCGCCATTACCATTGCGGTCAAAGGACCTTTTGCAACCATCGGCAACAAAGAGATACTGGACCAGATATTTGCCTTTATTGACCTGGACGGATTGTCTACAGGCGTCTATGCCAGGAAGGCTTATATAAACATACCTGTGGGCCTGACCATGACCCGGTCTGATCCCCGGGTATTTACCGTTAAAATTGAACAAGGAGTCCGCCATGCTTCTGGTGATTGATGTGGGCAATACCAACACCGTAATCGGTGTGTACGACCAGGATATACTCAAAGAAAACTGGCGGATCAGGACGGTCCGGAACAATACCGCAGATGAATTCAACGTCCTGGCCAGTGCCCTTTTTTCTGACAAGAAGCTTCCCCTGACCGCCATAACAAAGGTGGTGATCTCCTCGGTGGTTCCTTCGTCTGTGGGCATTCTTGACGGGTTCTGCCGGCGCTACCTGAACCTGACACCTTTGTGGATCCAGCCTGTGTCTGTAAAGAGACTTATGCCTATCCTTTACAGCAACCCCAATGAAGTGGGGGCTGACCGCATCGTCAATGCGGTTGCTGCCTATGATAAATACAGAACCGGCCTTATTATTATTGATTTCGGTACAGCCACCACCTTTGATGTCATTACCCCGGCAGGGGAATACCTGGGGGGGGCAATTGCCCCGGGGGTGATGATCTCTTCAGAAGCCCTTTTTCAAAAAGCATCCCGGCTGCCCAGAGTGGAGATATTTGCCCCGCCAAAAAAAGTGATCGGCACAGATACCATTGAAAGCATGCAGTCCGGGATCATCCACGGCAATGCCGCCATGGTGGACGGCATGGTGGAACGGATGAAAAAAGAGCTGGAACAGTCCCCTAAAATCATTGCCACCGGGGGTCTGGCCCCGCTCATTGCCGGCCTTTCAACCACTATTGAAGCCGTGGACCAGTCCCTGACCCTGGACGGATTGCGGATCATTGCCAGAGAACTCAGCCCTGGAGAATGACCCGGTCATAACCGATCGCTGTCCTGGATGCAGCCTTATTGAAAAGATGCCAGATCCCTGAGCCGGGAGGTGACATGTACCGGCTGTTTGATCATCCCCTGCGCCAGCATGATGGCTTCGGTCTGGGCCCAGGCTTTTGGCCGGATCCGGCCCACGGCAGTATCGGGCCGGGGTTTGACCAGGTCCCTTGTGGCATCCAGCTGGGCTTTCTGCACCTCCCCCTGGGTGCCTTTGTCATATCTTTTCACTGCTGCCAGAACCTGTTTCTGGTTGGCCGGGTCCATGGCTGCTTCCCAGGCATCCAGCAGGGCGGACAGAAACTGCCGCACCCGGTCCGGGTGGTCAGCCGCCATTTTCCCCGACGTAACAACGGAATTGGCAACAAAATCCACACCAAAATCAGCCGGATTGAAAAACCGGACCGACTCCCCTTCCCTGGCCAGCTGTCCTGCCAGGATAACACCCTGGGAATTGCGGTACACCGGCCAGAGGGTCACCCGGTTCTTTAAAAAAGGGGTAAAGTCAAATCTCACACCGGTCACCTGCACATCCCTGAGGGTGAGACCGGCTTTTGCCAGCAGGGTTTTCATGATGGTTTCATCATTGCCTCCGTAGGTGATGCCCATGCGGCAGCCCTGCAGATCCGACAGCCGGGTGATCTGTAGCTGGTCATCCCGGTAAATCCACTGCATGGGATTGGTCTGGAAAATCTGGGCCAGCACCACCACGTCAGCGCCTTTGTCCAGGGCCCGGATCACCTGGTCTGCAGATGCCACCCCGAAATCCGCATATCCCAGTTCCAATTCCTTGATGGCATCTTTTTCCGGGCTGCCTTCCTTGATGGTGACATCCAGTCCGGCAGCGGCAAAAAATCCTTTTTCCATGGCAAAAATGTCGCCTGCCACACTGGTATTGAACAGCCATTTGAGCCGGTAATTCAAAGATATCTGCTCGGCCCGGCTGTCAGGCACCCCGGCAACGCAGATGCAGACAATCAAGCCCAGTAAGGGTCCCAAAATCTTTGCATACTTCATAACAGCACTCCTTTGTTTTCAGAGCCCCATTTGGCTTTGACCATTTCTCCCAGGGTTTCCAGGATCCCCTGGTAAACGGAAATGACAATACCGATCATGAACAGGGCCGTGAGAATCGCAGCCAGATCGCTCTGGTACAGGGCGATGCGGATACTGTATCCGATGCCGGCATTGGCGGCAATGAATTCCGCCACAATGGTGCCTGCCATGGCCAGGGTGGCACTGCCGGCAATGACGGTGGTCAGTTTGCTCAGATTTTCAAAGGCCCGGATTTTCACCTCCAGCTGCCAGCGCATCCGGCCGGTGGCGATATAAAAATGCTCAATATCCTCCACAGGCGCGGCCATCACCCCCAGTACCGACAGCAGCAGCGGAAAATAACAGATCATGGCGGCAATGAGCAGCCGGGACAAAAACCCGTCCCCCAGGAGGATGAAAATAATGGGAGCCAGGGCCACGATGGGGTATGCCTGGATATTATAGGCGGTCACCCGGATCATGGAACCGGCCCAGGAAGATTTACGGCCCAGGATGCCCACAAAAAATGCCAGAAAAATGGAAATGCCCTGGCCCAGAATGGCAACAGACAGGGTGTCCATGACATCGGTGAAAAATCCGGCAGACATCTGCACAGCGGTCTCCAGGATCAAGGACAGCCCCGGAATCACATAATCAGACAGGGACAGCCCCTTTTTAACCACCAGCAGGATGGCCAGAAACACGGCATACACAATCATGAACTGATAAATCCGCCTAAAAAGCACTCATGACCTCCAGCATGATACGGTCCAGGGATGGTTTTTCCAGGACAGAAATTCTGGTGTCATCCTGTCCTGATACAATTTTGCTGGGCTTTTCCCGGGACGGTTCGGTCAATACCAGGATATCTTTGCAGAATCGGGCCACCTCCATGAGATTATGGGAAATATACAAAAACATCTTGTGGGAAAACAGCTCTTTTACGGCCAGCAGAATGGCCTGGCGCAGTTTTTCATCCACATTGGCCAGGCTCTCGTCCAGGATCAGCAGGTCAAAATCCTGGAGCAGGTACCGGATCAGGTTCATGCGGTTCTGCTGGCCCATGGACAGCTGGGAAAACCGTGCACCCAGCACTGGTCCCAGCTGGAAAATATCGATCAGTTCTTTTTTCAGATCCTGCCTGTCTGCAGGGCAGATCCGGTCCAGATGGCGGCCGGTGGAAGACCATCCGGGCAGCCGCTCCAGGTTGTAGGAATACAGAATGGTACCAATACCCGAGGTCTGGATGGGCAGTTCCGGTCTGTCCCGGTAATTGGCCAGCAGTTTTGCAAACGAGGTCTTGCCCACACCGGACGGGCCGAAGACCGCGTGGAAGCCGGGCCCGTCCATGGCAAACCACAGGTCCTGAATAACCATGGTCTCGGATTCAGGATAGGCAAAATTCAAACCGCTGCATTCCAGGCGCATCTGTTTCTCTCCGAATGTGTCTCAACTGACTTAAGCTTTACAGGGGATCGCCTTAAAAATCAATGGTTGATACATCCGGCAGTAATTGGTGTCTGCTTAACAGGACAAAAAAAGACACCCTCCATATTTTTTTCAATTGCACCAAAAAAACTATTGACAAAACAAATTATATGGTGGTAATTGTATCCTACCGTCCGGTAGGTAGAACATATGCTGCATTTTTTAATAAAAATATTTTTTATTATTATGATTAGAAAATGTTATATCAAATAATCTACCGTTCGTACGGTAGTTACTCTAATTGATCATTCCTGTTGCGCTGGGGTTACACCTGAACAGATCTGAATTTCACATCGGCATTTACCAAAACAAATCAGGAGGAAACTGTATCTGTGGGAACCACAAAAGAAACCATAAAAAAGGCCGCCATCAATTTATTTTATAAAAAAAGCTATTTTGCCACTGCCATGAGCAACATTGCACTGGACAGCAATATCCGCAAGGCCAGTATCTACCACCATTATGCAAGCAAAGAAGATATCCTTTTTGATATCCTCATGACAACCATGAGCGCATTGGATGCGTATATCGACAACTGTCTTAAAGGTGTCGAAAACATTGAAAACAGAATGCGGGCTGCAGTAAGGGCCCATGTAAAATTTCATTGTGACAACCAGAAAGAGGTGCTGATTTCCGACACTGAGCTCAGAGGGCTTACAGCCAAAAATTACAAAGCCTTTGTTGCCCTGCGGGATGCCTATGAAAAAAAATTCCAGGACATGATTGCCCGGGGAATTGACCAGGGATATTTTGCAGCCGGAGATGTCAAGGTCATTTCCTATGCCATCCTCACCATGTGTACAGCGGTCGCCAACTGGTTCAAGCCTGACGGACGGCTTTCCGGAGACCAGATTTCCACCATATATGAAGAGCTTGTTGTAACAAGACTGTTAAAGGAATCACTGCCGATTCATTCTCTTAAAACACCGGTCGTCAGAGAATGAAAAAAGGTATTTTATTTCAATGTTCAACCCCAAAAAGGAGATGTACAATGAAAACCGAAACAAACGCAGGAAACTGGCTATTTGGATCCAAAACCAGGTGTATTCGATACCCTTTTTTCATTCTGACGGGAATGCTCCTTGCCGCATTCATGACCGTGTCCTGGGCTTATGCCGGCGGCACATATAAATGGAAAATCAGCCAGGGCATCGCAGAGGACCATCCCGCTTCCGCAAGGTGCAAACAGTTTGCAAAAATCGTAGAAGAAAAATCCGGCGGAAAAATGGAACTCACCTATTTTCCGGCCGGCGCATTGGGGGACTGGTCCGAACAGATCGAGGCCAACCGGATGGGCACTCTGGAAATAGGCCTCAATGCCGGATCCACTTCCTATGATCCAAAGACAAACCTCATGTTCATGCCGTACCTGTTTGCTTCCTGGGATGAGGCACGGGCCGCAATCGGGTCAAAAGGATGGCTGACCCCCATATTTAACGAGCTGTATTCCGGTATCGGGCTCAAGGTGCTGGGTATTTATCTGAATGCCTGGGACGGCATGGCATACACCGACCGGGTAAAACACCTGGTCAAAGTACCGGCTGATGCCAAGGGAATCAAAATGCGGGTGCCGCCCATCAGAATATTTGAAGTGTATATACCCACCCTGGGGTTCATTTCCACGCCTGTGGCGTATTCAGAAACCTTCACCGCCCTCCAGACAGGCATTGTTGATGCCAGATCCGCCTGCCCGGCAGTGGAGGCCTATGTGATGAGAGATGCCATAGACACCTATGTGTTAACCAAGGATGCCTTTGAATACTGGTTCTTGACCATGAACAAAGATCTCTGGGACAGCCTTTCCGCCGACGATCAGGCCATACTCACCGCCAGTGCTGACAAAGTTATGGCGGAACAGGCCGTGGCAGCGGAACAGGATGAAAAAGATTTTATGGACAAACTCACGGCAGCCGGCGTCAAAGTATATGAAGTCAGTGATGCGGAATGGCAGACCTCTGCAAAAGCTGCAAGGCAAAACGCATGGCCCATCATTGAAAAAGAACTTTTGGGATCAGAACTCATGGGCAAAATAACCCAGCATGCCACCCCTGTTTCCAAGTAGGAAATTTGTTGTCCGGAAAGGGATGCTTCCTTTTCGGACTTACCCCGGCCAAAGGAAAAAAAAATGTCCATAAACACCGTTCAAAAAACCTTTGCCGCAATCGACCGGAAAATAAGCCGGGCCTTTTCTTTTTTACTTATCGCCGGCGGCATCATCATGACCTTGACCGTGGTGCTTCAGGTCCTGCTGCGCTATGTGTTCAAACTGCCGCTTTTCGGGCTGGAGGAATTTTCACGCCTGGTGGCCATATGGATCTATTTTATGGGGGCGGTTTTCAGTACAAGAGATGACAACCATGTCCAGGGGGGCGTGGCTGACAAATATATCACAAATGAACGCGCAAGATTGTTTCTGCGAACTGGTGTGTGGGTGCTGTGCCTTTTCACCTGCGGCTTGTTTCTGTTTCATTCCGGCACCTATTCCTGGTGGATATACGGCACAGGGGAGCGCACCACCGGCCTGTGGTGGCCCAGAATCATCAGCGTCAGCAGCATGTTTTTCGGAGCCTTTTTCATGGCTGTCTACAGTCTTGCCAATACAGTCAAATACCTCACCAAGGCTTTGCACTATAAACACGATCACCAAAGGAGCTTCCCATGACCATTGTTTTTGGTATGTTGCTGATCGTTATCCTGATGATGCTGTCAGGGGTTCCTGTGGGATTTGCCTTCGGCCTGGGTGGGTTTGCCATCCTCTTTCTGACCGGCATCGACCCCAGGTTTGCCATGCCGGCCGCCTTCAGGGCCATTGAATCATATACCCTCATGGCCCTGCCCCTGTTTATCCTGGCCGGAGGCCTGATCAGTGAATCCGGGATTTCCCGGCGCCTGCTGAACTTCACCATGTCCATTGTGGGGCGGACAAAAGGGGGCTTAGGGGTTGTCTGTGTGGTCACCTGCACCATTTTCGGGGCCATTTCCGGCAGTGCATCCGGAGCCATTGCCGCCATCGGCTCCATCATGATTCCGGAGATGACAAAACAGGGATACCCCAGGGGGTATGCCACCGGGCTTGTAGCAACCTCTTCCATGCTGGCGCTGCTGATCCCCCCCAGTATTCCCATGATCGCATTTGCCATGACAGCCCAGATCTCCATCCTGTCCGCGTTTTTAAGCACCCTGATCCCCGGTCTTTTGATGATGACCAGCTACAGCCTGATCAACATTTTTTTAAGCAGGCGCATGGAAAACCTGACCGTGGCCCCTAAGCAATCTTCCAGAGAAAAGGTCAGAGAAATAGGGCGCACCACAAAACAGGCCACATTTGCCCTGCTAATGCCGGTGCTGATACTGGGCGGCATTTACGGAGGGATTTTCACCCCCACGGAAGCCGCTGCCATATCCGCCATTTATGCGGTGCTGGTGGGGCTGATCCTTTACCGGGCCATGACATTTAAAAAAATGTTTTCCACCATTAAACAGGCCATGATCACCTCCGGTGCCATCATGATCCTGCTGTTTTTCATCTTAATGGTTTCCCGGATCATGGTAACCCAGCAGGTGCCCCAGCTGCTGACCGAAGCCATGTTCAGCATCACCACCAACAAGTGGGGGGTGCTGCTCATGCTGAACATCATTTTACTGGCCATGGGCATGCTGGTGGATGACGTGTCCGGCAATATCCTGTCCGCCGCCATCCTGCTGCCGGTGGCCCAGTCCGTGGGCATTGATCCGGTGCATTTTGCCGCCATTTCCGTGACCAATCTTTCTCTGGGAAATGTGACCCCGCCCTGTGCCCCCATGCTGTATCTGGCCGGCATGATCGGCGGCAACCTGCCTTTGAACGAATATATCAAACCTGCCGGATGTTTCATGATATTCGGCGCCTTACCTGTGATTCTCATGGTAACCTATGTACCTGAATTTGCGCTGGTGTTGGTTAACCTGTTTTTGCGATAACCTGTTTTAATGGAGACCCCCATGAAAGAAGACTTTGTTGAAAATGAAACCGTATTATACCACCGAAAGGAAAATATCGGGATTATCACCCTGAACCGCCCCCAACGCCTGAATGCCATTAATCTGGACCTGCTCAAAGGATTTATGACGCAGCTTGGGGCGGCAAAACAGGATACCCGGGCAAAAGTCATTATCCTCACCGGCAAAGGCACCTCTTTTTGTGCAGGGGAAGACCTCAAAGAGACAGCTTCAGGAAAAAGCATGGAACAATGGATGGATGAGGCGGAACGGCTCCAGGATGTCCAGCGCCTGACCATGCGGCTCGGCAAACCCATCATTGCAGCCATCTCCGGATATGCCCTGGGCGGGGGATGTGAATTTGCCATGGGGTGCGACATCCGCATCGCCTCAGACACTGCAGTGCTTGGATTTCCAGAAACCACGGTGGGCATGACCGTTACCAATGCCGGCACCAAAATTCTCACCCATCTTGTGGGCCTGGGAAAGGCCAAGGAACTGGTATTTACCGGTGATTTCATTGATGCGGCACAAGCACAGCAAATCGGGCTGGTGAATAAAACAGTGCCACAGGAAGCGCTTATGGCCGAATCTATGGCCATGGCCCAGAAGATTGCCGGCCGGTCGCCACTGGCGGTGAGCCTGTCCCGTACCGCCATTGATATGGGCATGGAATCCAGTTTTGAACAAACCATGGCGCTGGAAAAAAGCCATCTGCTCATGTGTTCACAAAGTGAAGTTGCGTTTGTAAAAAAACGGCTCAGGGAAATGGGTGGTAAATAACCGCATTACTGCCGGAAAACCGATACCTGTCACAGGAGAAAAAATGGAACATACAATGTTTAATCCGGAGATGGAATCCATATCTGCACCGGAGTTAAAAAAAATGGAGCATGCCCTGCTGCTGGATCAGATTGACTATGTGTATGCAAACAGCCGGTTTTACCAGGATAAATTCAAGGCTGCCGAAATTGAAAAAGCGCGGATAAAAAATGTGCAGGACCTGTCGCTTCTGCCCTTTACCACCAAACAGGAGCTGCGGGAGTCCCAGAAA
>JAIPDY010000125.1 GCA_021737445.1 Desulfotignum sp.
AAATGATACGCAGTATCTGTATCGCGGTAACGGACTTCGCCCGGTGTGTCGCAATGATATGCATGTTTTGACAGACAAAATTACAGCAATTTCCCGATGGAAATTTTGCGTTTTCCACGTAGAATAAAATTTAAGAAACGTGGCAGCTTTTATATCCGGTTGCCACCTGAATCCAAACAATTATGAAATCTGGAGGAACTATGCAGAGTTTTTTGAAAAACATGATAATCATTTTGATGCTTGCTTCACTGAGTTTTCTGACGGTCAGCTGCAACACCATGCAGGGGGCGGGTGAAGATGTGAAATCCGCGGGTGAAGCAATTAAAGATGCAGCCGATTGAAGCAGCTTTGATCTGAAACAGCACCGTCCCATAAACCATGCAATCGACTGGTTGAAAGCAAAAGTCCCTTGAGGATAGGAAGGAAGGGTGCCGATCTCCATTTTTATGACGTTGGACAAAAAACCTTTTTTGCAGGCTCACACGCTTGACATTTCACAAATCCGGCGAATCATTTGGTGCAGGATCTATGTTTTCCTGAAAGGAAAAGACAAATATGGCAACATCTGACATGTGGAATGCACAATATATTGAAGCACAGTATAAAAAATGGAAAGATGATCCAAGCACCGTTACCCGGGACTGGCAGTTTTTCTTTAAAGGATTTGAGATCGGTGATAAAAGGCCGGCAGAAGATGAAACCGCCGGCACACCGGATGCAGCCCTGCAGCAGTCCCGGGTGGAATCACTGATATACCGGTACCGTGACCTGGGCCATCTGATGGCGTGCATGGACCCGCTTTCCTCCTGCCCCACGGACCATCCTTTATTAAACCTTGGTGCATTCGGCCTGTCGCCGGACCAGCTGGATACTTTTTTTTATACCCGCAGATTTTCCGACTCGGGCCAGGCGAGGCTCAAAGACATTATCAGCCACCTTACGGAAACCTATTGCCGTTCCATCGGTGTGGAATACATGCACCTGCAGGACCCGGCGGAAAGGCGGTGGCTTCAAAAAAGAATGGAGCCTGTAAAGAACCGTCCTGAATTTTCTGCCGGAGAAAAAACCGTGGTGCTGGAAAAACTGACCCGCACCGGTCTGTTTGAACGGTTTTTGAACAAGAAATACCCGGGCCAGACCCGTTTTTCCCTGGAAGGCGCTGAGGTGATCGTTCCCATGCTCCGTACGCTTTTCAAGCAGGTGTCAAATGCAGGCTGCAGGGAAGTGATCCTGGGCATGACCCACCGGGGAAGATTAAGCGTTCAGACCCAGGTGCTTGAAAGGCCGTATGAGGATATTTTCAAAGCCTTTGAGAGCTGTTATGATCCCGCAGACATCATTGGTGCCGGGGATGTAAAATACCACAACGGATATCTTGCAGACATTGAGATTACCGGCGGAAAAAAACTGCGGGTGTGTCTTCTGGACAATCCCAGCCACCTGGAGTCTGTGGGTCCGGTGGTCCAGGGATTTGCCAGGGCCAGGCAGGAAATGGCAGGTACTGAAGGCATCAACCAGGTCTTGCCCCTGCTGCTCCACGGCGATGCCGCCTTTGCCGGCCAGGGCATTGTGGCGGAAACCCTGAACATGTCGCAGCTTTCGGGGTTTCACACCGGCGGGACCATTCATGTGATCATCAACAACCAGATCGGGTACACCACTGCGCCTGAAAATGCCCGCTCCAGCCGCTATTCCACGGATATGGCCAAGATGCTCATGGTTCCTGTTTTTCACGTGCACGGCGAAGACCCGGAAGCCGCCCTTCATGTGGTGCAGCTGGCAGCGGCCTACCGCAACAATTTCCATAAGGACGTGGTGATCGATGTGGTCTGCTACCGCAGGTTCGGCCATAATGAAGGGGATGAACCCTATTTTACCCAGCCGCAGATGTACGAGCGCATCCGTTCCCGAACACCGCTGGACCGGGCATATGCTGACAGGCTGATCAGCGGGAAAATCATTTCTTCCAAAAAACCAGAGGAGATTTCAGCCTCTGCAACACAGGAGATGGAAACCGCCTTTGCCGGTGTCCGGGGCAGTACCTGCTCTTTTCCGGAACACAGGTTTTATCCGGAATGGGACGGTATTTCCGGCAGCTATTCCCATGAAAAGGCAGATACGGCTGTGGAAAGATCAAAACTGGCTGCCTTTTCCCGGAAGCTGTATCAAGTTCCGCAAGGGTTTGCCATATATGACAAACTGGCCCGGGTGCTGGAGAAACGGCTTGACACGGTAGTAAAGGGCAAAGACATTGACTGGGGCACAGCAGAAGCACTGGCATTTGCATCCCTTTTGTCCCAGGGCATTCCCATCCGGTTGAGCGGCCAGGACAGCGGCCGCGGAACATTTTCCCAGCGCCACAGCGTGATCCGGGACATTACAAACGGTGAGCTGTGGATTCCGCTGAACCATATTGCCCGGGACCAGGCCGAATACAGGGTCTATGACAGTTTTCTTTCTGAAGCCGGGGTCCTGGGGTTTGAATATGGGTATGCCGTGGCAAGACCCGACGTACTGACCCTGTGGGAGGCCCAGTTCGGGGATTTTGTAAACAATGCCCAGGCGGTTGTTGATCTGTATATTGCCGGCGGTGAATCCAAATGGCAGCGCCTGAACGGTCTGGTTCTGCTTTTGCCCCACGGATATGAGGGCCTGGGGCCGGAGCATTCCAGCGCCCGGCCGGAACGCTTCCTCCAGTTGTGCGCCAATGACAATCTCCAGGTCTGCAACCCCACCACACCGGCCCAGTATTTTCATCTGCTCCGGCGCCAGATGGTGCGGTCATTTCGAAAACCGCTGGTTATCCTGACCCCCAAAAGCCTGCTGCGGCATCCCATGGCGGTTTCAACGCTTGAAGAACTGACTTCGGGCAGTTTTGGCGAAATCCTGGATGATCCTGAAAAAAACAAGACTCCGGACCGCGTGGTGTTGTGCAGCGGAAAAATCTATTATGATCTTTTGCAGCAGCGGTCTGAATCGGCGCAGGACAGAATCGCTGTCATCCGGATTGAACAGTTTTACCCGTTTCCGGAGCAGTTGTTGAAAAAAACAATTGCCAGGTACAAGGATACCCGGCAGTGGTACTGGGTACAGGAAGAACCCGCCAACATGGGGGGAGCTGATTTTATCCGGCCGCGGCTGGAAAAACTGGTGGGCGGTTCTGTCCATTGCGTGGCCAGACCTGCACAAGCCTCTCCTGCCACAGGTTTTTCCGGTGTTCACAAACAGGAACAGGCAGCGATCATCAAACAGGCATTAACGCTTTGATCCGGCCTGTGTAAAGCCGGACCGCGTTGTTTACAGCATTTTAAAGGAGTTATCATGTCACGTGAGGTAAAGGTTCCAAGCGTTGGTGAATCTGTAACAGAGGCCCTTTTGGTCCAATGGCTGAAAAATGACGGTGACACCGTTAAAGCGGATGATCCCCTGTTTGTCATTGAAACCGATAAAATTACCCTGGAGGTGACGGCAGACATTGATGGTGAACTCAAAATCAAGGTGGGAGAAGGGGAGACCGTGTCTATCGGTACGGTTGTGGCTGTGATTGAAACCAGCGGGGTGCATCAAAAAGAAACATCTGAAAAGATACGGGAACAGGAACCCGAAGAAGAGACCCCGATAGTGCCCCAGCCACCTGAAAAAGAAGAGATGACCGACCAGACAAAAAAAACCGAATCTGAAAATAAAAAAATTCCGGAAAACAGAGAAACCGGTGAAGCAGGGGAAAAACCGCAGGATACTGCAACGCCTAAAGACAACATAGCCCCGTCTGTCCGGCGCCTGGCACAGGAAAACCGGGTCAACCTGTCCGATGTCACGGCCAGCGGACCGGGGGGCAGAATCACAAAGGGCGATATTATGCTCTTTCTGGAGTCTTCCGGGGACAGGACAGATGAACCGGATACCCCTGCACCGGAAAAGGCTGAGCCGGACAAAACGGAACCGGAAAAAGCTGAACAGGCCAAAACCGAACCGGAGAACGCCGAACCGAAGAACGCAGACCAGGATGAACCCGTTACCCGGGAACCCATGACCCCCATCCGCCGCAAAATTGCTGCGCACCTGCTCACAGCCCGGCAGAATACCGCCATGCTGACCACATTCAATGAAATCGACATGAGCCGGGTCATGGCCATGCGCCAGGCATACAAGGTGCTGTTCAAGGAAAAGCACCAGGTCTCCCTGGGATACATGTCCTTTTTTATCAAAGCCTGTATTGCCGCACTACAACAATGTCCACAGGTCAATGCCTTTGTTGACGGCCAAGATATTGTCTATCACCATTACTATCATGTGGGGGTGGCCATTGGATCGGGAAAAGGCCTGGTCGTGCCGGTGATCCGCCATGCAGACCGGCTGGATTATGCCGGGATTGAAAAGGCCATTGTCGGTTTTGTAAAAAAAATAGAGAACAACCGGCTTGCGCTGGCAGATCTGCAAGGCGGCACCTTTACCATCAGCAACGGCGGCATTTACGGTTCCCTTTTAAGCACCCCGATTCTCAACTCGCCCCAGAGCGGCATCCTGGGCATGCACAAAATTGAAAAACGGCCCGTGGTGGTCGATGATGAGGTGGTCATCCGGCCCATGATGTACGTGGCCTTGAGCTATGACCACCGCATCGTGGACGGCAGGGAAGCGGTTACCTTTCTCAAACAGATAAAGGCCTGTATTGAAAACCCGGAACGGATGCTTTTGGAGGTATAGCCATGAAAAATAAAAACACCTATGATGTGGTGGTGATCGGATCGGGTCCGGGCGGTTATTCTGCAGCCCTGCGTGCGGCGCAACTGGGTTTTGCCACCGCTGTCGTTGAAAAAGATGAGACCCTGGGCGGGGTCTGCCTGAATGTGGGGTGCATCCCGAGCAAAGCGCTGCTGGATTCAAGCGAACGGTATCACCATGCCCGGCACAAAATGGCGGAACACGGCATTGAAATCAACGATGTCCGGCTGGATCTGGGGGCCATGATGTCGCGTAAGAACAAGGTGGTGGCGGAACTGACCAAAAACCTTTGGCAGCTTCTGGAAAGCAGCGGGATTGACATCATCAACGGCACGGCCCGTCTAGAAGCACCGGACCGGGTCCTTGTCACCCGGAATGAAAAAACCGGTGCAAAAAACAGGGAACTGGGCCTGGCAGCCCGTTATATTCTGCTGGCCACCGGCAGCCTGCCCAACAGCCTGCCCGGCCTTGATTTTGACGGCAAAACCATCATCACTGCAACCCAGGCCCTGGAGCTTGATGCGGTGCCGGACCGGCTGGGCATCGTGGGTGCCGGGTATGTGGGGCTTGAGCTGGGGTCTGTGTGGCAGCGGCTTGGGTCTCAGGTTACGGTGATGGAGACGCTTCCCCAGGCGGCAGGCAGCGCAGACGGCCAGGTGGCAAGGACCCTGACGCGGCTGCTCAAAAACCAGGGCATGGATATCCGCTTGAAGACAACGGTCACACAGGCTGAAGTAAAAGACAGCCGGATCGCGGTATCGGTCACAGCAAAAGACAAGACTGAAACCCTTTTCTTTGACCGGCTGCTGGTGTCGGTGGGCCGGCGCCCAATGCTTGACGGCCTGGGGCTGGATGACCTCGGGGTGGAAAAAGATCCGGAAAGCGGCAGGATTATCGTGGATGCGGCGTACCGTACCAGTGTTCCGTCAATCTATGCCATCGGTGATATTATCCCCGGCCCCATGCTGGCCCACAAAGCCTCTGCAGAAGGTGCTGCCGCAGCAGAATGCATGGCCGGCCTGCCTGGTGAAGTCAATTACGACACCCTTCCTTCAGTGATTTATACCTCGCCAGAAGCAGCCGGTGCAGGCATGACCCAGGAAGATGCAAAAAAGCGAAAAATTCCGTTCCTCACCGGTACCTACCCTTTTTCAGGCACGGGCCGGGCCCGCTGTTTCGGGGAGACAGACGGATTTGTCAAACTCATTGTTCATGAAAAATCCGACCGCATCCTGGGGGTGCATATTATCGGTCCCAGGGCTTCGGACATGATTGCACAAGGGGTGGTGGCCATGGAATCCGGGATTACTGCAGGCGGCATTGCCCGCATGGTTCACAGCCATCCCACCTTCAGCGAAGCGATGCAGGAAGCTGCGGCAGCTGTCAGGAATAAATGACCAGGTTCTCACCCCTGTCGGGGCGATCATCTCCACCCAGGAGAACGTCCAATTTTCCAGCTCTTGATATGCCTTGGCCTTGCCTTTGTAATTCAAGATATTTATTCTTGGGTCCCCTTGCCAGGGCGTTTTATAAATTCGATGGCTGCTTTTTTATCAAAATCATCGGCTTTTACCAACGCCTGTGACCAGACCAGAGATTCAGGCCAGTCGTGATTTTGCGCCACCTGCGGGACGCAAAAACCCTTCGATAAATCGGTATTTACCCATTTTGCCACTTGTGGCATTTTGGGTAAATACCGTGATATGGTCTGCTGGATCACCCCCAGTCTTTTGGCAATCCTGTCCCGGGGAATTCCCAGTTGATGTAACCGCTGGGCCCGATGGCCATTTTAGCCGCATACAGGATCGGTTCAATAAACTGATGTTTGGCCTGTAATATTATCAAGCTGAAACCGCCTGATATATAACTGGTCGATATTTAGGAAGCGGAATAGTTTTTCCCTCTGCTCGTGCTGCCGCTATCCACAAATCCCTGGCCTTCTGGACTTCATGCAATGCCTCGTCAGGAGTCTCACCGAACGCGGAGCAAGCCTCAAGATCGGGTATATCAGCGATGTACCCTTCGTCATCATCTGAATAGAAAATGTTTATATGATAGTCCTGCATTATTCATCCTCCAGTTTAAGATCATGTTTTTCAACCAGTTTCAGAAACTGGCGAATTTAATATGGTTTGGCTTGCCCCTTGACATCTTGCAGATTCACGAGCTCAGGAATACCAGGCCTTGAAAAAATGTGGTGGCTACCGTCGGTCCGGTTTAGCTTGAAACCGAAACTTTCAACAAGATTCACCATCTCTGTGAATCTGATGTTTTTGAACCACCAAGTATTTTTTGAAGCAATTTTCGTGATTTCATGGTTCATTCATCTATTTCTGTTTTTCCAAAACAGAAGTTTTCAAAGGTCAACTATAGCGCAAGCATCATTCCTTTCCCTATTGAAAATATCATTTTTTGGATAATTTATGTTGAGCAGGGAAAATCGTTAATGCTCGAATCAGGGGTGCCGAAGGGGTCTGATCAAACCGGCTTGCTCAGGCGCTTCGGATTTCGGCCAATTCCCTCTGGAACAGCAAATCTTTTTTGAATATGAAATAAAAAATTCTCTAAATCCACTAATATCTGTGATTTATACAAATTTCACAATCACATGTTGGTTCTGAAAAATGCCTGACGCCAACAACAATGCTATTCTTTCTATCTGCTCTCTGAAAAATTAGATTGAATAATGAAGACTCATTATTTTCAAGATATCTTCGAATTGAATATGAACATAAATCAGCTATTTGTACAAGTCCTGTTAATTCACTGTCTACAAATAGAGGGGTTTCAATAATGCTTTCAATTTCGGTCCATAATGTTCCAGATTTATAAAATTTTTTCATCAGTCGAGTATGCTTGCGAGCGACTGTCTCATTGTTGTCATGGATGAGAAGCCCATAGCATTTATCCTTTGGCTCTTTAGAGGCACCAGTCATATTCAATAAATATCTCTCGAAACGAGAAATTATTTGCTCAAAAGCCTGAGCATCTAAATCTTCGCGCGTTTTTGTAGGATCATAATAAATTTTATCTATGCATTCGGCAAATAGTCTTGCAAATCCCCATTTTGAAACGCATTCTGCTAGATTTTTAATAAACGCAATTCGCTCATCATAAGTTAGATGGATATAGCTTTCTGTCTTTTTGTAATTTTTCTTGGTCTGCTTATATGTTTTATTCTTTCCATTTCTTTGAAGGTCTAACAAGTAGGCCCTTCGAGCTTTTGATACCTCTGTAACTCTTTGATCATGAGTAAGCGTATCAAAATTTGGAATCCGGCTTTGTTCTAAATATTTTCTTAGAATCCATGCAGTGTGAATTTCTTTTCCAGTTAAATAATATTTTTTTTTGACTTCGGAAATTTCTCTATCACAATCCTTCCAATGCCAAATGGGCACAGAAATACCCGCTAAAATGAAATGAGACGTATTGGCGGGGATAGCAGGAGTTCCAGATTCGTCGATATAAAGTAAATACATAAAATTCATCTATAATATATTGACAAAAAAACAAAGAAAAAAAAAGCGACTGGGGATCAGGGTTTATGAAAACCCTGTTAGAGACGCTTGGCGACTCATCCCAGACGCATTAGTAATGATTGTATACAGTTCCAATTATTTGTCAAGACCAAAAATAAACTTAACTGAAAATTAACCCTCCCCACCTAAAAATTTCAAGGAGAAACTTACCTTGAAAACCTGTTTAGATTATGGGGTCAAAAAATGAAATTTAGCCCTTATGATTTAATCTGCCAGTGTGCGCTGTTAGAACAGGCCAACTCTTGCAGATATTGCGATACATGACTCTCCTAAATGTTAATGATACTCAAGGTATCCATAAAAACTCCAATATTATATTTCACAGACTTTTCTGGAAATCCAGACATAAAACCCACATTTCCAATATGCAGCCATCCAGATCTCCTGCAACAGCGCAGTTGTTTATCCTGATATGTTCTCAAATTTGTTCAGCTGCTACAAACATTGCCCAGCCCGCTTCTCAGGTTGTGCGCTGGCTTTTGGTCTATCTTAAGGCAATATCACTCTGTATGGCCATTTCCAGCTCATGAATTTCAGGCTCTGTCAGATTAAGTGTCCGCGCTTCAGGCATTACCAGTATTGCTGTAGGATCAGATCCTGTTCCATTTTGCTCCATGCTGTTACACAGCGCATTTACAAGCCTTATGATGGAAACTGTCAGGATATGCTCCAGCACGGACAGGATGTGCAGTTTTCCCATATCATGCAGCAGCCCGGCAATGAATGCCTGTGGAACCAACTCCTTGAAGCCAAGATGCCTG
>JAIPDY010000126.1 GCA_021737445.1 Desulfotignum sp.
CTCTACAAAATCCCGGTCAAACCGAAGATCACGGACACCGTCTCGCTGGGCGACGGTTCAAACATCCCCGCAGACATGCTGCATGACATTGTGTTCGTGGACCGGCTGAAGCTCAAACAAAGGATCCGCAACGCCCTGCAGACCAGAGACCAGGTCTTCCTGGCACAGATCCTTTCCGACCATCCCCTGGAAAAGGGCCTGGCCGAGCTGGTGACCTACCTGACCCTGGCGGCTGAGGATGACAACGCCTGGTTTGACGACTCTCTGACCCACCAGGCCGTGTGGGCCGATGCCGCCGGCATCGGCCGGCAGGCTACATTCAACGCCGTGATATTCAGCAGGTGACACCTATGGACATCACACAACCTTATCCATCTGATACCTTCGGCTC
Source organism: Desulfotignum sp. (assembly GCA_021737445.1). Lineage (GTDB taxonomy): Bacteria > Desulfobacterota > Desulfobacteria > Desulfobacterales > Desulfobacteraceae > Desulfotignum. The sequence goes on from JAIPDY010000126.1 coordinate 392, forward strand.
CTGGTTGCAAGGCCGGAAAATCCTTGACACGATTTTCGTGTCACACTATTATTGTGTTAAACATTGGGTTTTGGGAAGGAAAAATGAAAAACGTTACCATTACATTGGAGGAAGAGGTCGCTGACTGGTCAAGGATCGAGGCGGCAAAAAACCGGGTCAGCGTATCCCGGTGGATCGGAACCATATTAAAGGAAAGGATGCAGGATGAAGCAGGATACCGGCAGGCCATGAATCAGTTTCTTTCCAGTCCGCCGTTATTGCTGAAAAAAGATGGCAGGTATCCTTCCAGGAATGATCTCCATGAAAGATAACTGCTTTGTGGATACCAATATTCTTGTGTATTTCCGGGATGCTTCTGAACCGGAAAAACAAAAAATTTCCGGCGAATGGTTGAAAACATTATGGGAAAATCAGACGGGCAGGATCAGTATCCAGGTGCTGAACGAATATTATGTCACGGTAACCCAAAAATTGAAACCGGGCATGACAACAAGCCATGCCCGGCTGGATATCAAAAACCTGATGGCCTGGCATCCGGTTACAGTTGACCTGACCATTATCAAAAACAGCTGGTCAATACAGGACACCTGTCAATTTTCCTGGTGGGATTCATTGATTGTGGCTGCAGCAATCAAAGCAAATTGTTCCATACTGCTTTCCGAGGATCTCCAGCACGGACAGCAGGTTCATGACCTTACCATCATCAATCCATTTGAGCAGGATGCCGGGCAGATGTTGTCCTGATAGATTGAAAAGAAGAAAATTCCTATGGATGCAACACAACCTTATCCATCTGACATCTCCCGCCCCCTGGTGGCATTGATGAAGGGTGTGGTATTCAAAGAAAACGATCCGGCCCTGTGGCACCTCCTGGAGGAGGGGCAGATGGCTGTCCGGGACTATGTCCGGGTAATGGGCCTGGAGCTGATGCTGGACACGGCCGAAGGGCATGCCTGGCTGGCCACCCGAGAACCGGAAGAAGGGGAAGACCCTTTGCCCCGGCTGGTGGGAAGGCGGCAGCTGTCCTATCCGGTGAGCCTGATCATCGCGCTCTTACGCAAAAAAATGGCGGAACAGGATGCGGCCGGAGAAGACCCCCGCCTGATTCTTTCCGTGGAGGAGATCACGGACATGGTCCGGGTGTTTCTGCCGGCATCAGGCAACGAGGCCCGGATGATGGACCGGATCAACACCCATCTGAACAAAATCGCGGACTTAGGGTTTATCCGGCGGCTCAAGGGCGAAAAGGACAAAATCGAGGTGATCCGCATCCTCAAGGCGTTTGTGGATGCCCAGTGGCTCAGTGAACTGGATGACCGGCTAAGGGAGTACCAGGACCGGCTGGAGGACGACAGCGAAACAGGTCCGGCAGGCGACAGTGACATCGAAACGGACACCGGTTCGAACCGCACCGGGAATAAAGGTGAAGGCTGATGGAACAGCAGCTGCTGGATTTCTCGTCGGACGATGCCCTGGCCGGGTTCCGGCTTCACACCCTGGAGATCTTCAACTGGGGCACCTTTCACAAACAGGTATGGCGTTTGGATCTGGACAGCCGCAACAGCCTGCTCACCGGCGATATCGGGTCAGGCAAATCCACCCTGGTGGATGCGGTGACCACCCTGCTTGTGCCGGCCCACCGGGTGGCCTACAACAAGGCGGCCGGGGCTGACACAAAAGAACGCAGCCTGCGCTCCTATGTCATGGGATATTATAAATCAGAGCGCAGCACCACGGGCCATGCGGCAAAATCGGTATCTTTGCGGGATCACAACAGTTTTTCCGTGATCCTGGGGGTGTTCAAAAATACGGGATATCTCCAGGAAGTCACCCTGGCCCAGGTGTGCTAGATCAAAGAGACCCAGGCCCCGCCGGAACGGCTCTATGTGGTGGCAGACCAGGCTTTGTCCATTACCGGGCATTTCAGCGGGTTCGGCACCGATATCGGGCAGCTGAAAAAACGGCTTAAAAAAATGAAAGGGGCGGCGGTGTTCGACACCTTTCCCAAATACGGGGCCGCATTCCGCAGGCGGTTCGGCATTGACAACGAACAGGCCCTGGCCCTGTTTCACCAGACCGTATCCATGAAATCGGTGGGCAACCTCACCGATTTTGTAAGAGAACACATGCTGGAACCCTTTGATGTCACCCCGCGCATCGATGCCCTGCTGCATCATTTTGACGACCTGAACCGGGCCCATGCCGCAGTGCTCAAGGCCAAACAGCAGATCGAGCGGTTGACCCCGCTGGTGGCGGACTGCGAGACCCACACCCAGCTGGGGAAGGAGGTGGGACAGCTGCGGGAATGCCGGGAGGCCCTGGCCCCGTTTTTTGCCGTGCACAAGAAAAAACTGCTCAAAAAACGGATGGCCAATCTAACTGATGAACAGACCCGCCTGACACGGAAAGCAAAGGCCCTGGAGAGCGAACACAAAGAACAGATGGCCCGGCGGGATGACATCCGGCAGGCCATTGCCGAAAACGGGGGCGACCGGCTGGAAAGACTCCGGGCCGATATCAAGAGATTTACCGATCAGAAACACAAGCGCCAGGCCCAGGCAAAGCGGTATGCAGACCTGGCACAGGATCTGGCATTCAAGCCGGTGCACACCCGGACAGATTTTGATGACAACGCCGCTGCCATCCAGGACCGGAAAGAAACGCTGGAAAAAGAGAAAAAAGCGCATGCAAATCGGTGCACGCACCTTTCCATGAATTTCCGTGATCTGAAAACCTCCCATGAATCCCTCACCGAAGAACTGACTTCCCTGTCCGCCCGAAAAAGCAACATCCACGCCCGGCAGGTGAAGATTCGGCGGTCTTTGTGCCACCATCTGGGTATCGATGAAAACGACCTGCCCTTTGCCGGTGAGCTGATCAAGGTCCGGGAGGATGAAGCACCCTGGGAAGGGGCGGCTGAACGTCTGATGCACAATTTTGCCCTTTCCCTGCTGGTGCCGGAATCTCATTACCGGGCAGTGGCAGCCTGGGTGGACACCACCCATCTCCATGCGCGGCTGGTGTATTACCTGGTGCGGCAGGTTCCAGCCGCCAAACCGGTTGATCTGCATCCGGAGTCCCTGCTTAAAAAGCTGATCATCAAGCCGGATACCGGGTTTTATGACTGGATGGAGCAAGAGCTGGCATCCCGCTTCAACCATGCCTGCTGCACAGATATCCAAAGGTTTCATAAGGAACCCTGGGCCATTACAAAAAAAGGCCAGATCAAGTCCGGGGGACGGCGCCACGAAAAAGATGACCGCCGGGACCTCACAGACCGGTCCCATTATGTGCTGGGCTGGACCAACGAAGCAAAAATCCGCACATTGAAACAGCAGTGCCGGGACCTGGAAAAACAGATGCAGGGCGCAGGCAAGGAGATATCCCGGCTGGAAGCCCGGCAGAACACCCTCCAGGAACAGATTTTCAACCTGATCCGCCTGGGAGAATTCCAGGATTTTTCCGACCTGGACTGGCAGGCGGCAGCCAAAGAGATCCTGCACCTGGAAGCGGAAAAACAGGACCTGGAAACCCGGTCCGATATACTCCAGACCTTAGGGATGCAGCTGGAAGCCCTGGAAACAGAGATGAATGACACGGAAAAAACGTTGAAACAGACCCGGGACGACCTGGCCGGGAACCGGGAAAAGCAGAACCAGACCAGGCTTATGGCAGACACCTGTGAACAGGACCTGGCCGGCTGGGCTGCCATGGACCCTGACCAGGCGACTGCGTTGTACCGGCACCTGGAATCCCTGCGCAAAAACGAACTGCCCGCCCACACCCTGACCATTGAATCCTGCGCCAGCAAAGAAAGAGAGATGCGCGATCTTCTCCAGAACCGCATCAACAACCTGGACAAACGCATCTCCACCCTGGCGGCCCGGATAATCAGGGCGATGCACGGATACCGCAGGGATTATCCACTGGAAACCAGGGAGGTGGATGATGCCGTGTCATCAGGTCTAGAATACCGGGCCATGCTGGATCAGCTGCGCGCGGACAACCTGCCGGAATTTGAAAAACGTTTCAAGGCGCTGCTCAATGAAAACACCATCCGGGAGGTGGCCAATTTCCAGTCCCAGCTGCTGCGGGAAAAAGAGACCATCAAGGAGCGTATCGCGCGCATCAACCGGTCCCTGTCCGACATCGAATACAACCCGGGCCGGTACATCGTACTGGAGGCGGAACTCAGCCCGGACATGGATATCCGGGATTTTGGCCAGCAGCTGCGGGCATGCACCGAAGGGGCGTTGACCGGATCTGAAGAAGACCATTACTCTGAAGCCAAATTCCTGCAGGTACGCAGTGTGATCGAACGGTTCCGGGGCAGAGAGGGCATGGTGGACCTGGACCGGCGCTGGACAAAAAAAGTCACGGATGTGCGCAACTGGTTCGTGTTTGCCGCCTCGGAGCGGTGGAAAGAGGACCACACCGAATATGAACATTACACCGACTCCGGGGGCAAGTCCGGGGGCCAGAAGGAAAAACTGGCCTACACCGTGCTGGCTGCCAGCCTGGCCTACCAGTTCGGCCTGGAATGGGGAGCGATCCGGTCCCGCACCTTCCGGTTCGTGGCCATTGACGAGGCTTTCGGCCGGGGATCGGACGACTCCACACGGTACAGCCTGGAGTTGTTCAAAAAACTCAACCTCCAGCTGCTCATCGTGACCCCGCTGCAAAAAATTCACATCATCGAGCCCTATGTGTCTTCTGTTGGACTGGTGTACAGCCCGGATGGAAAAGAATCGCTGCTGCGCAACATGAGTGTGGCAGAATACCGGGAACGCCGGGAAAGGACTTAAACAGTGACCGCTGCCTGGACCCGGATTCAGGATTTAAAAGACCGGCTGGAAAAAAAATGGCGCAAAGGAATATTTCTGGCCGAATGGATCACGCCGGAAAGTTTCACCCCCCTGCGTATCCCGCTCAAACATCCCACTGCCCGGGAACTGACCCATGACTTTGCCGCGGCCCGGGACTGGGTGGTACACTGGGTCTTTCATGAAAGATCCCCGACCCAACCCGGATTTGACATTGAATGGCATGCATTCACCCACCGGAGTTTAGGAAAAAACCGTCTGCCCAGAGCGGTGATATTTCCCACCCTGGCCGATGTGGTATATTTTCTGGGTAAAAACCGGCAGGTGCAGCAATTTCACACCCTGTTCCACACCATCACGAACCGGTTTCCCCAACTGGGCGGACTGCTGCTGGAACACCCTTTGACAGTGCTCCAGCATGACAAGGTGTGGGAAAAGCTGCTGGCCATCCTGGACTTCATGACCGGTCATCCCCGGCCCGGCATCTATATCCGGCAGCTGGAGATCCCCGGGGTGGACACCAAATTCATTGAAACCCACAAAGCCTGGCTGGTGAAACTGCTGACCTGTGTGCTGCCGGAAACAGCCGTGGATGAACGGGCATCAGGTCAGGCAGTCTTTGAAAACCGGTTTGGTTTTTTGTCCCGGCCCGCCCGGGTCCGGTTCCGGTTCCTGGATCCGGATCTGTCCATCATGGGATTGTCCGACCTGGAAATACCGGCACATGACTTTGCCCGCCTGCCTGAGCAGCCGGACACCATCTTTATTGTGGAAAACGACATCTCAGCCCTGTCATTTCCACCTTTCCCCAACGCCCTGGTGATCTTCGGCCGGGGATACAGCCTGTCAGTCCTGTGCCAAGCCCGCTGGATCGCGGACAAACCCCTCTGGTACTGGGGAGATCTGGACACCCACGGGTTTGCCATGATTGACATGATCCGGCATTATTTTCCCCGGACCCGTTCCTTTCTCATGGATGAAGACACCCTGCTCTCCCACAAGTCTCTGTGGGGCAAAGAACCCTCGCCTGTCAACCGGGATCTGCCGCAGCTTCTGCCCCATGAAGCCCGGGTCTATGATGCCCTGCGGAACCATACCCACGCCCCGAATCTGCGCCTGGAGCAGGAGCGGATCTCGTTTGCCTTAGTGCGCCGGGCAGTTAAAAATATCCGGCTAAGATGGAACAAACATGCCGCAGAAAGGAGTTTTACCGATGCACACCCGATTCAGGCCAAAGATAACTCTTGCTGAAACCAAAGCGGACTGGAACCACCCCACCAATATCCGGTTCGGACCGGCAGGATTAAGGAACTGCCGGAAGTGTGCTGGCAATTAGGCATATCTGCGCCTCTGATTGTCACGGACCATGGGGTGTCAAAACTGCCCTTTGTGAAAACCATCATCCGGTTGAACAGAAAGGAAAGCATTTTCACTGCCATGTTTTCAGATATCTTTTCCGAGCCTGATTTTGACACGGTGAAAAAGGGTGCCGAGGTGTTGAGGCAGGGCAGTCATGACGGTATCATCGCCATCGGCGGCGGCAGTGCCCTTGATGCTGCCAAGGCCATCAGTCTTGCTGCGGCCGCGGGCCCGTCACGCATCTGGGAGTTCACCTCAGGGGGTACCGGCCCAGGTATCGTACAAAAAGCGCTGATACCGGTGATTGCAGTGCCCACCACAGCCGGTACCGGATCTGAAGTGGATGCCAATGCCGTGATAAAAGATAATATATCCAGCCGGAAAATCAGTATTTTTCATCCAGACCTTATGCCCAAAGTGGTAATTGCCGACCCGGAGCTGACCCGCAGGCTGATTCCTTTTCTCACGGCAGCCACGGGCATGGATGCCCTGTCCCACAATATCGAAGCCTTGAGCAGCCCGGTGTTTCACCCGGTCCTGGACGGGGTGGCCATGCAGGGGATCTTTTACATCAAAGAAGGGCTGCTGCCGGCATTTTACAGTGGCAGAAACATCAAGGCCCGCACCTATACCATGGCCGCCTCCATCATGGGGGCCATTGCCTTTGACAAGGGCCTGGGGGCGGGTCATGCCATATCCCATGCCATCGGCGGCATGTTCAAGGTGCACCACGGACGGGTGATCGGCACTCTTTTGCCCTGTGTACTCATGCTGAACCGCGCCAGGATAAAAGACAAAATGTCACGGGCTGCCCGGTATCTGGATCTGCCCGGCCAGGATTTTACAGCATTTGTAAACTGGGTGACCGATTTGAAGATAGAGATGGGCATGCCTGCCAATTTAACGGAGCTGGGCATCAGAAAGCAGCATATTTTTGATATCGCCCAAAAAGCGCTGGAAGATGCCAATATCCATACCAATCCGGTAAAAATGGATGCAAAAAAAATTGAAGACCTGCTGACACATGCCCTGAAAGGATAACCGCAGGGTATTGAAACGCCGCCGGCAGGCAGCAATTGACGGGCATGACATGCTGGAATCTATTTTGTGTTGACACTCATCAGATAAGTAGTATAAGAATGGAGCAGGATCAATTAAATCATGTGCCCAAGGAGCCTGGATGAACATCCCCCTGACAAAAATCACTGCCGCGGAAGCGGTGGTGGAAAGCCTGAAAACCCGGATACTGGATGGAGAGTTCAGTCCCGGGAAAAAACTGCCCAGCGAACAGGCCCTGCTGGGAGAATATGATGTGAGCCGCCTCACTCTGCGGGAGGCACTGGCAAAGCTTGCAGCCTGGGGAATCATCCAGGTGCGCCACGGCAAGGGTGCTTTTGTAAGTGAATCGATATCGGTGCCGGCCCTGGGCAATGTGCTGATTCCGCTGTTCCCCCGGATCAACGCGGACCGCATGAGCGATCTGGTGGAGGCCCGAAACACCATTGAATCGGAAATCGCAGCCAAAGTGGCTGGCAGCAGGACAGAAAAACAGATCAAAACCCTCCGCCGGCTGCTGACCTATGATCCCCGGGCCATCACCCGTGCAAAAGTCTTTGCCGAAAGAGATTACCGGTTCCATCTGGCCCTGGTGGAGATGTCTGGCAATAAATTTTTCCTGTCCATGTACCAGGCCCTGCACCACCAGATCCGCTCGTTTCTCCTTGAGTACGCCAGAAGCGTTACAGACTGGGAACAGGCCCTGGAGCGGCACACTCCCATTTTAGATGCCATTATTGACGGAGACCGGAAAAAAGCCAGGTCCCTGGCCCGGGAACACGCATGCATCTGTGCGTCATACATTAACCGGTACAGATGAATCAGCCAATGGTGTCACCATCTCCTGAAACGCCAGGGTGTGAGAATAAGATAACACATTACCTAAGACAAAAAAGGAAGGATTTCATGGAAAATTTTTTGAACCACATCGAAGAGATCACCCTCATGGGCCCCGGCCCGTCCTGTGTGGACCCATCGGTCCTCAACGCCCTGTCCCGGCCGACACTGGGCCATCTGGACCCCTATTTCATACAGATCATGGACGGCATCAAGGAACGGCTCCAGCTGCTGCTGCACACCGGCAACAAACTCACCATCCCGGTATCAGGAACAGGTTCTGCCGGCATGGAAACCTGTTTTGTGAACCTGATCGAAAAAAACGACCCGGTACTCATCCTCATCAACGGCGTGTTCGGCATGCGCATGCAGGATGTGGCCACCCGCCTGGGTGCGAATGTGGATACCCTGGAATTTGAATGGGGCACCCCGGTGACAGTGGACGCGGTCAAGGAAAAACTGGCAGCCACATCCTATAAAATCGTGGCTGTGGTTCATGCTGAAACATCTACTGGTGTAAAAAACCC
>JAIPDY010000127.1 GCA_021737445.1 Desulfotignum sp.
CCACCATGAGGAAATCAAGGTAACTCTGGACCATCTCACGGGTTCCGGATGTCATCGCCAAGGTGTGATATCTCCTGTGGTAAAAGTTGAAACCAGCCTGTATTATCGTTTATTCATGTGATTATTTCAACATGACAAACGATGGGGATTGACCTTTTTTCAAATTGTGCTACAAATGACAGATTATGGCTACAACATTGACAATTTCAGGTCAGAAGGGCGGCATCGGCAAGAGCACCATTGCCGTCAATCTTGCCGCTACCCTGGCATTATATGAAAAAAAAGTGCTGCTGATTGACTGTGATCCCCGGGGGTGTGCCACTGAATGGATCAAAGGGAGCAATCCGGGAGATCGTCATGATATATCATCTGTTTTAAACAAGAGGGTCCGATCTGCAGATGCTGTTGTGAAAACACAACTGGCATGGCTGGATATCCTGCCGGCTGGATTCGGCCTGTTTGAAACCGGTTTGAAACTGTCGAAAACCATTCCCGGCCAGGTTGTTCTCAGAACCCTCATTGAGCAGGATCTTACTGCATCCTATGAATATATCATTATTGATGCCCCATCTTCCTATGGGTTTTTGAGCGTGATGGCCCTGGCAGCCTCAGACTGGCTTATTGTTCCCATCTGTCCCGGCATGACCTCAAAAGCAGACTGCCTATGCCTGTTCCGGCTGATCAACTATATTCGCAAAACCCACAGCACCTCTTTGAAGATAGGTGGATTTGTTTTTAACCGATGCAACAGCTCAGATGAGATTCAGATATTTTTGAAAGATCAAAACTTGACCCAGATAGCGGATCTGGTGTGCCGGACCTGTATCCCCGAAGATATCCGGGTTGAAAAATCCATCATACAGAAAACCCCCCTGGTTCTGCATGATATAAAAACAGCTGCAGGGAAATCATTTCTTGGGCTTGCAAAAGAAATTGATCTGATATTCAAGTAAAAGAGGCCTTTTATGAAACTGACAGATCCACAATCAATTCAGGAAAGTGAAAGGGAACTTATAGATACCATCAATGCAGAGATTGACTGGGATGTCATAAAACTGCTGCTGATGGAAAAACAGGTGTTAAACCTGAAGAACCAGGTGGATTATAAAAGCGGAGACCTGGTGGTTTATGACAACCAGATCGCCTATAAGCTTGATTTTGAGATCAAATTGCCTATGTCGGTTATTTTCAGCCGTCAGGGAGAATGTTTGAATATATCCACCTGCCATGACGATGAAACACCGGAAAAAAAACAGCTCCATGACATGGCTGACCTGAAGGAAAAAAGCAGCGAAAAAGTGGAACAGCTGGCCTCCAACATCGCAAATATGATCAGTGAAATCAACCGGAATGATGCGGTGTGACACAAAAATAAAGATACGAGACATTGATGAACCCAACAGTTACAGATAAGCGGCTTGGGCCGATTCTGGCCAAAGTCAGACAAGGTTCCCGTCTTTCAAAAGAAGACGGGATTTGTATTTACCAGACCCAGGATCTGATCGGCCTGGGAATGATTGCCAACCTGGCAAGATCGGTCCGGCACGGCAAAAAAGCCTATTATGTTTACAACCAGCACCTGAACTATACCAATATCTGTAAAAACAGGTGCCGGTTCTGTGCCTATGCCAGAGACAGAAAAGAATCCGGGGCTTATGCCTGGTCCATGGAAGAGATTGAACAGTACGTGATGGAAAGAATTGATGAACCCGTGGATGAGCTTCACATAGTGGGGGGGCTCAATGAAACCCTGGGGTTTGATTATTTTATCGACCTGCTGAAAACAGTTAAACGGATCCGGCCGGAGGCCACCATCAAAGCCTTTACCTGTGTGGAAATCGACTATCTGGCCCGGTTGTCGGGCCTGGGCATTGAACAGACCATTTCACTTCTCAAGACTGCCGGTCTTGAGATGATGCCCGGCGGCGGGGCTGAAGTGCTCAATACCCGGATACATGACCTTCTGTTTCCCAAAAAAATTGACCATACCAGGTGGATCCAGATTGTAAAGGCGGTTCACAATGCCGGTATCAAGACCAATGCCACCATGCTCTACGGCCATATTGAAACCGTTGAGGAACGGGTGGACCACCTGATAACCCTGCGCAATATCCAGGATGAAACAGATGGGTTTTGCGCGTTTATTCCCCTGGCTTTTCATTCTAAGAACACCAGATTGTCCCACCTGCCCCCCACCACGGCCATGGATGACCTCAAGGCAGTGGCGGCGGCCCGGCTGATGCTCGATAATTTCGATCATATCAAGGCGTACTGGGTTATGATAGGAGAACCTTTGGCCCAGGTGGCGTTGAGTTTTGGAGCAGATGACCTGGACGGCACCATTATTGAAGAGCAGATCACCCATACGGCCGGTGCCAGGTCTGCCAGGGGCCTGACCCGGGACCAGATGGAAACCATGATCCGCAGGGCCGGTTTTGAACCGGTTCAGCGGGATTCTTTTTACAATCCTAAACCGGTCCAGGCAGTTGAATAATGAGTCAATTATCTGAAATCACGGAAAAAATAGAGAACGGCCAGCGCATCGATACGGACCAGGCCCGGGTACTGCTTGAAGAGGCGGACCTGTTGACCCTTGGCGCGCTTGCCAATGCAAAACGGTATGTTCATCATACTGAATCCATCGTCACTTATGTGGTGGACCGCAATATCAATTACACCAATATCTGTGTGTCAGGGTGCAGTTTCTGTGCGTTTTTCAAGTCCCCGGGCCAGGCAGCCGGGTATGTGATCACCCATAAGAAACTGTTTGAAAAGATCCGGGAAACCATGAATCTGGGCGGGACCCAGATTCTGCTACAGGGGGGAATGCACCCGGATCTGGGCCTGGATTTTTATGAAGAGATGCTGGGGAATATCAAGGAAAATTTTGATATTCATATCCATGGCTTTTCCCCGCCGGAGATCCATTTTATGGCTCAAAAATTCAAACTGTCAGTGGCACAGACCATTCGCCGCCTTCAGCAGGCAGGGTTGGATTCCATTCCCGGCGGGGGGGCGGAAATTTTGTGTGACGAGATCCGCACCCGGGTATCCCCCAACAAATGCAGTGCCGGTGAATGGCTCGAGGTCATGCGCCAGGCCCATATGGCCGGCATGCGGTCCTCTGCCACAATGATGTTCGGCCACCTGGAAAAAGATATTCATGTGATAAAACACCTGGAGCGCATCCGGCAGCTGCAAGATGAAACCGGCGGGTTTACCGCATTTATTCCCTGGACCTTTCAACCTGCCAATACCCGGATTCAGGTAGAAAAAAAAACAGGCGTGGAATATCTCAAGGTGCTGGCCTTAAGCCGCATTTATCTGGATAATGTTGAGAACATTCAGGCGTCCTGGGTGACCCAGGGGGATAAAATCGCCCAGACCGCCCTGTTTTTCGGGGCCAACGACATGGGGTCCACCATGATCGAGGAAAATGTGGTGGCAGCGGCCGGGGTGGATTTCATGCTCCCGGTCAAAGAACTGCGGCGCCTCATTACCACAGCCGGGTTCGCCCCTTGTCAGCGGGACTGCTTTTACCATCTTTTATGAATGCGACGTCTGATGCAGGTATCAGGTTTATCCGGCATGCTGGTGAACCAGCTGTTTTCAAGGCCGGGTGGGTGATCAAAGATCCTGAAACCATCCTGGAAAATGCCGGACTTGCTGTTGCAGGCGGGAAAATTTTAGAGGTGCTCAAACATGTTCCCGAAGATCGGCCGGTGGTGGTGGACTGCGGGCCCGGTATCCTCATGCCGCCTTTGGTTAACGCCCATCTTCACCTGGAATTGTCCGCCCTGAAAAACCGGCTGCCCCTGGGCAAAGGGTTTGCACCCTGGGTAGCGGCCCTGCTAAGAGAAAGAGACAGCGCAGGAACACAGGTTCTGGTCCGGGCCGCCCGGGCCGCAGTCCGGTCCCTGCCGGACCTGGGGGTGGGCCTGGCAGGGGAGGTGTCCACTCTGGGGATCACACGGTCTTTGTTGTCAAATGAAGGCATCGCCGGTGTCTGGTTCAGAGAATATCTGGGAGACGGCCATGATATCCCGGACCTGGACCCAAGATCTTTTCTGTCTGTTTCCGCAGCCGGTCATGCCCCCCATACCACCTCCCCGGACCGGTTGATATCACTGAAACACCAAACCCGTGCCGCCGGCCTTCCTTTCTCCATCCACGTGGCAGAATCAGATCTGGAAACCGATTTTATCGCCGGTATTGACAGCGGGTGGAATGATTTTCTGGCTGCCAGAGGCATTGATGCCAGCTTTTGGCCTGTGGGGGGGAAAACACCGGTGGGCTATCTGAATGCGCTGGGTGTGCTGGGCCCGGATACGCTGGGGGTGCACCTGCTCCAGGTCACTGAAAAGGACCTGGATATTCTGGCTGATACAAAAACCTTTTTGTGCCTGTGCCCCAGGAGCAACCAGAACCTTCACTGCCGGCTGCCGGATATCAGGATGATGCTGAAAAAAAAGCTGACCCCGGCTCTGGGCACCGACAGCCTTGCCTCCTGTGAGTCGCTTTCAATTTTTGATGAAATGGCGTTTATCCGCCGGCATTATCCAGGCATTGCGCCGGCTGATATCCTGGCCATGGCCACAAAAAACGGGGCATCTGCTCTGGGATTGGGACTGCATTACGGCACCCTGGATCCGGGCAGGCAGTCAAATTTTATTTACCTGGATACCGGGACCGTCTCCCGGGCGGATATATTGGAAAAGGTGACATCCTATGGAACCGGTTAAGCTTCGTATGGGAAGAATCAGTTATATCAATGCATCTCCGGTGTACTACGGCCTGGACCACGGCCTGGCACCCCCATGGCTCACCCTGGTGACAGATGTGCCCGCAGCACTCAACCGGCTGATTACCCGGGGCCGTATTGATCTGGGCCCCATATCCGCGGCCCATTATGCCATGAACTGCCGGGATTTGCTGTTGCTGCCGGATCTGTCCATTTCCTGCCACGGTCCGGTAATGAGTGTGCTGTGCGCCTCTGATCTCCCCCTGGATGAACTGACCGGAAAAACAGTGATGTTTTCAGAAGAATCAGCCACGGCAGCCGCGTTTTTAAAGATGATCTTTGCCCGGCAGAAGGTGTATCCGGATTTCAAGACCGGTTCAGTAGGGGATATCAACACGATTCCTGCGGGTGTGGATGCGGTTTTGGTCATCGGGGATGCGGCCCTGACACAGCCCTGGCTTCAGCGGTTTTCCCACTGTTTTGACCTGGGACAGATCTGGTATGAGATGACCGGAATGCCGTTTGTGTTTGCGGTGTGGGTGGTACGGCGCGACGTTGCCGCAGCCTGTCCTGAAACGGTCGCCCGGGCACTGGATCTGCTGAAAGCCAGCCGGAAGGCAGGGTATTCCAACCTGGATGAGGTCATTGCCGCTGGTATGAAAAAACTCAATCTTTCGCGTTCGCTTGTCACACAATATTATGACCGGCTGTATTGTGACCTGGATTCTGCAAAGATAGATGCCATGGCCCGGTTCTTTGAGGCCCTGTACCAGCAGAAAATTCTGGCATCCCGGGTGGAGATATCATTTTTTAAAAACAGTGGTGGTCGGGATGAGAGGATTTGAACCTCCGACCCCAGCGTCCCGAACGCTGTGCTCTACCAGACTGAGCCACATCCCGACTTTTGAAAACCTGTTTTAGATATCTTAAAAACCCATAAAAGTCAAATCATAAAACAGCCTGTTTGATAATGGTTGATTCCCGGCCCGGACCCACGGAGATGATTTTGACCGGAACACCTGACAGCCCCGTGATTCTTTCAAGGTAGTTTCTGGCTTGATCCGGCAGATCTGCATAATCGGTGATGCCTGATATGTTTTGTTTCCAGCCGGGATGGGTTTCATACACCGGGGTGCAGTGTGCCAGGGTCTTTATGTCTGCGGGAAAATCATGGAGAGTGCTTCCGTTGTACCGGTAGGCGGTACAGATTTTGATCTCATCCATGTCATCCAGGACATCCAGTTTTGTGATGGCAAGGCTGGTGAGGCTGTTAAGCCGGGCAGCGTTTCTGATCATCACCATATCCAGCCACCCGCACCGCCTTTTTCTGCCGGTGGTGGCACCGAATTCAGCCCCGGTTTTCTGGAGAATTTGCCCTGTGTCATCAAACAGCTCCGTGGGGAAGGGTCCTTCTCCCACACGGGTGGTATAGGCTTTGACAATGCCGATGATCTCCTTTAAAAGCCCCGGACCCACCCCGGAGCCGCCGGCGGCATTGCCTGCCACAGTGGAAGATGAGGTCACAAACGGGTAGGTACCGTGTTCAATGTCCAGATGGGTTCCCTGTGCCCCTTCAAACAGCAGGGTTCTGCCGTTGCTGCTGCCCTGATGTAAAACCACTGAAACATCGGCAATATAGGGCAAAAGCCGGTCTCTGAGGGCCAGTACATCGCTGATCACCTGATCCGGGTCCAGGGGAGATGTTTTAAAATAGTGTTCCAGGTAAAAATTTTTTTCTTCCAGGATGGCAGTTATTTTCTCCTTGAGCAGATCTATATCCATCAGATCGCAAAACCGGATTCCCCTGCGGGTGGCCTTGTCTTCATAGCAGGGACCGATGCCTCTGCCGGTGGTGCCGATTTTTTTGTCCCCTTTTTTTGCTTCTCTGGCTTTGTCGATCGCCTTGTGATAGGGCATGATCAGGTGTGCCCGGTTGCTGATTTTCAGCATCTGTGGTGATACATCAATATGATTGGAGACAAGATAGTCGATCTCTTGTGTCAGCACACAGGGGTCCACCACCACACCATTGCCGATAAAGCATTTTTTCTGCTGGATAATACCGGACGGGATCAGGTGGCTGATGATGGTTTTACCATTGACCACCATGGTGTGGCCGGCATTGTTGCCGCCCTGGAAACGGACCACATAATCTGCATGTTCACTGAGCAGGTCCACGATTTTTCCTTTTCCCTCATCCCCCCACTGGGTACCGACGATCACTGTATTTAGCACTATCTGCTCCTTTTGTTCTTGAAAAAGTGTTTCATAAGATTGCTGGTTTGTTCTTCACATATTCCGGCCACAATTTCAGGGCTATGGTTCAACCGGTGATCATCTGCCATCTGATACAGTGAGCAGGCAGCCCCCCATTTGGGGTCTGCTGCCCCGAACACAACCCGTTTGATCCGGGAATGGATAATGGCCCCCATGCACATGATACACGGTTCAATGGTAACATATAAGGTGGTCCCTGTGAGCCGGTAGTTTTTCTGGCTGTGTGCGGCCATTCTGATGGCAGCGATCTCTGCATGGCAGGTGGGATCGCTGGTTGAAATAGGCGCATTATACCCTTGGCCGATCACCTTGTTGTTTTTGTCCACAATCACGGCTCCCACAGGAACTTCACCCATTTTTTCAGCCTGTTTTGCCTCTTTTATGGCAAGCATCATATAAAATTGGTCATCCATAATTCAGGCTATACTTATATAAAGCTTTCGGGCCAAGGTCAAATATTAATTCCAGATAAAGCGCTTGAAATCTGAATAAAACCCTGATATATACTGTTGGTCTTATGGGCGCCCGTAGCTCAGCTGGATAGAGTACCTGACTACGAATCAGGGGGTCGGGAGTTCGAATCTCTCCGGGCGCGCCAATACCTGCCGCAGACAGCAGCGCTCTTGCTCCTGTCCCATTTTTTAAAAAAGTTATTTGGATGTCATGATCCAGATACCGTCCCATTTTTTGTCTGAAGGATTATCAAGCATGTGATTGCATCTTTTGATAAACATTTGTGACAGACAGTCGTGGGGGTTCAGTTCAGATGCCCGGGTAAATGATCTGATCGCCTTATTCCAGGTCCCTTCCCGGTAATGGGTGCGGCCTTCCCTGAAATGGCTGACCACTTCAGACAGGTTGGGAAAGGTTTCTGATGTATGGTAATCCAGAACTTCAAAGATGCGAACCGGCTTGGTTTTTCCCTTGACAAGGACATCATCAACATCTCTGACCCTGTATGCACCCTTCAGCTTTTTGTGGGTATTTTCACTGATCAGTATTCGTGCCCCATATTGTTTACAGGCTGATTCAAGCCGGGCGGCAATATTGACCCCATCTCCGATCATGGTAAAATCCATGCGCTTGGGGGAACCGATATTGCCGGAAACGACAGTATCTGTATTCAATCCGATGCCCATATCCACCAGAGGTTCTCCGGCTTTGTGCCGTTGCAGGTTCCACCGGTCCAGTTCCTGGATCATTGATATGGCCGCTCTGACAGCATTGTCTTCATCATTGTCTCCGGGTATGGGTATGCCGAAACCGGCCATGATGGCATCGCCGATAAATTTATCCAGCATGCCGTTCTTTTTTTGTATGCAGTCCACCATAATGGTAAAATATTCATTGAGAAGACTGACGGTTCCCTGGGCCCCTTTGGATTCAGTCAGTGTGGTAAACCCCCGGATATCAGAAAACAAAACCGTTGCAATGGTGCTTCTTCCGCCCAGAATATTCTGGGCACTCTTATCCATGATCTGATCCACCAGGCATGGATCTATATACCGGGACATCGTTGATTTCATACGTTTTTCACTGCTGATATCCTCGATCATGATCATGGAGCCCAGCTTATTGTCATCGGTACTGATCAATGGCAGCACTGTTATGTTGACAGAGATGTTATGATCTTTAAATGCGAGAACAGCATCCATGGTCAGTTCCGGAGTACCGGTATTCTCCATCTGTTCAATTTTTGTTATAATCCAGTCATTCGGGGTGGTGAAAAATTCTGTGGCATATGTGTTGATGATGTCTTGCATATCTGTGTGTAAAATTCTCAGGGCAGCCGCATTGCACGTGATTATTTTTTTTTCTCCATCCAGGGTTATTACGCCATTGGACATGCTCTCCAGCATACTCTCATTATAGTTTTTCATGTTCTGGACATCATTGAAAAGCTTGGCATTTTCAAGGGCAATTGAAATCTGTGCGGTAAATGCCCGGAGTCTGGATTCATCC
>JAIPDY010000128.1 GCA_021737445.1 Desulfotignum sp.
TTCTCTTCTTGACTTAAGAAAATCCGGCCTGGAACATGTGGTTTTTTTAAATGTGATCGAACGGGAAAAAGTGACCATGCGGCGGGGCAAGGGATATGTAAAAGATGATGAAGTACGGCTCAAGGAAATTGCCAATATACGGTTCATTGACTGGGCGGAGAACCTGTTTGAAATGGGGATGGAAGTGGGGGCCTATATTGAAGTGTCATCCCTGATTCCCAAGATTGTCGAGGTGGTGGAAAAAGAAAAGCCCGACCTCATCGTCATCGGCCGCTCCCAGAAAGGAAAGATTGAACAGCTGTATTCCAGATCTGATATCACCGAGCTGACCCGCAGATCCCCGGTGCCCATCCTGGTTTTCAAGCACATGACCGAAAGCAAGCTGGTGCCGGCAAAAATTTTTGAAAGGCCCCTGTTTGCCACCTCCTGGTCCAACAGCAGCGAAAAAGCCGTGGCATGCCTCAAGGAGCTGGGAAATGTCATTGGTGAAATGCATCTCATGCATGTGGTGGATGAAAAAAATCTGAAAACCGCAGATACCCATGTGGTGCAGCAGGTTAGAAAAAAAGAGAGAAACCGGCTGGATGATCTGTGTGCGGAGTTTGAAGAAAAAGGCATATCTGCCAGGCCCCATGTGTATGTGGGTGATCCGGAAACAGAAATATTGAAGGCTGCCCAGGAATACCAGGCATCCATGATTATTCTTGGCTTCAGTGACCGCACCGCCCTGATGGAGCGCTGGATGGGATCCATTTCCAGAAACATTGCTGATAAATCTCCGTATCCCTGTCTGCTGTTTCCGGTGAAAAAATAAACGGTTTTTAAAAGGGGTAATTTTTCAACAAAGGGTATGTATGAAATTACTATTTATAGATGATGAACAGACATTTTTAAAATATATTGCCAAACGGCTGAAGCTTGAGGGGTTTACGGTCAAAACCACCTTCTCAGGCGAAGAAGGGGTGGCAGCGGCGGCACAAGAGGTGTTTGACGTGGCAGTGGTGGATCTGCAGATGCCGGGCATTGACGGCATTGAGGTGCAAAGAAGGCTCAAGGATCTGCAGCCGGATCTGCCCTGTATTGTGCTCACCGGCCACGGGAGTGTGGAAAACGCGCTTGAGAGCGGCAAATACAATGCGTTCAGGTTTTTGTCCAAGCCTGTGGACATGGATACCCTTATTGAGACTATCCAGGCAGCCCATGATTTCCGTCGTGTGAAGGAGGCGGCCGGCACCCCGGATGCGGCAGCAGCCTCAGAGGGGCAGGGGCCGGTATCCAGATTTTTTAAAAAATTCCGCAGCATTTATGGCGTAGAAAAATAAACATAAAAACAGCCGCCCGTGTCACAGGCTTTTTTTGTGAACGGATTGGTACGTGAAACCTCCGGTGAAAATATAAAAAGGATGTGGGTGATGAAAGAAAGCCGATATGAAAAAAAAGAGAGCAGAACCGGTACAACGTCGGGATCAGCCTTTTTTCCATTTTTTATCACTTTTGTTTTCATGTTTGCCACCTGGATCATTTTGTCCGGCAAGTTCGATCCTTTGCTGCTGGGCCTGGGACTTTTTTCCAGTGCGGTCGTGGCCTGGTTTTTTCATGATCTTTTGTTTGCCGGCGTCACCTTGAAACAGACAGGGGTGTTTATCAGGTTCTGCCGGTATATGCCCTGGCTTGTCATGGAGATCATCAAAGCCAATTTTCATATCTTGTATCTTGTGTTTCACCCCAGGATGCTTCAGCTCATTGATCCCCATATTATCCAGTTCCAGACCGGCTTAAAATCTGACATTGCCATCACCACCCTGGCCAATGCCATTACCCTGACCCCGGGGACGGTGACCATCACAGCCACTTCCGAAGGCGGGTTCCGGGTGCATGCCATTGACAGGCCCAGTGCCCAATCGCTTCCCGGTGCCATGCTGGACCGGGTGGCCCATGTTTACGGAGAAAAGATATGACCTATTTTTTTTCATGCATTGCCGTTGCTTTGTGTCTGATCATGGTGTTGCCGCTGTACCGGTGCCTGTTCGGTCCCACGGTGCTGGACCGGCTGGTGGGGGTGAACGCCATCGGCAGCAAAACCGTTGTGCTGCTTTTGCTCATCGGATACCTGTACGGGCGGGTGGATATGTTTGTGGACATTGCCCTGGCATATGCGTTTTTAAATTTTGTGGCCGTGCTTGCCGCCTCCCGGTATTTTCACAAGCGCAAAGGCCTGTACGAAGAATCTTTCATGGAGTAGTAATGATACATGTATTCATAAATATTGCTGCAATATTTTTCCTGGTCACAGGCCTGGTCTTTTTCCTCGGCGGGGCTGTGGGCATCATCCGGATGCCTGATTTTTATTCCCGGATGCATCCGGCCGGCAAACTGGACACCCTGGGGATATTTGCCATGGTTACAGGACTGGTTATCTACAACCTGCACCATTTTTCCCTTGAGACCCTGCTTTTGTCCATCAAGATGTCTCTGATCGTGTTCTTTGTGTTCCTGGCCAGCCCCACAGCCACCCATTCCATTGTGGATGCCGGCATGCGGGCGGGACTGCGGCCCTGGACCAAAAAAAAGAAAAAGGAATAACCAAAGATGCTGTGGCCCATTGATCTGATTGTATTGACCTTTGTGATTTTCTGCGCCATTGCCGCCATCACGGTCCGGGACCTTCTGGGAACCGCCATCTTATTCAGTGCGTATTCATTTTTGATGTGCCTGCTGTGGGCTGTCATGGGGGCGGTGGATGTGGCATTCACCGAAGCTTCGGTGGGCGCCGGGGTGAGCACGGTGTTCTTTGTGGCAGCAGTATTCCGGACCAGCAGGAGGACAAAAGATTGAAATTCATCGGCTTTGTCATTGTCTGTCTTACCGGCGGACTGTTGTTATACGGCACCGTGGACCTGCCGGACTGGGGTGACCCCGCATCCCCGGCATCCACCCACCTGTCTGACTATTATATTGAGCACATTGTGGAACAAACCCAGGTGCCCAATCTGGTGACTGCGGTGCTGGCGGATTACAGGGGATATGACACCATGTTTGAGACCGCAGTGGTGTTCTGCGCAGGACTTGCCTGCTTTCTTCTGCTCAGAGATTTTCGGCCCAAAAAAGACCGGTATTTCCGCCATGTGCCCACCGGGGTGATGCTGCATTTCAAGAACCCGGACACCCGCCTGGTTGCGGGAAATGAATTTGAACATATGGACAAAGACTGGGTGCCTTCGGATATGATCATCAAAACCGTGTGCCGGATACTGATTCCCTTTATCCAGATTTATGCACTGTATGTGGTGGCCCACGGGGATTTTTCTCCGGGAGGCGGGTTCCAGGGCGGGGTGATCTTCGGTTCCAGCCTGATTCTGATGGCCATCTCCTATAACCTGAAAACCCTGGTGAAACGGGTGACGGAAAAATTTTTGTCCATCTTTGCCGCCCTGGGGGTTTTGATTTACGTGGGGCTTGGTTTTTTGGCCATGATAATGGGCGGCCATTTTCTGGACTATGGTATGCTGGCGCCGCTTTTGCCTTCTGATCCCGGCCATATCCGTGCCCTTGGCATGCTGGGGGTGGAGATCGGTGTGGGTATTGCCGTGATGGCGGTCATGGTGATCATTTACATGAATATCGTTTCTGAAGGCAGACATGATGAAGGACTGTAGGAGAAACCCATGAGCGACATCCTGGCGCTGATCGTGGCAAAATACAATTTCTGGCTCTACATCATTCTCATGATGATCGGGCTGTATGCCATGATCGCCAAAAACAATCTGATGAAAAAACTGGTGGGCATGAATATTTTCCAGACCGCCATTATCCTGTTTTATGTGTCCATCGGGTACAAGCACGGGGCCACTTTGCCCATCATTCAGGGGGGGCATGGCGGTCATTCAGCCCATGACGTTGTGATCCATGCGGCAGATTATATCAACCCGCTGCCCCATGTGCTCATGCTCACCGCCATTGTGGTGTCGGTGGCCACCTTCGGGGTGGCCATGGCATTGTGTGTCCGGATTTACCAGCGATACCAGACCCTGGAAGAAGATGAACTGAGAATGCGCGTATCGGAAAGAATTACCCATGAATAACATGCCGGCAATACTTGTTCTGGCCCCGTTGCTGGGGGCATTTTTCGCAGGCCTGGCCGCCTGGATACAAAAACAGCTCTCCTACTACATCGCCCTGGCTGCCCTGGCTGTCTCCTGTGTGGCCGCTGTCAGCGTGCTTGCGGATGTGATAACCTCAGGCACAATGCAGTACCGCATGGCCGGGTGGGCACCGCCCATGGGCATAGAGTTGCGGATCGATCTGCTCAACGCCATGGTGCTGGTGCTGATATCTGTCATCGCGTTTGTGAACCTGGTGGCCAGTGTCCAAAACGTGGCCCGGGAAATCCCTGACCGGGCACCCTCTTTTTATGTGATGTACCTGCTGTTTGTGGTGGGGCTTACCGGGGTCACCGCCACAGGGGATCTGTTCAACCTGTATGTACTCATCGAGATCACCTCTTTGACCTCATATGCCCTGATTGCCTTAGGCGACAAAGACCGTGCACCCCTTGCCGCATTGAATTATATCTTCATCGGTGTGATCGGGGCCTCGTTTTATCTGCTGGGGGTGGGGTATCTGTACATCACCACCGGATCCTTGAACATGGCGGATGTGGCAGTCATCCTCACAGGCATCCAGGGATCAACTGCTGTGCTCACCGCTTTTATCTTATGCATTCTGGGGGTCTGGATCAAGATGGCCCTGTTTCCTCTGCATGTGTGGCTGCCCAATGCCTATGCATTTGCACCGGTGGGGTTTGCCCGGGTGGTGGCGCCGCTGATGACCAAGGTCATGGTATATGTCATGGTGCGGCTCATGGTCACGGTGTTCGGGATGGAATATATTTTTGAGACCCTGCACCTGGCCGATGCCGTGGTATGGCTGGCGGTCATCGCCATCCTTGCCGGGGCGTTCACAGCCCTGTTCCAGAAAGATCTGAAAAAAATGCTGGCCTATATCATTGTATGCGAGATAGGATATATGGTGGGGGGTGCCTGGCTGGGAAATACTCTGGGTATGACCGGGGCCATTCTCCACATCCTCAATGACGGGCTCATGACCTTTGCCCTGTTTCTGGCTCTGGGCAATATCATCTATATGCGCAGACAGACGGTATTTTCAGATTTATCCGGGCTGTTTGCCGCCATGCCCTGGACCATGGCCGGATTTGTCCTGGCAGGGTTGAGCATTATCGGGGTGCCCCCCACCTGCGGTTTTTTCAGCAAATGGTACCTGGTACTCGGCGCGTTCGAGGCTGGAGCCTATCATTTTGCCGCAGCCCTGATCATCTCCAGCCTGGTATGTGCGGTGCTGTTTTTCAAGGTGTTTGAGATCTGTTTTTTCGCACCCGCACCCGGCGCCCAGGGCCATCATGTTCCCGGGAACCCGCAACCGCCCCATGACATCCATACCGCCGGTAACCTACAACCGTCCCATGGCCATCATGCCGCCGGTCATGCCGGGGCAGTGGTGATGGCCGAGGCCCCGGTGTCCATGCTGGCAGCCTTAGGACTGGTGAGCGCTTCCATTATTGCAGCCGGCGTATATGCCGGTACCATTGTCGACACCATTATTCTGCCGTTTCTCCAATGAGGGCCACAGCCATGACTGACCAGATTTTGTGCAACCAATACACCTACCTGATGGTAATATCCCAAAAAGGCTGATCCAACCATGGAAATCCTCATCTCAATCAAACCGTTACTGACTGTCCTGGTCCCCCTGCTGGTCATCCCCGTCCTGGTGTCATCATCACAAAAGCCCAATGTCAGGGAAGCCTGGATATTTGCTGCCGGGTTTGTCATGTTTTTTCTGGTGGCATCCATGGTGCCGGCTGTGTTGTCCGGCAGTAAGATTGTGTTCACCCTGTTTGAACTGGCCCCCGGGGCGGACATCGCCTTTGCCGTGGACGGCCTGGGCATGCTGTTCGCCCTGGTGGCATCCAGTTTGTACATCGTCACCTCCCTGTACTCCATCGGATACATGCGGGGGCTCAAAGAACACGGCCAGACGCGGTTTGTATCCTTTTTTGCTTTGGCCATATCCGCCACCATGGGGGCGGCCTTTTCCGCCAACCTGCTCACCTTGTACCTGTTTTATGAGATACTGTCTCTGGCCACCTATCCTTTGGTGGCCCACCATGAAGATGCAACATCCAGGATTTCCGCCCGGCGGTACCTGGTGTTTATTCTGGGCACCTCCATCGGCCTGGTATTGCCGGCCATGATCTACTGCTATCATGTCACCGGTACCCTGGCGTTTTCCACGCCCGGCATTTTTGCGGGCCAGTTGTCAAAACCGGCTGCCACCGTGCTTTTGCTCATGTTTGTGTTCGGGTTTGCCAAGGCAGGGATCATGCCGTTTCATTCCTGGCTGCCGGCAGCCATGGTGGCCCCCACACCGGTGAGTGCGCTTTTGCATGCTGTGGCCGTGGTCAAGGTGGGGGTGTTTTCCATTGTAAGGGTCATCACCGGGATCTTCGGGGTGGACCTGCTGGCACAGTTCAATCTGGGGGTTGTGGTGATGGTTATTGCATCCTTCACCATTATTGTCAGCTCCTGCATCGCCCTGTCCCAGGATGAACTCAAACGCAGGCTGGCCTTTTCCACCATCAGCCAGCTGTCCTATATTGTGTTCGGCGTGGCCCTCTTGTCTCCTTCGGGCCAGCTGGGCGGGGTGATCCATATTCTCATGCACGCATTCGGCAAGATCACCTTGTTTTTCTGTGCAGGCGCCATTTTTGTGGCTACCGGCAAAAAATATATCTCCCAGATGAAAGGCCTGGGCAGACAGATGCCGGTAACCTTTGCCGCGTTTTTCATCGGATCTTTGGGGGTGATCGGGCTGCCCCCCACTGGCGGGTTTTACAGCAAGTGGAATTTGATCCTGGGCACCCTTGAGGCTGGCCAGACCGTTTTCATGGTGGTGCTGCTGGTTTCCTCATTTTTGAATGCATTCTATTTTCTGCCCATTGTGTATCAGGCATTTTTCGGCAAAGGCAAAGAAGCGCTTTCCGATGGTCCGGTGAAAATCCAGGAAGCCAGTCTGTGCCTGGTGGTTCCCCTGGCCATCACGGCACTGGCATCCATCGGGCTGTTTTTCTTTCCACAGATGTTTGTGGATCTGATCGTTCTGGGTTTGAACCTTTGAGGGGGGATACTGGTCGAACTGGACAAAACTGTATGGGGGAAATGGTAATAGAAATTGAGAAGGGTATGACTAACCATGACAATCAAAGACAAACACAACAACGAAGACTGGGAGATGCTGGGCCATGAGCCGGTGCCAGGATACAAGACCGCGTTTTACATTGCGGTGCTGGTGTCGGTGATCTATCTGGCAGTGGCATTTTTTTTCGGCGGCGGCGGTGGCGGCCATTAACAAAATAATGACCCAAGCCCTGGTTGTTAATTCCACTGGCCGGGTCGGTTGAACTGCACAAGGTTTGCAGGGCATAAGGTGTTAAAATGAAAAAAGAGTTGACCATTTTTGACAAACCAAAGAATGTAAAAATTCTGTTGAGATGCTTTTACGGCTCCCTGATTGTTTTGCTGATTGCGGAATTTTTCATTCATCCGCATCCGGCGTTTTATTTTGAACAGATCAAGGGATTTTCTGCTGTGTACGGTTTTTTTTCTTGTGTGCTGCTCATTTTTTTAGCCAAGATCCTGCGCCTGATCGTCATGAAAAAAGAGGATTACTATGACCGGTAATCTTTTGCCCCCGGCCCTGATATTCATTGCTGCCGCGCTTTTAATTCCGTTTTTGCGGAGCAGAGCCAAAGCGGTGTATATGCTGCTGATTCCTGTGGTAAGTTTTTATATCCTCATAAAAATCCCCATGGGCAATACCTGGACCTGTGATTTCTGGGGATATACCCTGATCATGGGGCGTATTGACAAACTGTCTTTGGTATTCGGGTATATTTTTACCATCATGGCATTTTTGGGCATTCTGTTTGCCCTGAAGGTAAAAGACGACCTGCAGCACGTGTCCGCCATTGTGTATGCCGGGGCCACATTGGGCGTGGTGTTTGCCGGGGATTTTCTCACCCTGTACCTGTTCTGGGAAATCATGGCGGTGAGCTCCACCTTTCTGATTATTGCCTCCCGTACTGATGCAGCCCGGAAAGCCGGGTTCCGGTATATTCTGGTGCATCTGGTGGGCGGTTTGTTTCTGCTGGCCGGCATTGTTTTGTACATCCAGCAGACCGGCACCACCGCCTTTGACTACATCGGGCTGTCCGGCACCGCATCCTACCTTATTTTCATCGGCATCGCCCTGAACGCGGCAGCCATCCCCCTGCATGCCTGGCTGCCGGATGCCTATCCCATGGGCACCCCCACCAGCACGGTGTTTTTGAGCGCATTCACCACCAAGTCAGCCGTGTATCTGTTAATCCGTACCTTTCCCGGCACAGAGCTGCTCATCTGGATCGGGGCGTTCATGGTGTTTGTGCCCATATTTTATGCGGTCCTGGAAAATGATATCAGAAGGGTGCTGGCATACAGCCTGCTGAACCAGATCGGGTTCATGCTGGTGGGTACGGGCATCGGGTCCCAGCTGGCACTGAACGGGGCCGTGGCCCATGCCTTCTGCCACATTCTTTACAAGGGCCTTTTGTTCATGGCAGCCGGGTCCGTGCTCCAGATGACCGGCAAAATCAAGTGCACCGAGATCGGCGGGCTGTACAAGACCATGCCGTTGACCTGCCTGTTCTGTATTGTGGGGGCTGCATCCATCTCCGCGTTCCCGCTGTTTTCCGGGTTTGTCTCCAAATCCATGGTGGTGACGGCAACGGTGAATGAAAACCTGGTGCTGGTGTACCTGGTCCTGCAGTTTGCCTCTGCCGGTGTGTTCCACCATGCCGGGATCAAGGTGCCGTTTTTCACCTTTTTCGGCCATGATGCAGGCATCCG
>JAIPDY010000129.1 GCA_021737445.1 Desulfotignum sp.
GGGGCATGGGCAGACAGGGGCTGCCATTGAATCTGATCTGAATCCCAACTGATTTTTCGCCGGGAAAATGCCGTGACCCTGCAGCCCTTCCCGGCCAGCAGAGGGATCAAAAAAGACCCGACCAGTCCCGAAGCCCCCAGAACACCGACATGAGGGTTATGCATGGCCGGACCGCCGCAATCGCTTACCGGCCCAGTGATACACCGCCACCAGGCCGAACCGTGTCCAGACGCTGCCTTTTACCACCCACATCAGCAGCCCCGGATACTGGTGCCGGAAAAATTTATTGTAAAACCGCAGCATCCCCTTGTGTTTATATAATTCCACGGCAATGGGCCGGGAGGCGCTGCAATGTCCCTGATGATGGACGGCCAGTGCATTTGGCACAAACAGAATCTGCCAGCCTTTCTGTCGAAAACGCATGCACCAGTCCAGGTCCTCGCAATGCATGAAATAATGGTCATCCAGAGGGCCGACATCATGCAATGCCGCCCGGGTGACCAGCATAAACGCCCCGGAAATCGCTTCCACTTCAACCGGTTTGTCCGGCAGCGGGGTGGTATTGAGAGAAAGCCCCTTGAACCGGGGATGACCGGTAATCACCTTGTCAAGATGCAGCACCCGCACCAGAGAGCGCCAGGGGGTAGGCACCTGCCGCCGGCACCCGGCCTGTTCACTGCCGTCCGGATTACAGATCAGGCAGCCGGCCATTCCAGCTTTTGGATTTTTTCCCAATACCTGCATCACTTTGTCGATGGTTTCAGGTTCCACCAGACAATCCGGGTTCAACAGCAGCACGGTTTCACCTGAAGCATTTGAAAGCAGGCGGTTAACACCCGCGGCAAACCCGATGTTTTCCTGACTCCTGGACAGGGAAAACAGTGGTTCTCTTTCAAAAGTTTCTGCCAGAACATCCGGGCTGCCATCCGCTGACGCATTGTCCCACACCAGTACCTCAACCCTGATCAGGGAAGCCAGGGCAGTCCGGACACAATCCAACACCATGGACCCGCCGTTGTAATTGACAACCAGCACGGAACATCGCACCGATTCTTTTTCACTCATTATGTCTTGCCCATCCGGGATTGCATGTTAACTCCCTTATTGAGAACTGATAAAATATTTCTTAATGATACCGTCCGCCGTTGCTGCACCTTGCACCGTTTGCGCCAGAGTCCGGGCATATCTGATATGGCATCGCGTTTTGCCCGCAGCACAACCCGGGCCCGGCCCTTTAACAGATAACGTAGAATACCGGCCAGATTTATTCCGATATGCAGGGGCAAAAACACCCAGAACAACGGACCCGGCATATTCTTGACAAAAGCCCAGACAAGGTTCCGCTGGCCATAATACACGTAAAAATCACTGTATTTCACCGTCACAGCTGACCCCACATGCTTCACCCTGGCATCCGGCACGGTTAAGCAGCAGCATCCGGCCAGGCGCAGGCGGAATCCCAGATCCACATCTTCCAGGTAACAGAAAAAATCTTCATCCAGGCCCCCCACCGCCCTTAATGCTCCGGCCCGATAAAACGCCGCAGCTGCACAAGGCGAAAACACTTCCCATGGCTCGGACGGAATCATGTCAACCGGCAACCCCAATCCACTGCGCCGGACAAATCCGCTCACATGATACCCGTCACCAGCACCATCCATCAGATGCGGCTTGTCCGCCTGCACAAGAACCGATCCCAAGACCGCATAATCCGGAGATGCATCCGCTGCCTGAAGCATCTTCTCCATCCAGTCCGGGGCAGGAATGGTATCCGGGTTCAGCAGAACAATCCATGGGCAGTCTCCGGCCAGGGCGATTCCCTGGTTATTGCCGGCGGCAAATCCCAGGTTTCCGGAACTTTGCAGATATGTCAGGCGCTCATACTGTGCCAGACGCTTCTCCTGACCGGGATCCGGCTTTCCGTTGTTCACCACAATCACCCGGAAATCTGCGCAGGTCTGGCAGCCTAAGGCATCCAGGCAGCAAAACAGATGATCCCAGCAGTTATAGGCAACAATGATAACCACGCACCGATGCAATCGCACTATTCCCCGGCCATTTTGCGGCAGGCTGTTTCATATCCTGCCGGGCTGCCTGCATCCAGAATATTTGTGCCCACATCAAGGCCGTACACCCTGTGCCCCCGGGAGCAAACCAGACGTCTTGCGTCACTGTCTTTTATTTCCCGGGAAACCTTGCCTGATACAAGCGCTTCACAGGCATTGAAAAACTCAGGTGAGGCAATATAAACCCCTGTATGGCGAAGATCTTCACAGACATTCTCCGGAGCATCCTGAAAATGCAGCTGATACAGATCATCTTTCACAAGCGATAATTTGACGGATGGATCACTCTGGCCGGGCACTTCGTCAGTGACCCGGGTAAGGGCCACCACATCCCGGCCAAGTGTTTTGTAAGCATCGCGCAACCGCCGGGCAACCCTGCCGGGTGTGCCACAAATGATGTTATCCGGATAATGCACCAGAAAAGGCCTGCCCCTGACAATGGGCGCTGCTGCCATGACAGCCCCGCACTCACCGTTCATCTGCGGCTGGAAAAAAAAATGGACTTGCAGCTTTTCCCGCAATGTTGCCATCCCGCCGGACTGCATAACAACCTCACGTATTTTTTCCTTGCCTTTTCGGATCACAATCCCAACCATAGAAATCCCGAACCCCACGGCCTCTTGCAATGCATACTGGATGGCCGGTCTGCCGCCGACATCCACCAGTTCCTTGCACCCCCCTGCGGTCACCCCCTGCATCCGGGTGCCAAAACCCGCGGCCGGGATTATCATGGTAGAAATCTCATTACAATTGCCGATCATTTAAATAACCGTTTTCCAGTCAACCACCAAGGGTTTTTTGGTGGGAGTGGTTGATGAAACATTTTAACGTCTGTTGTGTAGGAATTGAAAATAGAACTTTTCCGGACACAGTCTTGCAACATCTGCAGTTCTTCTCCATGCCATACAACTTTACTGCGGGTTTTGCTGGCCTTGTTCCAAATTTTACCAGCACAGGCTGCAACCACTTCCTGCAGGGGATCAACCCCCAAAAAATCAAACATCCTACAAAAATGTGACTGTGGATCAGCAATCAAATCTTCATGCCGTTGGATAAGTTTTTCATCGTCCGAAAGAACGGCACAGGCAGCTGCCATATTTTTTTCAAGCGTGACAAAATAACTCACCGCCTGCTGCACGGACATTTTTTTTCTTCGAACTTGTGTAGAAATCACATCCAAAGGATTGCGAATGTGTATAATTGCACGTATGGGAATACCCAACCGCTGCTTAATCTTTTCGGCAAACTGGGGATCTTGAGACAAAAGCCTGATGCTGCGAGAGCCCTTTGCATCCCCGATAACTACAGGATGTTTATCAGATATGTTCTGATAAGCTCCATCAACCCAGTAACTATAGCCACTTTTTTTGCGTTTTCGCCCTTGAAAACGAAGATCTTAAAATCTAATCAACGCATATATCTGCGAGGCAGAAAATCCTTCCTCAATAAATGACAGGGCTGCCAATTCATCTGAAATAAGGACATCTGGATGTGCGCTCAAAAGATGCCCGATGATTGAATGACCACTTCTACCAGTGGCGATAAAAAAACAAAATCTGGCAACTTTCTCAAAATAAGGCATATGGTGTATCCTTTAATATAGCTAATTTAGGTGTTGTGGTCAGATATATACCATTGTCACATTTCTTTTTTCGACCATCTGATAACTGCAAAAACTTTAGAACTGAAAATAGATAAAAGGCACGATTGTTTGAGGTAGAAGAAGCAGCGCAATGGCAAAAACAACTCCGATAAGCACCATCGAAAGTGATTGTCTCACAACGATAATTCGTCTCACCACATCCCAACGCCAAAAAACAAAATGAAGACCGGCCAGTAAAACCATCATTGAAAAGGTCCATTCCGGTAGCGTTTGGGTGCCCGAAGACCTCCATGTCATGATTGATCGGGTTATAAACCATGCCTGATCCACATCTTTTGATCGAAAAAAAATCCAGCACAAACAAACAAAAACAAACACAACTATCGGCTTAAGGATAGATTGCACCATATTAGCCCACAACAATACGTTACCGGGTAACGCTTTAAACTGAAATGGTTTCTTAAAAATTATCGGTTCAATATTTCTGTAAAGCCTCTCCACAACCAAAGCGCCGCCATGAAGCAATCCCCATATGACAAAATTCCAGGATGCCCCATGCCACAATCCGCCAAGCCCCATAGTAATAATCAGATTACGATAAGTTTTCCATGAACCCTGCCGATTTCCTCCCAAAGAGACATAGAGATAGTCCCGTAGCCAGGTTGACAAAGAAATGTGCCACCGACGCCAAAAATCGGTGACAGATCTGGCAAAATAAGGAGCAGCAAAATTTCGGGGCAGATGAAAACCAAGAAAACCGGCAGCAGCAATAGCCATGTCTGTGTAACCGGAAAAGTCACAATATATCTGGACCGCATAAAGGCTGCTCCCCATGGCCAGGGCCGCAGCACTATAATCCTGCGGGTGATTAAAGATAGGATCAATAAGCCCGGCTATATTGTCGCCAACAGCAACTTTTTTTAAAAAACCAACCGCAAACAAAAAGCCATACATGTGAAATCGTTTCATCGGAAACGGTCTCAAAGATCGAAGTTGTGGCAGAAATGTTCTTGCCCGGACAATGGGGCCGGCCACCAGCTGAGGAAAAAATGCAACATAAAGATAAAAATCGATCGGGTTTGGTGCTGCAGCAAGCCGCCGGCGATAGATATCGATGGTATAGCTCATGGACTGAAAGGTAAAAAAACTTATTCCCACAGGTAACACGATATCAATGGTAACAAAATTTATGGGATACCCCAGAGCGGCAAACAGTTCTGCTGTGGAATCGCGAAAAAAATTAAAATATTTAAAAAAACCGAGAACACTCAAATTGACTACCACACTGAGTGTCAACCATAGCCTTCTGATTCTCTGTCGGGAACGCCGCTCAATGTAACGTCCAGAAACATAATCAACTGTAGAAGAAAAAGCGATCAATCCCAGAAAACGCCAGTCCCAGAATCCATAAAAAATATAACTGGCCGCCAGAAGCAGTACCTTGCGGACCATGTTTGACGACAGGTGCCAATAAACGAGAAAGACAATACTGAAAAAAATAAAAAATTGAAAATCAACAAAAAGCATCTGCTAATTCAATGTGTCTTTGGTTAGGAGTAAATCAATTTGTCGTCCTAGTTCCTGTGAGTAGATTTTTGCACCCTTTGCATTCAAGTGACCTCGGTCAAACCATAAATCTGCTTTATAAATCTGAGGCATCTGCAGAAAATTAATCCCCAACAATGGCACCTCTGGATAGTGATTTTTCACATACTGAGAAATCACACGCTGCCGCATGACATATGTTGGGTTTCGCATAGGCATAAAAACAAAGCCAGTCTTTACATGAGCTGAATTAGCTCTATTCAACAGCGACTCCACATACCAACGTTCCATCCTGGTAATTGGCTGGATCACCTGTCGCATAACACGTCTTAGCCTTCTAACATCTTTATCTATCTTTGCCTCTCCCTTATCTCCGCTGTTCTGATTTTTCCTTTGAACAAGCTTTTGTTTTCTTTTATTTTCTGCCTGTTCATATTCCTCATCCAGGGGAAAAACACCTGCGTGCTGCATGGGATAACTTTTCAGATCCATTAAACTGTAAATATCATCGTGCAGCATCAAATTTCGAACACCACTGATTCCAAGACCTGTTCGTCCGAAAGAAAGCAAGTAGTCTTTCAATAATCTGAAGGTGGACAAAACACCCCCATCGCTCTGGGTAAAAATCTGCAGGATTCCTAGAAAGAAGGTTGAAAACTGATTTTCAAAGATTGATCGATCACTAACTTTCGTGTCAAATGCAGCTCCCATAACCATCTGGGGTTCAATGAATACTATCTGAGGCCGAGTACTGGTGTTGTCGATAAAATCGATAACCTTTGCCATCATAGGGGCGGTCATGCCGCCCACCCCAAAATTATAGACACGGAGAGACTGTTGTTTATTGGTGTTGAGTTTGCTTTCAACATATTCCGGCCAGACGCCCCGATATACACGGCTTGATCCCACAAAAACGATATCTGGCTGTGGGTTCAGACCAGGATAAGCATAAAACTTTTCCGAAAGCCCGGATATATAGTTTCTCGGAATCCGGGGTTCTGTGATATTGGAAACCCCAATCAAAATAACGAGCATCACGCTGACAAAAATCAGCAAGCTTGCCAGTAACCGTTTCATTTTATACCAATTCAGCACAAATGATATTTCTTTCAATTTTTTGTAAAAGAGCTATAAAGCATCCTGAAAACCCGTGCACAAAAATAGGTTATTTAATTTTTTTAGTCGCCCATTGATCTGTGTTCTTTCTGACTGAATGCCGTGCCAGGTTTTATGTAGCAAACCATAACCTGATTTACAGGATGTTTCCAGTCACCGATATACTCAACCTCCCATCCGGTAATTTCACCAAAATTAATCATTTGGGATTTGGTGTATTGAAATCGTCTGCTGCTATGCGATTTGTGGATATGAAAAACCTTTACATCAGACTTAAAGTAGGTCGCAAAAAATTTACATCCGGGTGCTGCCTTCAAAAATAACTTAGCAAGACAAAGTTTAATATCTTGAGAAGATAAATGCGTAAAAAGAGAATTGGCAATCGCAAAATTGGGATTCTTTGAAAATTGATCAAATTCAAAACAATCACTGATTACGATTTCCGGTTTTTTTTCGCTCCATATAATGGGGTCGATTTCTTTTTTCTTTCCTTCTTGAACCAAGATCTGTTGTTTTTCAATGCCCAGGTAGTTGCCGGGGTTAAGATAGCTTATGAAAAAACGGCCGGCTCTGAAAGATCCGCATGCAACATCACACAGAATATCTTCCGGCTTCAATCCGCTTTTTTTCATGAATTCAAACTGTAACCTGCCAATCTGATCCCATTTTCCGCCAACCATCTTTTGATGATCTCTCACCATAAGACCTTCTTCGCCTTCCGGCCATGGGTTTTTACCTTTTTTATAAAGCCGGATTGATTCATTCACCGAATTAACAATGTTTTTTAAAAAAATAGCCACAATTCCCTCTGCATTTTTTATTTTGTTACAACCGCGCAAGTTGTGTATTTATTCTGTTTCACCGCGTCGCAGCCGAGTCCATCGCATAACCGGCTCAAATATGATAAAGCGTAACCACACCCCCAAACGGGTATTGGCAAGTTGCCTGATTCGGCCGCGCAGCCAATCGCGAAAAACACTTCCTTCAAAAAACGCCTGTTCCTGCCCTATTGCCAAAAATAATATTGCGTGCAGTTTTGGCGGCACATGGGGTAAAAATGCCCGCAGTACGCGAACATGCCCGGCATTGGCATTAAAATGGCGGTTACGCAGGCGGGTGGGCATCTGCCGTGCCCAGTAAAGTGCTTCGGGCACAATGGTAAGCTGGTAACCGTTCAGCACTGCCCGGGCAAAAAATTCATGATCATCCAGGCCAACTCCATAATCTTCAGTATTCCCTCCAAGGGCCATAAATGCGGAACGTCTTACCAATGCATTACTGTCTCCGAAACCATTTCGGAAAAGACCATATGCTACGTCATCGCCAATCTGAACAATCCGTCTGGAGGCGCTGGCATCCGAGCCGGGAGGCCGGTTTTCCGAAAACTCGTCAGCAAATGCAGTAACCACATCTGCACCGGTTTTTTCCGCTACCTTGACCAGGGTTTCAAGGGCATGGGGGTTAAGAACATTGTCATCATCCAGAAAATACAGATACTGACCCTTTGCCGCAATGGCTGCGGTGTTTCTGGCAGCACCCAGATACAGGTTTGCCTGCCGGATAATCCGCCATCCAAGATCCTGAAACCGCTCTTCCAGTTCATTTAATTTTTGCCTTGTTTCCGGCTTAAAGCTGCCGTCATCCACCAACACAACTTCAAGAGCTGTATAGGTCTGTTCAAGTATCGAAGCCAGGGCCTGCTCAATCAGACCGGGACGTTCAAAGTGCATAAGACAGATCGTAACCAGGGGAGGATCTGTTGACAAAGAAAACGATGATAATTTGGTTGCCGGCTGTATCCACAAACCAGGCACAGGAATTTCAGGAACAGCAACAGGCAATATTTTTTGGTTGCTCTGCAATCTGGCTTTCATACATTCTGCAATGGCATCCGGCAAGGGGTCACAGGTGAGTGCGGGCAGTACTGTTTCATCCAGAATTTCAGCAGCGGTATTTTGATCTGCAACAAGCAGTTCAGCACCTGCCACAACCAGATCCCGCAACTGGTATCGATTCGAGCCATCCACCACCGGTAGAACGCATAAAGTTTCCGGTTCTTTGGCCAGCAATGAAACCAGAGCTAAACGATCTTTAACGATATGGACAACAAAGGATTCTTTCATGCCGGAACTAAGCTTCTTGACATAAGAACGCAGATTTTTCCCACATTTCTCCGGAACAGCAAATTCTACAGGAATCAGCCCATCTCCGGCTGAAAATTGCCGCTTTAGCGCTGTACAAAAAAGTGAGATCCCCCGGCGTGACGACCCTGGCAGACAAAGAACACGTTTAAATGAGTTTGGTTTTTTGCTGTTTAAATTACATTCAAATGCCACTGCCGCAGCAGAACGGTCAAAGCGCAAAGGACTGTAGTGAATTTGTCCGGGTGTCAGAGATATGCCGTTGTCAAGAAGTCTGTTCACGGCATCCTTACCGCTCAATGGCAAAAGATCCGCCAGGGCCAGGCAGGTATGTGCCAGATAAACATGGGACAGCATTGAAATATCTGAAAATGTCTTATATTCTGTCAGGCATTGATCCAATATCCCTTCTGAATGGTGTATCACAAACCGGGTCCTGGGAAAGGCAATGCCTTGTTCCCTTGCCCGAAGGCAGTAATAC
>JAIPDY010000130.1 GCA_021737445.1 Desulfotignum sp.
AAGGCCGTGAAGCTGGCATCTGCCAGGTACCTGGATTCTCTGCCCACATGCGGCAGTGACACAGGACATGCCTTCCGGGATATTGACCTGGAGGAAAAGGTGCTGGCAAGGTCCCAAAAGCTGGGACTGGGTGCCCAGTTTGGCGGACGGCATTTTGCCCTGGATGTCCGGGTGATCCGCATGCCCAGGCACGGGGCCTCCTGCCCCGTCGGTATCGGGGTTTCCTGCTCTGCCGACCGGCAGATCAAAGGCAAGATCACCAGGGACGGTATTTTTTTGGAACAGCTGGAGGAAAATCCGGAAAGATTTCTGCCGCCATCGGAACCGGAGATGAAACCGGCGGTGGCTGTGGACCTGAACCGTCCCATGCCCGATATTCTGGCCCAGCTCTCCCAATACCCGGTGTCCACCCGCCTGTCTCTTACCGGAAAGATCATTGTGGCCCGGGATATTGCCCATGCCAAATTCATGGAGCGGTATGAAAAGAAAGAAGGCCTGCCCGATTATATCAAACACCACATCATCTATTATGCCGGTCCTGCCAAAACCCCGGAAGGCGAGGCATCAGGTGCTTTCGGCCCCACCACCGCCGGGCGGATGGACCCCTATGTACCGGTGTTCCAGGCCGAAGGCGCTTCCATGATCATGCTGGCCAAGGGCAACAGAAGCCAACAGGTCACCGATGCCTGCAAAAAATACGGCGGGTTCTACCTGGGATCTCCCGGTGGTCCTGCGGCCCGGCTGGGCAAGGATTTCATCAAAAAAGTGGAGCTGGTGGAATACGAAGAACTGGGCATGGAAGCGGTGTACATGATCACGGTAAAAAATTTTCCCGCCTTTATCATCGTGGATGACAAGGGCAATGATTTTTATGCCGGGTTATTGTAAGCCGGCTATAAATTGGATGCCAGGGCCAGGGCTTTTTTGTTGATGCCGGCCTTGAGGCCGGGATGGACATAGTCATGGAACTGGTCTTCAAAGGCAAGAAACACCAGCATGGCCTGAACCGGTGTGATTTTCAGATCCACAAGCGCGGGCAGCACATCGGTGAGGGGCCTTGCAAGGCCAGCCAGGGTGATGCGGATGCTCTGAACCGCCTCATCCGCAGGAAGGGTCACTGGTACATGGCGGTTGCCGGGGATTTCCCGGTCCAGATCCGGGGCCGGCTGCCCCAAGGTGATCCGGGATGCCAGGCTCAGAAAGATCCGGGGCCGGATCTTGAAGGCCGTGGCCCAGAAAAACAGCTCCTGGTTCTCCCATTCCGGCCGGACAGC
Source organism: Desulfotignum sp. (assembly GCA_021737445.1). Taxonomy (GTDB): domain Bacteria; phylum Desulfobacterota; class Desulfobacteria; order Desulfobacterales; family Desulfobacteraceae; genus Desulfotignum. The sequence goes on from JAIPDY010000130.1 coordinate 1,275, forward strand.
CCGGGGAAGGTTGGCCAGCCGGGCCAGGTCGGCCATGGATGACAGAGACAGACCCGATATTCCAGCCTTAATTTTCCAGAACGGCACCATCACATCGGTATCCGACTTCGGCCGGGTACATTTGAACCTGATTCTGGCCAGTTGCCGGTCCTTTGGTTTCCACAGGGTGCTGCAGTTTTTACAGATCAGAATCAGAGAATCGTTTGCGCCTTCCAGATCCCACCCGCAGTCCGGACAGATACCTGGCAGAAAAACCGTCTGTTTCTCCGGACGGCATCCCGGCAGATTATCCAGCCGGATATGCGTGCTGGCAAAAGTCCGGATGGGTTGGTTCAAAATGGCATCCACAAGGCGGTTGCCTTTGGTGTAAAACGGGGAGTAGATCAGGCTCAGGGTTTCTCCGATCTGTTCTGAAAAACCTGCGTGCCCGGGTTGTTTCATATTCATGGACCGGCTTTGGACCTGGGCCAGAATGGCGGGGGCATCTGCCGGCTGAAAGAAGTGGCCCCGGGTATGCGGGGTCACCTGTTTCAGGGACAGGGCCTGGGACCGGAACCCTAAAGACACGGGCAGGTTTGGAAACGATCCCTCCAGGGCCAGGGCGGAAATATCCAGAAACCGGTGGGACACCTTCTGCCGGGTGCAGGTGTAATACATCCCCTTGAACCGCCAATAGGGCAGAAACACCAGATCTGAATCGTCCGGCGCGTCCGGGTGAGACATGGCCGGAAAGGATCTGGCAAACATGTACCGGGCAAACCCTGTCTGGCTGATGCAGGATTTGACCCGGCAGAATTCACAGGCAAAAAACCGGGTTTCCTCATCCAGGACAATGGGGGCACCGCACTGGGGGCATTGATGTTCAATCCTGAAACTAATGGCGTTCACCGCACTGATTGCAGAATACCGCTTCAGGCAGATTGTCTGCTCCGCAATGAACACAGGTCCGGATTTCAGGAGCCTGGGTCACCCTGATGCCGCACCTGGGGCAGAACCGGGTATTCGGGGTGATGTTTTTGCCGCACTGGGTGCATTTTTCAAAAATCACCTGCTGGTGGCCGCAAGCGGGGCAGAAAACGGCATCATCCGGAATGGCATGCCGGCATTCGGCACACAAGATATGACCGGCAGCTGTCCCGGGCGGGGGCGGCTCTCCAGATACCAGGTGCCGGGCAAACATGCCGGGCAGCATCACTCCCAGCCCCATACCCATGCCGGCCTGGGCCCCGCCGCCGGCCGTGCCGTCCGGATTTTCCGCGATCTTTTCCATGGCCATGGCGGTTTTCATCTGCATGAGTTTGTTCATGTCGTCAAACACCCCCAGGCGGCTTTTGTCGTCAATGGCCTTCTGCACCTCCGGCGGCGGGGTGATGGCGTTGATGAACAACTGGGTCAGATCCAGACCGAACCGTGAAAAATCCTTTCTGATCCTTTCTGCCAGGTTTTCAGACAGTTCGTCATACCGGGCCGGCAGATCGAAAATAGTGTCGATCTGTTCTCCGATATGGTCATTGAACCGGGACACCACAACCTGATTGAGGTAATCCGCCACGCTTTGGGTGGAAAACATGCCCTGGGTGCCCACCAGGCGGTTGATGAACAACACCGGCTGAATGATCCGGATATTGAACACCCCGAAGGCCCGGAGCCTCACCAGCCCAAGGTCTCGGTCCCTGAACGCCACCGGGTCCCGGGTCCCCCATTTGAGGTTGACAAAGGTTTTCAGGTTGGTGAAATACACCTCGGCCCGCAGCGGGCTGGTAAATCCCCAGGGCAGGCTGGCCAGTTTGGTCAGAATGGGAATGTTGGCGGTTTTCAGGGTATGGCGGCCCGGGCCGAACGCGCCCACCGCCTTGCCGTTATAGAAAAACACGGCTGCCTGGCTTTCTCTGACCACCAGTTGTGCCCCATACTTGATGTCTGCCGAACCTTTTGCGGGCAGCCGGTGCACCAGTTCTTCCCCGGTGTCGTCAAACCACTCCAGCAGTTCCAGAAAAACAATATTGTCGGTTCCCATGGCTTTTCTCCTTGCAGGCGGGCTGGACCCAAATCTGTGCCCGGTGAATGACACTCAGTTTAACGGCCCGGCACCTGCCTGTCAAACGATTGTTGATAAACTCCTTCATGGTCAGCTCTTTGTCTGTAGCGACATTCAGTTTTCCGGTCTGTGAAAGGTCAGAAAAAAGGGAACTGCCGCCCCTGCCAGAACCAGGCCCCCGGCTGCCATAAATCCTGCAGCAAACCATCCCCTGTCCCCCAGGAAACCGATGAGACTGGGCACCAGACCACCGCCCGCCAGAAAGGCTGCCGGTATGGTAAATGATACTGCCACGCTGCGCATCTTTTCAGAGCCGATACGGGACAATGCGGCAAATGCGGGCGGAAAAAAACACACCGCCACCACGGGCTGACAAAACACCCATACCTGCAGAAGAAACCCGTTAGACACACCGATGCCGAACACCAGCAGACCATTCACCGCCAGCACAGTGGCCAGCACCGGTTTCAGGCCGAACCGGTCGGAAATCCAACCGATCACCAGGGGCATGGGCAGCGTGGCCACCCGGGACAGGGTGATCAGGGTGTTGGCCTGGGCCTGGGCCATGCCGTGCGCGTTCACTAAGAACAGCGGCAGCATTGCATAGATCCCCAGGGTCCCGGACACCCCCAGGCTGAACAGCAGCATCATGCACCAGAAGGACGGGGTGGCGGCCAGAGGAGCTAACGCGTTGAATTTCGGGGATTTTCCGGCAAAATCCCGGATCCGGAAAAACCGCAGAAAAGACAATCCCATCAGGATGGAGGCGGCCCCCACACAAAACAGCACCTGACGCCAGGTCATCCACAACAGCAGGGCCTCGCAAAGGACCGGAGCCAGCAGAAAACTCATGTTGGGGGCCAGCTCATGGATCCCCATGGCTTTTCCCCAGTTTTTTTCAGTAACAGTGGTGGTAAGGATGGCAATGCCTGACGGCAGGTACAGCCCTGCAGCCATGCCTGCGGCAAAAACGGCCCACCGCATGAGGGTCAGGTTGTGGGACAGCCCGGTCAGCACCATCATCAGGCCGGTGGCAATGGCTGAAAACACGATGGTTTTGACATGCAGGAACCGGGACGATACAAACCCGGAGCACAGCAATGCCACGCAGTAGCCGGATGCGGAAACCAGAAAAAATGACCCGGCCTGGTCAGGGGTCAGTCCCATGTCCTCCAGAATAGTGGGCATGAGCGGAGAGATGATGATGCGGATGATAAAATTGAGAAAAAAGATGGCGGTGAGAAAAACCACGGTCAGGTAGGGGAATTTACTGTTTGTCTGGTTCGGTGCCGGTGTCATATCACCTCTTTATGCCATCACGGTTGACAAGATGCCGCAGATATCAGACCGGTCAAACACCGGAATCCGCCGCTGCTCTGCCGCCATCCGGTCCCCGCCACTGTATCACAACCCGGCAATCCCGGCTGCCTTCACCGGCAGTGTCCGTGTCAATCCATTTCTTCAAGCATTATATTCGCCAGCCGAAAAGCATTCCAAATTACCTCTGGGACATTCTGGCTGATTACCATTGCTACTTTCATCGGTTTTCCCTTATTTTTTATGAACATTAATCACGCCGCACAAATTGAAATAGTATTCTTATCCATTTACTAATCATATAGCCGTCAAAAATTCAATCATAATAACACCCATGCCCTGGCGGACGCAACAAATCATGAAAGAATTCGATTGGTTGTTCAATTCTTTCATATAAAATTATCAGGCAGAATTAAAAATTATATTAAAGAGAGCCTGCAAGCCGGGAAGGGCGGTTGCAAATCCTTGAAATTTCCCTCTTGAAATTGTATGGTATTGTCTGTGAATCACCTTTTGTGTGACCTGATGAATGACCCTGCAACCGGGAGCCTGCACTCAACAATAAGAAAGAGGAGGAAATATCTTATGACAACCAAAGAAAATCTGGCTGCCGCATTTGCCGGAGAAAGCCAGGCCAACAGAAAATATCTGGCATTTGCCAAAAAGGCGGACGAAGACGGCCTGCCCCAGTTGGCCAAACTGTTCCGGGCCACGGCAGAAGCGGAAACCATCCATGCCCATGCCCATCTGCGGGCCATGGGCGGTATCAAAACGTCTGTGGAAAATCTGAAGACGGCCATTGAAGGGGAAGCCCATGAATTCAAGGAGATGTATCCCAACTTTTTAGAGTTGGCCAGAAAAGAGGGGGATAAAAAAGCGGAGTTCTCCTTTGCCTATGCCCTGGCCGTGGAAGAGATCCATCACGGGCTGTATGAAAAAGCCCTGGCAGCGGTAACAGATGGTAAAGATCTGGCAGATGCCGCCGTTTATGTGTGCCCGGTCTGCGGCAATCCCGTGGAAAACGAGGTGCCTGCCACCTGTCCTGTGTGCAGTGTGCCAGGAAAAAAATTCATCGAGATTTCCTGATTCACAGGGCCGGGAACCATCGAAGATTTCAACGGCGGGTTTCAGATGATCCGGCTGACGCCCGTGGCGATGTTAAAGCAGTAATCCCCCATTTTTTCATAATTGGAAACCAGGGCGATAAACAAAACCCCGGCATCCACGGAGCATTCATTGCCCCGCAGCCGTTCGATATGGTGGTAGCGCATCTGCTCTCTCATCTGATCGATCGTGTCTTCACAGGCCAGGGCTTTCTGATAGAATCCATCTGATTTTTCCTGCATTTCATTAACAATCAGGCCTAAAAATTCGATCACTTTTTCAGAGATATCTGTCAGATCTTTTTTGGCCTGGTCGCTGAATTGGATGCGATTGTCATAGATCCGTTCCAGAATTTTTGACACATTCTCCATGGAATCTCCCAGCCGCTCTATATTGTTGGTGATCCGCATCATTTCTGAAATCTCTTTTGCCTCGGGTTCGTTCACATCCCCCTGGTAGATGGTGGTCAGGTAGGAGATGATGATCTTCTGGCTGTCATCCAGAAACTCCTCCACTGCCTCTCTTTCTCCCAGGATGTCATCATCCCGGATTTTCAGGCACAAAGACAGTTTTTTCAGGTTCATATGGGCAAATTCGGTAATTCGGATAATCTCACCCTTGACCCTGGCCAGGGCACCGATAGGTGAGTCGATAAATCCTGAGTCAAATGCCGGCAGTCCATACCGCTCCTTTGATTTGCTGGATCTGGGAGAGACCCAGATGGTCAGCTGAACCAGCCGGGGAAGAAAGATCAGGAATATGGCGGCATTGATGAGATTGAAAAGGCTGTGTCCGTTGGCGATATACCTGGCCACATTGACATATTCTCCGTTGACGGTGTGGGTGACGGCACCTGTACCCATTTTCAGGGTGACCAGTTCGACAATATCGGAGAACCAGGGAAAAATCAGCAGTACAATGCCTACTCCGACGGTGTTGAAAATGGTGTGGGCGTTGGCGGTTCTATGGGCCTCCACATTGTTGGAACCCAGGGTGGCCAGCTGGGCTGTGACTGTAGTGCCGATATTTTCCCCCAGTACCAGCCCCAGGGCTGTGGTATAGTCCAGAAGCCCTGATCCGGCCAGAGTCATGGTCAGCCCCACCGTGGCGGAAGAAGATTGTACTGCCACGGTCAGCACAGCTCCCATGAAAACACACAACAGCAACCCTCCGGCGCTATCTGTGTTGAACAGGGTGAAAAATGTCACAAACTGCGGATCGGATTTAATCGGTGAAAGCCCATCTTTCATCACCATCATGCCGAAAAACAGCAGCCCGAATCCCAGCACGATGTCACCGATATACCGGTAGGTTCTTTTTTTGGAAAAATATTTGAGGCTGACGCCGATGGCAATGGCCGGAAGGGCTGCCTCAGTGAGTTTAAAGGCGATCATCTGGCCTGTGATTGTGGTTCCTATGTTGGCCCCGATCACCACTCCCACGGCCTGCTGCAATGTCATGATGCCGGCACTGGCAAATCCGATGAGCATGACTGTGGTGGCAGATGAGGACTGAATCAGCGCTGCCACACCTGCGCCGGTGGCACATCCCATGAACCGGTTGGAAGAGATCGCTTCCAGAATCCGCCGGATTTTCTGGCCGGCTGTGGCCTGGAGTCCCTCTGTCATCATCTTCATGCCCAGAATGAACAGTCCCAGGCCGCCCAGCGTGTGGATCAGAATACCCAGAAACTGCAAAGCATACCACCCATGGTCAACATTCCTAACCAAAAATTTAATAAAATCCTGACAATAAATGTTGCGGTTCATATATAATGCCCGCTCATGAATTTCAAGGGTAAAATCCACATCTATCAGGCACATGCCGTTTCAGGGCACAGATTTTAAAACCATACTTAAGCTTGCCTGGCAGCAAAGAAGCTGATATGACATGAACAGTGCTAAATATCAATTGCTCAGACAAGGAGCTGCCGTGCCTGATTCAAACCTGTCCGACTGGGAAAACCGGCTGATCTCCCCCAGAAATGTGCTCAATCACATCAAGCCCGGGATGACCATTTTTATCGGTACCGGACCGGCAGCACCCAGCACCCTGATAAAAACCCTGCTGGATGTGGATACCCATAATATTCGGGACCTTGAGCTGGTTCAGCTGGCTGTGATGGGGGACACGTTTTTGTCTGTGGACCGCCTCAATGCCCCCAATCATCGGCTGAAAACATTTTTTTCTGGATATATTGCCTGGCATACCATTTCATCCGGGCAGGTGGATCTGATCCCTGCCTATTATTCAGAGATTCCCCAGATCATCAAATCCGGAAAACTGGATATCGACGTGGCTCTCGTTCAGATCACCCCGCCCGACAGCACCGGATACTGCAGCCTGGGTGTGGCTGTTGATGTGGCAAAAGAAGCCATGGATCACGCTTCCCTGGTGGTGGGAGAGATAAACTCCAAAATGCCGTTTACATATGGTGACACCTTTGTTTCCATTGATGACTTTGATCTGCTGGTCAGATCCGACCGTGATCCCGTGCTTTATGAACCACCTGAGGTAACGGATCAGATACGTCAGGTGGCCGCCAATGTGGCTTCGGTGATCAAAGACGGCGACTGCCTGAGCTTTTCTTTCGGCCCGTTGTTTGATGCCCTGGTTCCCCATTTATCGGTCAAAAAAAATCTGGGGATCCATTCCCTTTATTTCACTGATGCCCTGGCAAAACTGGTGAAATCAGGTGCTGTGACCAATTCACGCAAATCCCCTTTTCGCGGAAAATCTCTGGTTTCTTACGCATTGGGTACCAAGGAGCTGTTGAGGTGGCTGAACAGAAACCCTTTGGTGGAATTTCAGGGTATTGACTGGGTATGCAATTCCCGGTTCATTGCCAATAATCCCCAGTTTGTTGCTCTTTATGAAGGCTGGAAGGTGGATCTTCTCGGCAGTGTGGCCTTTCCGCTCAAAGGCGCGGTGATCACCGGCCCGGGTGAGGCCATCGATTTTTTCAAGGGGGCTGAAGCCTCTGTTGACGGGGCCACCATTATCGGGCTGCCCAGCAGGGATGAAACCGGCAAGCCCAATGTTCTGCTCAGTCTCCAGAACTATGCCAATCAGCTGCGTATGCGGGAATCGGTACACATGATCGTCACTGAATACGGTGTGGCCAATCTCAAATGGCGGACCCTGCGTGAAAGAGCCCAGGCCCTCATCGACATCGCCCCCCCGGATGTCCGCCAGTTTCTGGTCACCCAGGCCAAACC
>JAIPDY010000131.1 GCA_021737445.1 Desulfotignum sp.
TCATCTGCCAAAACCTTTATGTCATGGCGCCGGTTTCTGGAAAAGTCTGCGGTTTCAAGCCCTAACCGGATGGTTTTGAATCCGGATCTGAACATGAGATCCGCTGCCCGGGGGGTGATTTCCCGGATATGCAGGGCATTGGGGGTGTGGAAAAACAGGTCCAGGTCTGCACAAATGATTTTTTCCATCAATGGGTAGGCATGGTCCGGGCCGTTCACCAGCAGGGCATCATCATAAAATGCAAAATTTTTCACCCCGAAATGGTGGTGCCAGTGGCTGATTTCCGCAAATACCCGGTCAGGGGAGCGGCGGACCATCCTGGGTTCTAAAAAGGAGGCTGCGCAGTAATCGCAGGAAAACGGACACCCCCTGGCGGTCAGGATGGGGGCATAGTTCAGGTGCGGGCACAGATCCAGGGCAGGAAAGGGGGGAACATCCGGGTTCAGGATATCAGAATCAAGCCTGTGTCCGGTAAACTGTCTGATGATTTTTTCCAGGGCTGGTTCGCCATGGCCGGTAACCACAAGGTTGGCCCCGGAATGGGCAATGGCATGCTCATGGTACAGGGTGGCGTATTTGCCCCCGAGAATGACCGGGACATCTGGAAAAACCGATCGGATAACAGAGATGGTTTCCGCCACACCGGTGGCCCAGTAGGTCATCAGGGAAGTGACCAGGATAAGGTCCGGCCTGTCCAGGCTTTCCAGGTCTTTTTTGAACCATTCCGGTGGAATGCCGTACCGTGAAAAGGTTTTTGGCATCCGGGGCAAAGGGCCGTCCAGGGGCGGCAACGCATCCGCAAGGTTGATGGGGGTTTTGTGAAACGGCCCCCGGCCGTCCCAGGCGGTTTTCACAGGCTTGTTTTCTTTTGGGTGGAACCGGTCCAGGCAGTCGGCAAAACTGACCCGGATGCCGGCATCCCGCAATATGGCGGCAATGCCCAGCAGTCCTAAGGGTTTCAACCAGAAGTCAAAGGCGGCAAAATCATGAATCCAGGGATTTACGCACAGCACGTGGGGCGGGTCTGCCATGGGACGGTGTTCAGTCTTCAAAATACTTCATAGAGGTCTTTTTCAGCTCTTTTTTGGAAAAAAGCAGGGTGTAGTCGTCCTCTTTCACGGTGTTGGCAATCTTTTCCACCAGGGCCCGGCACTGGGCTTCATCAGCGGCATGGACCATGGTGTACAGGTTGTATTCCCAGCCCGGTGCCGGATCTCTTCTGTAGCAATGGGTGATTTCATCAAACCCGGCCATGGTGGTGCCCACCTGCTCCACCCGGTTTTCATCAACCTTCCATGCCACCATGGCATTGGCCTTGAACCCGGATTTCTGGTGTTTCAAGGTGGCCCCGAATCTGCGGATAATGCCCCGCTGGTTGAGGTCGGTCAGTATTTGGAGAAATTTTTCCTCGGTGATACCGATTTTTTGTGCCATTTCCCGAAACGGCCTCTGCACCACCGGTATATCGGTCTGGAGAAGGGCGATCACTTTTTTTTCTATATCAGTTATCATGGATTTCCAAAAAGTTTGTGATGTACCTGTCTTTTTTATGGTGTGCTGTCACAGCCTGGAACCATATCTTTATCTTTTTTTACCATGTTCGCATCTGCAGGGCAACACTGATTCATTTAGTTGTAAATTTGTCGGAAAACAACGCCTTTATGCCTTTTTCCGATGCATCACATATCCCCCGTTCCGTGATGAATCCGGTGACCAAACGGGCCGGTGTCACATCAAAGGCATGGTTGGCTGTCGGACTGTTCTCCGGCGGCACCAGCACCTGTGTGATTTTACCCTTGCACCATCCCTGGATATACCGGATTTCATCCTGGTCCCGTTCTTCAATGGGAATATCTGCGATACCGTCGGTGATGGACCAGTCAAAGGTGGAGGAAGGCAGGGCCACATAAAACGGAATGTTGTTGTCTTTTGCGCCCAAGGCCTTGAGATAGGTGCCGATTTTATTGGCCACATCCCCGGCCCGGGTGGTGCGGTCCGTGCCCACAATCACCAGATCCACCAGGTTGTGCTGCATCAGATGGCCCCCGGCATTGTCGGTTATCACGGTGTGGGGTATGCCGTGTTTGCCCAGTTCCCATGCGGTGAGACGTGCTCCCTGGTTCAGGGGCCGGGTTTCATCCACCCACACATGGAGATCGATGCCGGCATCAAAGGCCGCGTAAATTGGGGCGGTGGCAGTGCCGTATTCGATGCAGGCCAGCCATCCGGCATTGCAGTGGGTAAGGATATTCACCGGCTGTCCGTTTTTTTGAAGGGCACTGTCGGAGATCAGCTCCAGGCCAAACTCTCCGATCTTTTTGCAGTTGACTGCTTCTTCTTCCGCCACTGCCAGGGCCTGGTCCAGGGCTGCCCGGATCCGTGCATCCCCGGCCAAAGCTTTGCTTACTGCTGTCCGGACACGGTCCACCCCCCAGCACAGATTGGTGGCTGTGGGCCGGGCGCTTTTGAGGCGGTCGCACTGGCCGGAGAGCCAAAGGTCATCTTCCGGGCGGCTGTTATTTTCCTTCAGGGCCACATATACCCCGAACGCACCGGTGGCACCGATAAGGGGCGCGCCCCGCACCACCATCTCTTTGATGGCATAAATCACCGCATCCACAGTGGGTAAATCTTTGATGATCATCTGGTGGGGCAGAAACCGCTGGTCAATGACCTGGACGGTCCGGGTGTCCCGGTTAAACCAGATGGGCCGCATATTTTTGCCGTCAACTTTCATGGTTTGTTCTTCTCCAAAAAATACAGGTGCATCTGTGTTTAAAAATGTTTGATGAACTGATCTGCTTCGGCAATGGCAGCATTCATGTCCCGGATCAGGGCATCCACATCGGTTTCAACGGTAACTGTCATAACCTGCACAGGCTATAGTGATAGCAGATCAAAATCAAGTGTTTTATGCCCGGCCCCAGGGTAATCTCATTGAGTTGCAGCGTCACCGATATTGAAATATCCACATGGCCTGCATGAAAAGCGTGTTTGACAAAAAAATTTCCGGGTGCTAACTTTCCAGGTATGGAAATAACAGACCTCTTCTGGCTGCAGGGGCTGTGATTATTACAGGAGGCTGTATGGACCGTATGGACCATACCATTATTCAAGTATTGCCGAAATTTCTGGAAATTCTGGGCCTGGATGAAGACCCCATGGGGCTGTACTTTACCCAGGAAAAACCGGAAGCCGGATACACACCTGATCCCATGGACCTCCCCACCCGGGAAAAAGAACAGGCAGATGCGGTGGACTGGGCCAAAATTTTTGGCGGATTTTCCTGTGTCATGGGCAAAATATGGCTGGCCAGGAAAAAGAGATCTGCGGCCTGGTTCTCAGCCCGCCATTTCGGGTGTCCTGGTGCTGCATTCTGGCTGGGATTCAACAAACCCCAGGTGAACACCATCATTCACTATGTGTCTTCCGGTATACCGGACCGGCTGCAGGGGGAGTTTTACTGTGACTCGCCCCGGAATCTGGAAAAAATGTTCAACCATGTGGATCCGGAGCCGGCACCCGCTCCCTATTGCGTGTTCAAGCCTTTAAGCCTTTTTGAACCCGATGAGATTCCCCTGCAGGTCTGTTTTTTTGCCAGGCCTGAATCCATGTGCGGCCTGCATCAGCTGGCCACTTTTGTCACCAACGACCCGGAAGTGGTGGCCTCACCCTGGAGTGCTGCCTGCGGGAGCCTTGCAGCCTGGCCGTTTCACTACCTTGCAAAAGGCGAACTGCGGGCTGTGGTTGGGGGATGGGACCCGTCCGCCAGAAAATATTTTAAAACCGATGAACTCTCCTTCACGGTTCCCTGGGATCTTTTCTGCCAGATGCTGGAACAGTACCAGGAATCATTTTTAAAAACCAGCACCTGGCAGAATGTGTGCAAAAAAATTCATAAAAGCAAAAAAGCCTGGAATGAATTACCGCCCGAATAAGGAGCCTTCATGGCATTACTACTGAATGTTTTATGGTTTATCTTTGGGGGTGGATTCATTGCCTGGCTGCTGTGGATCCTCACCGGGGGCCTGCTTTTTATTACGGTTGTGGGCATTCCCTTTGGCTGGGCCGCCTTCAGGATAGCAGGATTTGCCGCTTTTCCCTTTGGCAAGGACCTGGTAGATGCCCGTGTGGTGGGTGAAGAGCGGGTGGCGGGCACCGGGCTTGCCAATTTTCTGTGGATCATCCTGGCCGGTATCTGGCTGGCCATATCCCATATCCTGGCCGGAGCAAGCCTTTGTCTGACCATTATCGGCATTCCGTTCGGATTTGCCCATTTCAGGCTGGCCATGGTCTGTTTCGCTCCCCTTGGAAAACGGGTGGTGTATCATTGAAAAAAAAGGGCTGCAACCCGAAAACAGGCGGTTGGTTTGCATGCTGACCGTCACGCTCAGCTCCATGGAATAGAAAAGTTGTGAAAACCCATCAATTGTGGAATGTCCATTTCTTAAACCAGATCATCGACACCATGGCAGAAGGATTGTTCACCCTGGATGACCAGGGGATTATCACCTCCTGGAACCAGGCCATGGAAAAGATTTCCGGCTTTTCCGCTCCGGAGGCGGTGGGCAGAGGATGTGACATTCTCAAATGCAGCCGGTGCTACGGCAAACAATGCCCGCCTGGCAAAAGATGACCAGGGGCAGATCCTGGGAATCGTTGAAACCATCACGGATCTTACTGCGCTTTCTGCGGCGAAAAAAACCGCAGATGATGCCCGAGCAGGCCTACCGATTAGGTAATATCATCGGCAAAAGCCCTGCCATGCAGAATGTGTTTGATGCCATCCGGGCTGCCGCAGACAGCCGGGCAATCGTGCTGATCCAGGGAGAAAGCGGCACCGGCAAGGAACTGGTGGCCAAAGCCATTCATTTCAATGCCACAGGAGATCAGCGTCCCCTGGTGACGGTCAACTGCTCAGCCCTGTCTGAAACCCTTCTGGAAAGCGAATTGTTCGGCCATGTAAAAGGGGCTTTCACCGGCGCACACAAAGAGCGCATGGGCCGGTTTGAGCAGGCAGATACCGGCACCATTTTTCTGGATGAAATCGGGGAATTGACCCCGTATATGCAGGTGAAGCTGTTGCGGGTTCTCCAGGAACGGGAGATCGAACGGGTGGGGGATACCAGAAAACGCAAGATTGATATCCGGATCATTGCCGCCACCAATAAAAACCTGACTGAGTTGACCAGAAAAGGGCTGTTCAGGGAAGATCTGTTCTACCGCCTCAAGGTGTTCACCATCCAGATCCCGCCCCTCCGGGACCGGAAGCCGGACATCCCTCTGCTGGCAGAGCATTTTGTCCAAAAAACCGGCAGGCGGGAAAATAAACGCATAAAAGGGGTTTCCCCAGGTGCCATGAAAATTTTTATGTCCCACAGGTGGCCCGGTAATGTCCGGGAGCTGGAAAATGCCATTGAGCATGCATTTGTGGTCTGCAGGAGCGATTATATTTCCCGGACCGATCTGCCGGCGGAATTCCGGAATAGCGCCATGAATGCCGGGGGTAAAGCCATCCCTTCAGAACCACCCGGGCCGGCTGCAGAAAATGTGACAAAAGAAGCCCTGGTGGCATTGCTGGAACAATGCCAGTGGAACAAGGCAGAAGCAGCCCTGAAAATCAACAACACAAAGGAGAAAGAATATGGATCTGGTTCGGATTTTAGTTGCAATACTTCTGCCGCCGCTGGGCGTTTTTCTTCAGGTGGGATTTGGAGGGGCCTTCTGGCTGAACATTCTCTTGACACTCCTGGGGTATATCCCCGGCATCGTGCATGCCGTCTGGATTATCGCCAGGCGCTGAAGCCGGTAAGCATCGTATTCAGCTTCAGATGCAAAGAGGCGTTTTCAGGCCGGTTAAAAGAGATTGAACATCCCCCCTTGCCGCGGTAAATCGGAGATGTTTTGGCTTTTGTCATGCCTGGGTGAGAATGGCCGTGATCTGATTCAAGATTTTTCTTTTTTCCCGGGCTGTTTCCCCCGGGGTCCTGGAATGGGTTTTTGCCCGGGTAAGAAGCGCAAGGGTTTCTTCCTTCAGAAAAATATTGGCCCTGCGGCTGATGCTGTTGTCTGTGTTTTTCCAGTAGATGGGAGAGTTTTTATCTGACATGCTTCTCAGGAGGGTGTGGCAGGCAAAGGTGACAAGCTCTGCCACCCATTTGACCTTTGGGTCAAAAAATGTCACTTCAGCCTCGAACCCGAAAATACCGTTTTTTACAAGTCTGTTTTCCTGTTCAAACCTGCGGTATCCCAGGGTGCCGGCAAGCACGATCTGGGTATGGCTCAACAGGTTTGCCGTCCGGTCCAGGCGGTCCAGAAGATTATTTTCCATGAGAAACTTCATGTTCTCGAAAAGGTCATCAAGACGTGCATCCGGCACAAACATGAGAAATCCTATTTCCGGTTCAATGCCGTGTTTCCGGCACAATGAAATGGCCCGGGAGGCCACATCAGTACCTGCGCTCTTGTTGATCTGGTTCAAGACTGCGGCAGAACCGCTTTCCACACCCATGAGAAGGCTTTGAAATCCGGCTGCAACAAGTTTTGCAAGGATTTCGTCATCCAGATCCTGGGGCCGCGTCTCCATGCCAAAGCGGATGTCCATGGGCAAAAGCAGGTCCATTAGCGCCATGATCCGCTTCTTGCCTGTTTTTCCCGGGCCGATGAAATTGGGGTCCACAAAATAAAAATCTTTGATCCCCTGGTCCACAAGCCCCTGTACCTCCTTTGCAATGTTTTCCGGGGATCTTCCTTTCCACAGGCTTCCCTGGTTATAAAACGAGGGCACCGGGCAGAAGCTGCAATGGTTGTAACACCCCCGGCTGGCCAGGACTGCCGCGGTTCCTTCCAGGGAGCTTCTTTTGGGAAAGGCAAACCGGTCCGGGTTTTTTTCAGGCTGCCGCCTGCAGGTGCCGGAAAGGCAGGATCTTGATGCAAGGCCCTGGATGCTGTCAAAGGATTGACCGCGATCAAGGGCCCTTGCAAGTTCCACAAGGCTGTGTTCAAATTCTCCCACCGCAATGGAGTCCACGCAATCGCAGTGGAGAAGAATTTCTTTGTGCACAAGGGAGGGGAAAAATCCAAACAGGTTGAGATGGCCTGAATACCCTTGTTTTTTCAAGTCAGAGAAAAATTCAAACAGAACAGGGGTGTGCTCCCAGAAGTACACGGCATTGACGCATAAAAGATCTGGGTTCAGGGCCAGGATTTTTTCCTTTGTTGTGTTAAAGTCGGCACCCGGCACGGCATGGTCTAAAAATTTTGTGTCAAAACCCTCCCGCTCCATGGCTGCCGCGGCATAGCCTCCCATGAGGCAGGACCACAAGGGGGTGTTGGCAATATCGTTGAACCTTTTTTCAGATGCAATTCTCGGATGTTCCAGAACCAGTATTTTCATTTTGTCGTCCTTTTCATAACAGAATCATTGGATCCGGGTGAAAGCCCAAGTCTGGAAAATACCCCGGCACTGTGGCAGCGAGCTTCAAATTCGTGGAGCACATGGTTGAAGCGTTCAGGGTTGTGATAAACAGGATACAAAAGATCGGTCCCGGGATCCAGATCCCCGGACCGGATCAGACGCTGGGTCAAAGGGGTCCCGGGATAGAGCCTTACATGGTTGAAAATCACGGCCCCCAGGCTCCCTGCAGGCCCATGGATACAAAGGAGCTGATCCAGCATCTCGCTTGCCTTTTGGACGGTGTTCTCGTCTTCCCCGGGCAGGTTGACCAGGAAATGGCACATGGTCAGGATCTTGTGTTCAGCCGTCAGCCGGGAAGCTTTAAGAATGTTTTCGCAGGTCATCTGTTTGTTCAGCAGGCGCAACCCGTGTTGGGTCAGGGCATCCCCGGAAAAGTAAATGGCGGCAAGGCCGGCTTCCATGGCAAGGGAAAGGTTCTGGCCGGTGAGGCTGTCCTCCCGGAAAAACCCGGTCCAGGTGATGTCGAGTTTCCGGCGCACAAGCTCGCGGCACAGCTGCTCAAAGTGATGTGCCGGGCGGTTGACCACGGAATCTGTGAAATGGAACAATCGGATGCCGAACGCCTTGCTGAGCTGCTCCATTTCATCCACGATGAGAGCAGGGCTTTTCAGCCGCATGCACGCGCCCCCCAGGAAAGGGTAGAGGCAATATCCGCAAAACAGGTCGCACCCTCTTTTGCCTTCAATGCCCATGGCAGCCACATAGGAGTTGGCTTTGGCATAATCGTTGGGGCAAAAGGCCTTTACATCCATTTCGGGAAGCTTGTCCATGGAGATTTTCGGACCGGGCGGATTGGAAATGATCTGATTTTTGTGCCGCCACAGGATGCCGGGAATTTTTTCTGCATCAAGACCCGGCCCGATCAATCGGGGAAAGACAAGCTCCCCTTCTCCCAAAAGGCCGATATCAATCTCGGGAACTTCTTCCATCAGGCGGCTGCTAAACAGGGAAAAGGCAGGGCCCCCGGCCAGGATCCTTGCCCCGGGCAAAAGAGCCCTTACCATCATGGCAGCGGTCTTAAGGGAAGACAGGTAAGATGCCTGGTGGCCTGCCAGGGGATCCAGGTTCCGGAAGGACAGGGCCACCACATCCGGGCCAAAGCTTTCCAGTCCTTTTTTCAGGTCAGCCCAGGGATCCGGGCAGATATTCATATCCAGCACCCTTTTTTCGATCTCTTGGGGCACCAGGGAAGACAGTCGCGACAGCCCCAGGGGAAAGACTTTTTCTTTGGCACCCAGATGGGAGGTGGGAACCTGGACCATGAACAATTTCATTTGCATCACTCCACTAAAAATAAACCAATATAGGTGACATACTGCCCTTTTTTCTGTACCGGTGAAAGGTGCCAGCCTGCATTGGCAAGGGTTGTGTAAACGTCAATGCCTGAGGCTTCCATGGCAGGCCTGGCAAGGTCATGGTGGCGGCAGATGCCGTCATCCGGGCAATGGG
>JAIPDY010000132.1 GCA_021737445.1 Desulfotignum sp.
GCTGCATCCTGATCCAGGGTGATGCCGGAAAGTGTAACCGTCAACTCCCCGCCGGTTTGATCCATGGCATGGGCCGCATTGGTGCACAGGTTCATGAGCACCTGGTGGATCTGTGTCGGGTCAGCCAGGACATTTTCCGTATCCGGCATGATCTCCTGCCGGATCTCAATGGAACTGGGCAGGGTTGATTTGAGAAATTTGAGCACCTCCTTGATGATGGGACCGATCTGAACGGGGGCTGCCTTCTGCTCCTTTTGCCGGTTGAAGGCAAGAATCTGCATCACCAGGTTTCTGGCCCGTTCCCCGGCCTTGTAGATCTGTGCAAGGTCTTTCTGGGCCGGGCTGTCTGCCGGCAGCCGGTCCATGGCCAGCTGGGCATACCCGATAACAGCGGAAAGGATGTTGTTGAAATCATGGGTAATGCCCCCGGCCAGGCTGCCGATGGCTTCGAGTTTCTGGGCCTGCCGGAACCGGGTTTCCGCCTGCCTCCGTCTGGAGATATCCCTTGTCACCCCGATGATTCCGGCCAGGCTGCCGTCTGCGCTCCGGATAAAGGCGGCCCGTGTCTCGGTCCACACAAGGGTGCCGTCTTTTCGGACAATTTCCAGTTCCAGGGTGCGGTTTTTTTGGACAAACCCCTTCCCCATTTTTTTCTCCAGAGAGGTGCCCTGTCTGTACACTGTCATCGCTTTTTTGAATGAAGCTTTTGTAAAACGCTCCAAAAGCGATCCTGCCATGAACGCTTCCGGGCTGAACCCGGTCAGCGGTTCCACGGACGGGCTGATATAGGTGAAGCGCCGGTCCATGTCCATGGTCCAGATCACGTCTATCACATTGTCGGCCAGCAGCCGGTAGTGGGCCTGGCTCTTTTTCAGAGACTCCCCGGTCCGGACCGCCCGGTCCCACAGGTCTGTGATGGCACAGGCCAGCTGGTCCAGTTCATCCCCCTGACCGGACGGGCCTTTACTGTCCTTGAGATTCAGCTGCGGGGCCGGCTGGTCAATATGCAATTCCTTGGTATAGGTGACCATCCGGACCAGGTGGCGGGTGATAACATACTGGATGATCACAAAGATGCACAAGGCTGCCATAAATGTCTTGACGGCATTGGAAACCAGGATCACCAGGGTCTTGTCCCAGAGCCGCTGGTAAACGCTGGTGAGGCTGGCTGCCACCATCAGGAAGGCGTGCCTGGGTCCTGTGCCGGAGTCGGATGGATAGGTGAGTGTGAATTCCCTGCATATGGTGCGGTTTTCCGGCAGGGTCCCCATTTTTGTCAGGGTTTGGCGGGTGCCGTTCAAAGGTTCGCTGATTTCCAGGTACACGATATCTTTGAAATTGAATATCCCGGCCAGCAGCAGGTTCAGCTGGTGATAATCCATGTTGTAGGCATGGACTGCCAGCGGTTCGAGATAGCTGTCCCGGATAAAACCGATATTGCCGTGAATATCGGACAAATCTCTTCGATAGTCTGTGTACAGCTGAACCCCGGTGCTCAACAGTGTAAAAAAAGAGCTGCAAAGCAGAATATACAGCAGGACCCGCCTGGACAGGCCGGGTCTCTTGAACAGGGTGATCTGTTCTCTGATAAGGGAAAGCAGTCTCAATGGGGCCGGTTTCATTTGTCCACATCTTTCCAGTCGGTAAGTCCATATTGTTTCAATATATCTGACAGTGCCCCTGACCTTCTCAATTCGGGCATTTCCCGGGTCAGCATGTCCGCGTATTTGCGGGCATCTGTCAGAATGGGTGAAAATGCGATATACACAGGTTCCATGGCTGCGGTACCAGCCCGGGCAAAGTCATCGGGTATGCCGGTCTTGTGAAGAAAATGCTGAAACACGGCCCGGTCTTCGATAAGAACGTCTATTCTGCCGGCCACAAGTTTTCTGATGTTCAGCGCCAGGCCTGATTCACCGCTGATCACCTGGATTTTTGCCGGATCATTCTGGTGCTGCCTGATGTAGGTATCGAACAGGGTGCCGTATGAATAGTTGCGGATCACCCCCAGGGTGACATGATCCAGGGATGCCGGGCCGTCATATTGCCAAGGGTTTCCTTTTTTGACATAAAAGGTGTGACAGGCAAGGCCCTGTTCGATATCCGGAAACACGAAATCCGGGGTTTCGGTCCTGCCTGCCCCGATGATGCCGTCATACTGCCCGGCCCTTGTGCCATGGATGGCGCGTGCCCAGGGCACGGTCACATAGATGACCCGATGGCCGTTTTTCTCGAACACCACTCTTGCAATGTCCACCATGAACCCGGAGTGTTCTTCCTGCCCGCCGCAGTTGTAGGGGCACCACGGGTCTGCCGCCAGCAGGATCTCATCGGCAAGCGCCAGGCAAACCGGGTGGATCGCCAGGACAAGCAGAACAAGCAATCTGGTCAGGGTTTTGGCCATATCTGATCCTTTAATTAATCATCAAACCGGAACGTTTTTTTTGAAAAAAGCTGTGTGCAGGCATCCACAACCTTTGCATCATACAGGTCCCCTTTCCCTTGATTGACCGCTTCCAGTGCGGCATCGATGCCCAGGGCCGGGCGGTAAGGCCGGTGGGATGCCATGGCTTCCACCGTGTCCGCCACGGCAATGATCCTTGCTTCCAGGAGAATCTCCTCTCCTTTGAGCCCTCCGGGATAACCCGTGCCGTTCATTCTTTCATGATGCTGGCAGGCAATCCGGGCCACGGGCCAGGGAAAGTCAATATTTTTCAAAATCTCAAATCCGGCCCTGGCATGGGATTTTACCAGGCTGAACTCCTCTTTTGTCAACCGCGTGGGTTTGCTCAGAATTTCTGCTGGAACGGCAATCTTTCCCAGGTCATGGATCGCTCCTGCCATGCCGATCCCTTCTATGACATCATTGGGCATCTTCATTTCCCCGGCAATGGCACAGGCCAGCTGGGCCACCCGCTGCTGGTGACCTGCGGTATAGGGGTCCCGCTTCTCCACCATGGAGACGATGACCTGGACCGTTCCGAAAAGGGTTTTTTTCAGTTGTCCCAGCATTTGCTGCAGTTGCAGGGCAGCCTCTTCTTTGGCAGAAAACAGGGCGCGTTCCCTGAGTACCCGCCTGAGGCGGATCATCATTTCTTTCAGATTGACCGGCTTTTGGACAAAATCACTCGCCCCTTCTTCAATCACCTTTTCAAAGGTGTATGCTTCCGCATACCCGGTCATGACGATGACATCCGCGTCATGGGTTTCCTTGACCGCCCGGGTCAGTTCAATACCGGTCATCCCGGGCATGATAATATCGGTGATCACCACATCCACTTTCCGGGTTTTCAGAACTTCCAGGGCATCTTCTCCACTGGGCGCGCTGGAACACTCATATCCGGACATCTCAACACCTTGTTGCAGCAGCTGTCTTATGGCGGTTTCATCGTCAACCACCAGGATATGGATTTTTTTTGTCCGGCCGTGCTGCCGTGATTCCATGGTCACCCCTCTTTTTTTGCCTGTCTGATCTTGTCAGGAAGTCCTGGTCATGCCTCACTGCCGGCCAGTACCTGCCGGATCACGGCAGCCAGGTTGTCTTTGCGTATCGGTTTGGGGACAAATGCCTTGATACCGGCAGATTCTGCCGCAGCTTTGGTCATATCCCTGCTGAAGCCCGAGCACAGGATCACGGGCAGGTTCGGCCGGATTTTTGTCAGCTCTGAGGCCAGCTTGTCCCCGCTCATGCCCGGCATGGTCAGGTCTGTGATCACCAGGTCTTTGGCCCGCTCTCCCCCTTTGTAGATCTGCTCAAGGTCAGCCTGGGCCGGATTGTCTTTGGGCAGCCGGTCCATGGCCAGCTGGGCATACCCGATAATGGCGGAAAGAATGTTGTTGAAATCATGGGCAATCCCCCCGGCCAGGCTGCCGATCGCCTCCAGTTTCTGGACCTGCTGAAGCCGGGTTTCCGCCTTCCGCCGCTCTTTTTTCTCCCGGTCCCGCTCCAGGCGGTTTTGAGCACCGGAGCGATCTGGTCAGCCACCATCTCCATCAGGTCCTGGTCATCGTCCGTGTATCCTGTGTCTTTTTGGCCGATCAGCAGGTTGCCCACCAGCCGGTCCTGGTACACCACTGGTGCATCCAGGGCATTGTCTATGTCGATGTGACCTCCCGGCAGATGGAGCCGGCCGTTGATATACCGGCTTTTTTTCTCAGTCATGGCCTCTCCCCAGATGCCGGCCCAGGTGTCATAGGTCTGGGTGGGGAAGCTCATTGGGTTCATATCCCAGCATGGTGTAATACCTGGGGCTGAAATAGATCTCGCCTGTCTGGATGTTCCAGTCCCACAGCCCGTCTCTGGAGGCTTCCAGGGCCATGTTGAGGCGTTCCTCTTTTTGTTCCAGGTCCTGCATTTTTTTTTCGAGTTTCCGGATCAGGCGTTCACTGTAATGCTTATAGGTTTCTTCCTCCGGCCTGTGTACAGGGGATTTTGGGAGGATGCGGCCCTGTCCGAAGTTTTTTATCACTGCCTGGATAGAATTCAGAAAATCTGCCGGTTCCATGCCTTTTCTCAAGAAACCGTCCGCCCCGATCTCATAGGCAAATGCCTCGTCTTTTTCATCCACATAGGTGGCGGTGTAAAAGATAAAGGGAATGTGGCGTAGGGTTGGATCTGCCTTGCAGTGCCGGCACAGCTGGAACCCGTCCATCACCGGCATGAGGATGTCGGAGACGATCAGGTCGAATGGGCCGGATGCCAGGCATTCAAGGGCTTTTTTGCCGTTATCCGCAGACACTGTGTCATGTCCGTCAGATTTGAGCACGGTTTCCAGCAGGTACCGGTTTTCCATCCGGTCATCCACGATCAGGATTCGCAAGATACCTCCTCGTCAACTCACTCTATGAGCGGTAGGATTTTCTGATTCTAACAGGGTTTGGATGGTCTGCATCAGCTTATCTTTGAAAAGCGGCTTGGTCAGATAGGCATCAGCCCCTTGTGCAAGAATTTTGTCCCGGTTCTCTTCAGAATCATACCCCGTGACAGCCAGTACTTTGATATGGGCGGTGTCTGTATTTGTCTTGATCTGCCGGCACACCTCAAATCCATCCATTCCCGGCATGATCAGGTCTAAAATGACCAGCCCTGGTTTGAAAGTCATGATCTTTACACCGGCTTCGAACCCGTCTTTGGCGGTTTTCAAAGAATATCCGTCATCAAAGAGCATGGTGGTCAGTATTTTAAGCATTTGGGGTTCGTCGTCCACAATCAGGATCCGGTGCTTGTCCGGCTCGTTAAAGGCCCGGGGATACATGTTGTTGCGCTGCATAAAGTCATTGAAATCGGTCTGCCTGATCCGGTACTGGCCCCCTGGGGTCATGTATGCATTGATTTCCCCTGTCTTGACATATTTCCAGATGGTGCCCCGGCTCATGGCGCAGAGCCGGGCTGCCTGGGGGATGGTGAGAAGATCGTCTGTCACAACCAAAAATCTCCTTTTCTGTATGCAAAAAATATGGTAACACAATAAACAGATTGAACAGTATGAACATACCACAGAGTACCGGACAAATCAAATGGAAAAAGGGCAGGGGGGACAGGATTATGAACAGGCGGGTGCGTAAAATAAACCGTTGGACTCTGGTAACGGCAGGTGTCCTGTGCGGGCTGCTGATGCCGTTTTATGCAGCAGCCAGAGATGTCAGGCAGGTGGTGGTGGTGGTCACCATGCAGCTGCCGGCATGTGAAACCCATTTGACCCATTTTGTGGACCGACTGGAGCAGATCGGGGAGCAAAGCGGTATCGACATCGATCTGACCACCATCCGGGCCAACGGGGACCGGCAGTATGCCGAAAACCAGCTGAAAAAGATCCTGGAAAAGGGCCGGCCCGACGTCGTGGCCATCATAGCCACCCTGGCTTCCCAGGCTGCCGTGACCGTGTTCAAAGACACGGGGGTTCCCATCTTCTTTTTCCAGGTGTCTGACCCGGTGGGGGCCGGGCTGATCCAGAAAATCGGGGAACCCACGGGTACGAATGTGACCGGCAGGGTGTTCACCGTGCCGGCAAAGGTACGCACCGATCTTATCATGCGCCTGGTCACCCAGACCGTGCCGCCGGACAGGCCAGTGGTGTTCGGGTATATCCATTCCACATACCCGTCTGCCATGGGGGATATCCGGCAATTGAAAACCATCGCGGCACAGGAAAACCATTTGCGGTTCGCCGTCCACAGCCTCGCGTATGAAAAAGGACCGGACGGCATGCCCGTCATGCTGGCGGCAGCTGCCAAAGGGGTTCAGACCCTGTCAGACCGGGTCGATTTCTGGTGGCAACCCCAGGGGCCCCTGGGGGAACACCCGGACTACACCCGGCTGCTGCTGGAGCGCTCAACCGTTCCCATCGCCATGGGCCAGACCATGGACAGCGTGAAAATGGGGGCGTTGATGCAGATCACCCCGGACCTGGAAGCAGGAGGCAGAGAGGCGGCCGATTTTGTGGCAGCGTTCCTGAAAGGGACGGATCCGGGCACCATCCCCGTGACACCTCCGGCCCGGTTCCAGCTGGGCATCAACCTGACCACGGCCCTGAACCTGAATATCGTGGTGCCGCCGGATATCCTGGCCCTTGCCGGAAAGCATGTATACAGGGGGTGAGAGGCAAGGGGCGAGAGGCAAGAGGAGGCAAGAGGCAGGAGGCAGGAGGCAGGAGGCAGGATTGAAATGAAACTGCAGACAAAGATCTCTCTGGGTATCATCCCGCTGGTATTGTGCAGCATTTTTTTCCTGGGGCTGTGGTCCACAAAAAAAACCGGAGAAAATCTCCACAGGTCAGCGTTTCTGTATATGGACACCATCATCGATGTTTATATGCAGGATATCCACCTGCACCATGATCTGTTGAAAACCAACGGGCTGGATGCCGTTGAGTCGTTTGTCACCGCGTATCAGAACCAGGTGTTTGCGGCGGGCAGGGAAATCAAAATCGCTGCGTCTTCCCATCTGTTTATCATGGATGGTGGCGGGCACCTGAAATTCTGTTCAAAACAAAACAGCGGTCAGATGATGGAATCCTTGTGGGGGCCGGTTGCCCGGGCCGCTGTAAAAGGGGATATCTCCCGTGCGGACGGTGACGGTCATGTGTATGATGATGCCATTGAAATCATGTATGTGGTCCGGCAGTTTCCCCCATGGAACTGGGTGGTGTTTTTTGCCATGGATCATGACGTGCTCCATGTGGCGGAGCGTCAGATTCAACTGGCGACCACGGGCATTGCTGTTGCCTGTGCCGGCCTGCTGATCTTCATCATTCTTTTGATGTTGAGACGGTTTTTTGTCATTCCCGTCAAAAAGATCGGCCGGGCCGCGTCTGCCATTGCAAACGGGGGGCAGGTGGACCGGATCAATGTCGGATCAACCGATGAACTCGGGGACCTGGCCCGCCATATGGAGGCGATGTCCGCGGCCATCCAGCAGCAGCAGGCAGATATCATAAAAGCCAATGCAGAACTGGAACAGCGGGTCAGAGAACGCACCCGGGACCTGGAAACCGCCCTGTCCGAGATAAAAACCCTGAAAGGCATTATTCCCATCTGCTCCCACTGCAAGAAAATCAGGGATGATGACGGCTACTGGAATCAGCTGGAAACCTATATCCTGGAACATTCCGAGGCACAGCTCAGCCACGGGATCTGCCGGGAATGCGCAGAAAAACACTATCCGGATCTGGATTTATATGATGACGATACCCTTGGAGAGTAAATTATTAATTTTACAAATATTTGTAAAATTAATAATTTGAGCGATTCTGCCCTGGGTCATTTCAGGCCGGGGGATATTGAAATTGAAACGGATGGCATTCCATGGCTTTGCTTTTTTAAAAACCACAAAGGACACGAAGACCACGAAGGGAAAGAAGGAAGGAAGGACTTTTTCGTGCTCATCGTGTCCTTCGTGGTAAAACAACCTGAAGCCCTTTTATTTTTTTCTATATTAGTGTACCTTAAATCAGAACTTTTGATCAAAACAAAGGTTATCAAATGCAGAATACAGATTCTGTCAAAATATTGATCATTGATGATGAACCAGCTATTTTAAGAATGCTTTCAATCGCATTGTCAAAAAAAGGCTATGTCACCGATACCGCTGAAAACGGCGGACAGGTGTCCCGGCAACTGAAAAAAATCAAAGGAAAAACCATCCCCATTGTGGGCATGTCCGGCACCCCCTGGCTGCTAGACCATGACCTGTTTGATGCGGTGCTGCCAAAGCCCTATCCTTTGGAGGAACTGTTTGCGGTTATCTCCAGCATGGCACCGGTGCCGGTACCGCGTTAACCAGGCACTGTCCCGATAGATATAAAGCGGCACCCGTTCCAGGGTTAAACAAAAAAATGAGGATTACAGGAGCCGGCTCAACATGGAAAAAATGAGCATATTACAATATGCCGGAATACATTTACCGCAGTGTACCGGACAAAGCAAAAGCAAGAGTAGAGGACGGTCATGACTAGTCTATTGCGCAAGAAAAAGAACATGACGTTGTGCATGGGGCTCTTTTTCCTGGCCCTGTGTGTGGTTCACCTGCCTTGCGGGGCAGCAGAAGAGGAACCGCTGACGGTGGTGTACAATCCCGGGAGGGCACCTATGAAATTTGTCAACCAGGCGGGCGGGGCTGCCGGCATGCTCCCGGACATCTGGCGGGCGATCGGCAGTAAGATGAACAGGCCTGTCGAGTTTGTCCGGGCACAGGATTTTGATGAATCCCTTGACATGATCAAGACCGGCCGGGCCGATCTCCATGCCGGCCTGTTCAGAACACAGGAAAGGGAAACCTGGCTGACTTACACCACGGCGCCGCTGTGCCGGGTGGAATATTTTATCTTCACCAGCCAGTTGATCTTTCCTGTCACCCACCTTGAGGAACTGGGCGGTATCCAGGTGGGGATCACAAGAGGGGGGTACACCCAGGAGCATGTGGTAAAA
>JAIPDY010000133.1 GCA_021737445.1 Desulfotignum sp.
TTGCGTAAACTGCATAACTCTTTCCGGCCATGGCCAAAGGAGCATGCAGCCCCGGGGATCTGTAAATTACTGGGATTTGATCGCTTCTGTCAGCTCCGGCATAAATTCCAGGATATCTTCCACAATACCCACATCAGCCACCTGAAAAATAGGGGCTTTGGGGTTCTTGTTCACCGCAACGATAAAGGGATTTCCCTTGACCCCGCCCAGGTGCTGAAAAGATCCTGAGATACCCATGGCCATGTACACCTTGGGCTTGACGGTCTGGCCGGAGGTGCCCACCTGGCGTGATTTTTCCAGCCACTTGGCATCCACGATGGGTCTAGAGCAGGAAACAACCGCTCCCATGGCCTCAGCCAGTTCCTGTGCGATCTCGATGTTTTCCTCATCTTCAATACCCCGGCCGATGGAAACCAGGACATCAGATTTGGTGATGTCCACATCTCCCACTTCCGCTTCCACAATTTCCAGAAATTTTCTTTTGGCAGACAGCTCTTTTACCTCTTCAGATTTATCAATTGCCGTACCGCCGGCGGAACCGGCTTCAATGGGTGCAAAAGAACCGGGCCGGATGGTGATCACTGCACCTGAAGATATATCTGATGTCACATGGGTATACACCGCACCGCCCAGCTCCTGGCGGATCATTTTCAAGGTGGTGCCCTCAAGTCCTTCAAAATCAACAATATCCGCAGCATATGCAGCATCCATTTTCACGGACAGTCCCGGCGCCAAATCCATGCCAAAGGTATCATGGGGCACCAGGATGACAGCATCATGGGGCAGCACATCAGTCATCGCCTTTCTCACCAGTTCGGCATTGGGATAATCCAGGTCTGCATGGCTGATTTTGATGACCGCTTTATAGGTTTTGGCCATCTCTTCGGCCACTGCATCCAGATCCGGGCCTGCACCTGTGACAACAGCAGTCAGGTCCGCGTTTGGATCAATTTTTCCGGCCGCTGCA
This sequence comes from Desulfotignum sp., assembly GCA_021737445.1. Taxonomy (GTDB): domain Bacteria; phylum Desulfobacterota; class Desulfobacteria; order Desulfobacterales; family Desulfobacteraceae; genus Desulfotignum. Next base: position 968 of record JAIPDY010000133.1, read on the forward strand.
GGATACTCCAGTGCCACATCTTCTGCGCTGCCGTTCTTAAAGGGAATATATGCAAAAATCTGTGTCATGATCAAAGTCCTCCTTTGGCTTTCAGCTTTTCAATCAGCTTTTCAATGATCTCGTCTGTGGAGCCTTCCAGCATTTCCGCCCCCTCTCCGAGATCCGGTACAAAATAATCCACGCGTTTTGTTTTTGCGCCGGCACCGCCCACTGTGGCGGCATCAATGCCCAGGTCTCCTGCACCTTTCACCGGAATATCCACACTGGCCACCTTGCGGATGCCCCGGATACCCACATACCTGGGTTCATTGATACCGGTCTGGATGGACAGCACACAGGGAAGCTGGATCTGGTTCATCTCCTGGTTTCCGCCTTCAATTTCACGGCCCACTTTGATGGTGGCATCATCGACAACTTCGATTTTGTTCACCAGGGATGCATAGGGGTAATCCAGCATGGCAGCCAGCATTCCCCCTACCTGGCCGGCCCCTTCATCTGCCTGGGCACCGGTGAGGATCAGGTCGTATTTGCCCTTTTCAATTTCCGCCTTGAGGATGGCGGCTATGCCTTTTCCGTCGGATCCCTCAAACGCATCATCGCTCAAAAGAACGCCATTGTTGGCACCCATGGCCATCTCACGCCGCAGGACCTCTTCTGATTCATCATCTCCCACCGTGACAACGGTGACACTGCCGCCCACGTTGTCCACGATCTGGATCGCTTCTTCCACCGCATAATTATCCCATTCGTTCACTGAGTAAACCAGATCATCACGGTCAAGGTCGTTTCCCGCTGAATTGAGTTCAAATTCATTCTCAGCAGTATCTGGAACACGCTTGACACATACTAAAATCTCCATGTATTACCTCCTTTGCTTGTGAGGGCAGGACCTGTTTGCAGTGCCTGCCGTCTGCTGTTTTCTATATGATTCATCTTAAATGCCGGACAATCAGTTCTGTAAAATCCAGTGCTTCCATTTCCCCTTCCTTTCCGGCAACCTTTATGGCATCCTGGATATTCACCAGACAGAAGGGGCAGGCAGTAACAATAACATTGGCACCGGCCTCAGCTGCCATGTTCACCCGCAGCACCCCCATGCGGGTATCTTCTTCCGGTTCATAAAACAGCATGAGACCGCCGCCGCCGCAGCAGAATGACCGGTCCCGGCTTTTTTCCAGCTCCACTCTGGTGAGCCCGTCAATGGCATCCAGGGCCTGCCTGGGATCTTCATACACCCCGTTGTGCCGTCCCAGGTAGCAGGGATCATGGTAGACATACACCTTGTCCGGATCAAGACAGGGCTTGAGTGACAATGCGCCGCTGGTAATCTTTTCTGCCACCACCTGGCTGATGTGCCGCACTGGCGGCAGGCCGGTATAATCATTTTTCAATGCATTATACGCATGGGGGTCGGCGGTGACAATCTGTTTTACACCGGTATCTAAGATTGCCTGGGTGTTTTGTTCCTTTAAATCCTGGTAGAGCATCTCCTCTCCGAACCTGAGAACCTCATGACCGCTGTCTTTTTCCTGCTTGCCCAGTATCCCGAAATCCACCCCGGCCCGCTGGAGTATAACAGCAGTGTGCCGGGCGATTTCCTGGATATTGTCATCATAGGAGGTGATGCTGTCCACAAAATACAGGGCGTCTGCCGTATCTTTTCCCAGGTCCTTGATGGTGTATGCGGCCTTGAACTCTTTTTCCAGGGCCCAGTCCGCCCGCTTTTTCTCCATCTTGCCGTAGGGGTTACCGCGTTTTTCAAGAGCTTTCAACGGTTTTTGCAAAGACTGGGGCACCATACCTTCATCCACCATCCCCCGGCGCAGATCCACCATCTTGTCAATGTATTCAATGGCAAGGGGGCATTCCTCCTCACAGGCACCGCAAGTGGTGCAGGACCAGATCTCATCCTCTGTGTAGATATCTGCCACCAGCATTTTGCTTTTGTAGATCTCACCGGACAACGGATAATTTTTGAACATCAGGTCGCGGGCCTTGATGCTGATAAACCGCGGAGAAAGGGGCCGGCCTGCAGCATTGGCCGGACACTGGTCAGAACACCTTCCGCAGTCGGCACAGGAATAAAAATCCAGCATGTGCTTCCATGTAAAATCCTCCAGTTTTTTCACCCCGAATGATTCCAGATCATCCAGTTGCTCTTCGGTGACCCCATGGCGGACCGGTTTGATTTTGCCCTTGTCCAGGCGCATGAAAAACACGTTGAAAAAAGATGTGATCACATGAAAATGTTTGCCCAGGGGCAGAAAGCACAGAAAAAAGAAAAAGGTGACATCATGAAGAAAATAAGAAAATATATGCAGCCCCTGGAGAAAATCCAGAGAGGCTCCGGACAGCAGGATCTTAAAAATCCACACAAGAGAAAGCGGGGCCACAAAATGCCACTCGCCGGTCTGCTGAAGCGCATACGCCAACTCCGAGGCCTCAAACAGGCTCTCTGAAATCATCAAGGTGCCGATGACCCCCAGCACAAAAACCGCTTCCGCAGTATGATCCTTGCCATATTTTTCCGGCACCGCATATCTGGCAGGCTTGAAAAAGCCCCGGCGGACACCTGCAATGATACAGGCAACCAGCACAAAGGTGGCAGCATAATCTTTTAAAAAATTATATACATCCCCAAGCCTCCCCTCGAAACCCGGTAAAACAAACCCGTCGGAAAATCCGATGATCACCAGGGACAGGGACCGGATGGACAGGATCAGAAATCCGGCAAAAATAACAATATGCAGCACCCCTGCCAGCATATACCGGGGCTGCCTGATCTGGCCCAGCCAGATGACAATAAGTTTTTGTATCCGCCGGCCGATGTGGTCAAACCGGTAATCCGGGGCCGCCCGGACCAGAGGTGCCAGGCGCCTGGCCATTATATAGGTGAACAGCCCAACCCCCACCACAGGCAGAACAAAAGACAGAAAAGCAGCCGGAAATATCCCGAAAAATTTAAAACTTGCCGGACCGATGATCAAAGACATATGCTGTTACCTCCAAAAAATAATTCCTTTTCGTATGAATAAAAACTCACTGAGCTTTAATAAAGATGACGATTTCCGTCAAGCAAAAAGCCGGATGCAAAATGATTTAAAAAATAGCCGGCATTTATATACTGTATCCTATTTATTCTCCTTTAACCCCGTTGAGGTAAAGATCCACCAGGGGATCTGCCATAGACACAAGGTCATACCGTCCCCCGGCAGACACCCAGGTGGAGATCACCCCCTCCACCGCTCCCAGGATAAACCGCTTCACAAGGCCAACAAACAGATCCTGGCGCATGGACCCCTCAATCTGACCCTGTTCTATAATATCGGATAACAGATCCAGATACATCTTTGAAATATCTTTGATCTGGGACTGAATATCCCGCAGGTACCGGACCTCGGACTGGAAAATTACAGCCATGTTTCTGTCATTCTGAAATTCCTGTAAATGGCAGCGTATCAGATTCCTGAGCTTTTCTTCCGCGTTCTTGCCCATGGCCACGGCACTGTTCATTTTCTCAAACACCACGCCGGTTTTATAATTGATAAACTGATAGAGAATATCATCCTTGTTTTTAAAATACAGATAAAGGGTCCCGTCAGCCACCCCTGCCCGGGAGGCAATCTGGGAAATGGTGGCTTTGTGGAACCCGAATTCAGCAAAAACAGCACCTGAACTGTTGAGAATCTTATGATATTTTTCCGATCTATTTTTCTGCAAAACTGTCCCGCCTTTCCTGCCTTAAATGAATAATAATTCATTATCTAACAACAGTTGCTTATAAAAGTCAAGCAGATATTCATATGAATTTTTTTTTATCAAAAAATATTTTTATTCTTTTTTTACAAATAGTTATATGTAATATAATATTTTATCTCATCCGCACATCCAGCATACTTCCGGTTTATTTTTTCATGAATAATCATTCATTATCCGATAATTCTTGCTTTTGATATATTTTCGTGACAAAAAAGAAAAAGGTAATAACAGCAAAAAATCATACGGGAGAGAAACCATGTCTCATCATTATTCTACCGATTTTCCAACCGTTCTTGATTTTGGCAGGCCCCCCAATGTAAAGAAACTGTTTCCCCATTCCAAAGCATTGATTGTCAGCGGTAAATACATTGACCAGGCCATGCTGAAAAAAGGCGGCTGCATGACCATTGCCGCCAACGGCAGAAACGCGTTTGTCATCAGAGGCGCCCTGCTGGCGGCCCAGCAGGCCAATGCCGCCATCATCATTGAAATCGCCCGATCAGAAGGCGGCACCAATGCATACTGCGCAGTCAACCTTTGGAATATTGCCCGCCAGACCGATGCGTTCATGAATGAACTGGGCATCACCATCCCTGTGGCTATCCATGCAGATCATTTCGGCATCAAAGCCCGGGCAGACATCGCGCCTGCCAAAACCGAAATCACATCCCTGTTTGACGCTGGAATCACCTCCATTGCAATTGATGCCTCCCACATGCCTGATGACCAGAACCTGATGGCCAATATGGAACTGGCGCCGTTTGTTCCTGACTGGGCAGGCCTTGAAACTGAAGTGGGGGAGATCAAAGGCAAGCTGGGATTATCAACGACTCAGGAGGCTTTATTTCTTATCCAGGGTCTGAATGCCCACAGCATCTTTCCGGACTGGATCGCATTGAACAACGGCACCACCCACGGTATTGAACAAAGCGATGCCGGCATCAACGTGCCGTTGACCGCACAGATCCATGATGCCCTGGCACCCTACAAGGTATCAGGTGCCCAGCACGGTACCTCCGGCAACAGTTCAGAAAGGCTCCGGGAGATTGCGGCAAAAACAAGGACCACCAAGGCCAATGTGGCCACTGCCCTGCAGATGATCTCCTGGGGAGTTCAGGTCAATGATTATGGCAATGCCATCCTTGATACTGATGGTAACTTCATCAAACAGCCGGACAAAGGGGTGGATGAAAATATCTGGCAGCAGATGCTGGCATACGCCGGGAACCACGGTTTGACCGGCGGTAATTTTAAAAAGCTCAACGCTCCTTTTGAAAATCGTTTTATGGCACAACCAAAGGATATTCGGGACCGCATGACCAGTAATGTGCAGGCCTTTGTTTACACCCTGCTCACAGATGTGTTCAATGCAGCAGACACAGCTGATATTGTGATAGCGCATATTCTGGAAACAAGATCCCATGATCCGGGAATGAAAGCCCAGACCATTGAACCCCGTCAGGAATGGACCCGGGAAAAGATTTTGGAAAAAGCCGCGCGCATTTCTTCAGACAAAGGACCTGAAGGAGATTTTGATGATTGAAGGATTACGGGAGACTTCTGATTGAAAATACCCCCATATCAAATACAGAATGTGCTCAAGCTTTACTTCAGGCAGCTGGGTGAAGGAAAAATCCTGGGCAGGTCAGGCAAGGCCGGCCCTGTTGCCAATGCACCTGACAACAGCAGAACGATTTCATCTGATGGTACCCGCAAAATCATCATTGCCAAAGTTGCAGCCGGAATCGTTAAAAAAATCATCACCGAAGGGACCACAAAAATCAGAGAGCAAACACCCGGCAATGGAGGACCCGCACCTGCCGAAAAAACTGTCTGGCACCGGGAAAAAAATGGGTTCACCTATGTATTTGTGGACAGGCACAACAACAAAACAACCCGGATCGCCCGGGGTATAACCGAAACAGTGCCGCACACCCCGAAAGACTAATCCTGATCATGGGCCTGTTTTGCCCGGGACCAGAACCGCTCTTTTTGTTCTGCTGACATGCCTTCCAGGGTCATGTTTTGTTTGATCAGCTCCGCCTCCATAACCCGGAACCTGCCTTCGAATTTGGCTGTGGCCCGGGCCAATGCGGTCTCTGGATGGAATCCGGCAAACCGGGCCACATTCACCAGAGAAAACACAATATCCCCAAACTCCAACATGGCCCCGTCTTCATCCCCTTTTTCCAGGGCAGCCTCAAACTCCGAAATTTCACTTTTCACCGTGTCCAGCACCTGGTGAATGTTTTCCCATTCAAATCCCTGCTTGACCGCGGATCTGGATACCTTCATGGCCCGCAGAAGCCCGGGCATGCCCCTGGGAACGGCATCCATGGCAGAAGAACGGGCAGAACCGGTTTTCTCCAGGGTTTTGATCCGTTCCCACTGATCCAGAAGATCTGACTGGGTCTTTACAACCGCATTTTCATAGACATGGGGATGACGGCGGATCATTTTTTCCACTACTGTATCCACCACCCTGGATATGGGAATCTGTCCGGTTTCATGGAAGATCTCCATGATAAACAGAATCTGGAACAGCACATCCCCCATTTCCTCACAGGTGTTGTCCAAGTCATGGTTGACAAGGGCCTCCTGAAGCTCGTAAACTTCCTGGGCCAGGCATTTCCACATGGTGACCGGAGTCTGCCTGCGGTCCCATTCACACCCGTTTTTCCCCCTCAGGGTCTGGATAACATCCAGGACAGGGGCCAATGTTTCCAATGGGGTTACCCTCCTTTGTTTTAGACTTCTCCACCTTCATTTTTTCCAGTTTTTCCAAAAAATTGACCCGCATGTTTCTGGAAATAAAAAGGGTCATGGCCCTGGATATCCTGGCAAGATAGGGGGCTGATTCAGATTTTGCCATAACCGGGGCAATCCCTGCCGGAACAAATGCCGTGAGCATGACAAAAAGAACAGATACGATCAAAGCACCTTTGGCTGTTCCGAAAATCATGCCGAATGTCCGGTCCACCCATCCCAGAAATACCAGATGCAAAATCCTGCGTATAAGGGCTGCCAGTAATCCCACCAGGATCAGGATACCGCAGAACAATATACAGAAACCAGTCAGGTGCCTGGTTGCCGGACTCTGAATCAAAAAAGCCAGATGGGGGGACAGGATCCAGTAATAGGTGAATGCCCCGTAAAACCCTGCAATAATACCAACGATCCCTGATACCTCACGGATCAGGCCCCTGAATAATCCCCGGATCATGCAGAACATGACAATCACCAGGACAACCAGATCAAAACCGTTCATGTTTCCCCTTTTTGATGAGTCTCCTCAAGTTTTATGAAATAGCAATTTCACTGTTTTTCCGTCAAGATTTTTATTGACCTTTCAGCAAATAAAATGCACCCTAGCCCCATGAAAACCATTGAATTCGACAACATATCCGCAGCCCGGCGGCTGTTTGGATTTCATAACACCCACCTTGATAAAATTTCAAAAAGTTTCGGGATTACTATCAATTCCAGGGGAAATGCTGTCACCCTTTCAGGAAAAACAGCAGATACCAGCCTGGCTCACAACCTGCTGGTTCAGTTGTACACCCTTTTAAAAGAAAATGTTTCCATGGAGCCCGGCGATCTGGATGCCGCCATTGCCATGATTAAAAAAGACGGCTCCGCCCGCCTGGAAACCCTGTTTCTGCACACGGTATTTGTAACCGCCAGAAACAAACCGATCCGGCCCAGGAGCCTGGCCCAGCTCAAGTATGTAAACGCCATTGAAAATCAGGACATTCTGTTTGCCATCGGGCCTGCGGGAACCGGGAAGACATACCTTGCCATGGCCATGGCCATGGCTGCTTTCTCCAAAGGAAATGTCCAAAAAATCATTCTCACCCGTCCGGCAGTGGAAGCTGGAGAGGCCTTAGGGTTTCTGCCCGGAGACCTGGCAGAAAAAATCAACCCCTATCTCAGACCTCTTTACGATGCTTTGTACGATATGCTTGATTTTGAAAAAGCCCGTGCCTATATTGAGCAGGAGATCATTGAAATTGCCCCTATCGCATTCATGCGGGGAAGAACCCTGAACAATGCATATATTATCCTGGATGAGGCCCAGAACCCGACCTCCCAGCAAATGAAAATGTTTTTAACCAGAATCGGATACGGCCCCAAAGGCATTGTGACCGGAGAT
>JAIPDY010000258.1 GCA_021737445.1 Desulfotignum sp.
GAGGCCACCCAGGCAGCTGTGACCGACCTGGCCGGTAAGATCGAATCTTTTTCCGCGGCACCGCCCGCAGCAGATTCGGCCCCTGCAGGTGATCCTGCCCCGGCCAACGACCCGGCACCGGCACCGGCAAACGACCCTGCCCCGGCGGATGACGGCAAAGAATTCACTGAATTGAAATCTGCCCTGGACACCCTGACCACCCAGTTCAAAACCCTGGTGAATCGCCTGGAAGCTGCCAACCCCGGCACACAGTTCGGCGACACCACCGGCGCGGCCGGTGACCAGGACGAACTTTTATAACCCTTAGCCGGCGCCGCACCCGGCCTGGCCCTTTGAACAGGTAATTTTTTTAACAGGAGAATTGAACAATGAGACCCATTACCAGAAAGCTTTTTGACCAGATGACGGGCCGGATTGCGAAAACTTACGGCGTGAACACGGTCCAGCAGACATTTTCCGCCACCCCGGAAGTGGAACAACGGCTCCAGGATAAAATTGTTGAGCAGGAAGATTTGCTGCAGCGCATCAATGTGATCATGGTGGATGAGATGGAAGGCCAGAACATCCTTGGCAGCGCATCCGGACCCGCGTCCGGCAGAACCGACACCACGGTTGACGGCCAGGAACGGACCCCCCGGGACCTGCTGGGCCTGGATACTTTCACATACAAACTCTACCAGACCAACTCTGATGTGTATATGCGGTATGCCACCATGGATGCCTGGGCCAAGTTCCCGGATCTGGCTGACCGGTATGCCCGGTATGTGCAGAAACGCATTGCCAACGACCGGGTGATCATCGGCTGGTATGGCGAGTCCGCTGCTGCCGATACAGACCTGGTTGCCAATCCCCTGATGCAGGATGTCAACGAAGGCTGGCTCCAGTACATGCGGGAAAACAAAGTTGCCAACATTCTCACAGAAGGCGGCACGGTCAATGAGATCCACATCGGCGAGGGCGGGGATTATGTGAACCTGGACCATGCCGTGTCAGACCTGTTGGAAGGCATTCCCCAGTATCTGCGCACCGGTCTGATCGCCTTGATCGGTTCCGAGCTGGTGGGCCGGGAAAAATCCGCCCTGTACCAGGCCCTGGGCCTCAAGCCCACGGAAAAAACCCTGGCCACGGCATCCCTGTCCTTTTTTGGCGGCCTGCCCTGGGACACCCCCAACAATTTCCCCTCCCGCGGCCTGGTGATCACCAGCCTGGACAATCTGTCCATTTATGTCCAGGCTGGCACCTGGCGCCGGCGCATCAAAGACAAACCGGAAAAAGACCGGGTTGAGGACTACAACTCCCGGAACGAAGGCTATGTGGTTGAAACCCCGGAAAAATTTGTGGGCGTTGAGTTTGACAATGTCAAGCTCCTGGCTGCGGATGGCGCGACCTGGGAATAAAAAAACAGGGCTGACCGCCCGTGACAGGAGGTAGTCAACATGAGTTTAATGGTGAAATTCCAGAAAAGACACACTGACGGGGCCGGCAAAGCCGCCGATGCTGAAAAAAGATCCGGCCCCGGCCGGGCTGTCCGGTCCCTGCCCGCTTCCGGCATCGCCCGCAATCAGGCCATGGCCAAGATCGATGCCGAGCTGGCAGCCGACCTGGCCGGCCTCAAGGCGATCAAGAGCATCAAGCAAAAGGAAGCGGAAAAGCAGTCTCACCTGGTCCCTAAATATATGCCGGTGGTGCAGACCCTGAAGACTTCCGGGTCCAGTCATCCGCTTTTGGGCCAGATCCTTGTGTGGCTGTTTGACATCAAGGATATCCCCGGGGCCATGGATCTGGCAAGTTATTGCCTGGACCATGACGTGCCCATGCCCGAAAGGTTCAAGCGGGATCTGCCCACTTTTCTGTCCGGCACGGTCCTGGAGTGGGCCGAGGCTGAGCAGGAAGCCGGCCGGACCCCGGAACCCTATCTGACGGACATGATGGATATGTCACAGGACTGGGACCTGCCGGATCCGATCCGTGCCGGGTTCTATCGTGTCAAGGGATTGATGGCCATGGAAAAAGAAGATTACAGCGCAGCTGTGGCAGCCCTTGAGACTGCCATGGAATATGGCGCTAAAGTCAAAACTGCTTTGTTCCAGGCGGAGAAGAAACTGGAAAGCCAGGCAGACAAAGCATAACCAGCTCCACCGCCCGCCGACCCGATCCCGCCGGACCCGGCTGCGATTGATCGCCATCCGGATGCCGGCCGGGAGGCGGGCCTTTCATAACCCCAGGCACAAGGATGTGATGACGTGAGTTTCACCGGATTTTCAGATCAGATCGATCCAGATACAGTGATCACCAATGCGCCGTTTTTCCCGGACCTGAACCTGCATGCGTTTGCAGAGTCCTACCGGATCCCGGCCGCGTACCGGGAAACCATGGTCAAAGACCGCCTGATTTTGTCCCTGGCCTGGGCCAATGCAGCCCTGTCCGAATTCCGGCAAACCCATGTGGATGCCGGTACAGCTGCCCTCACCGATATTGTTGTAGATGCAAACGAACAGATCGGGGATATCCATCCCATGGAAGTGCTGTACAAACGGGCCGTTTTCTGCCGGGCCAAGGCATTGCTTTTGGCAGACTTTGCCACAGTGATGCGCAAAAACGATGCGTCCACCCGCTCCAAAGGCGAGGTGATGGAATCTGAAGAGACCGCCGACCGGTGGTATGAGTTTGCTGCAGATGCCATTGCCGCGCTCCAGGGGAACCTGACCATTCACGCGGAGGCCCTGTAATGCAGAAGCTGTCCGCCTTGTCCGCCCATATCGCTGCCCTGCCCGGCATTGCCAGAGATAACATGGAATCATTTGCCGACCTGGGCAAGCTGGTGCCTACAGGCAAAGACCTGGGCAACGGCCTGGAGATCGGCCGGTTCCGGTATGATGCCGTGATCGGGATCGAGCAGTGCCCGGCGGCCCTGGCTTCTTTGCTGTTGTCGTCTGTGATGGTGTGGCTGGCGGCCAATGACCCGGACCGGGATCTTTTGGGCCTGACAGATCCGGAAGTGGATGTGACAATTTATGATGAGCAGCATGTGTTTGTGCAGCTGAATGTGGAGTTTGACGAAGCCCTGAGCCTGGTGCCTGATCCGGCCGGGGATATTTTGTGGGATGAACAAAGATGGCGGGTGTCTGACATCGGCATCGATGTGGCGGAAACCCTGGAAAAACTGGATAAAAAAGATGGCACTGTCTGATATCGGCATAGACATTGACACAGATCCCGCATCCACGCTGCGGCTGATGGATCAGATCGACCTGCTCACCATGAGTCCGCGCCGGCGCCGCTTGCTCATGCGCAAGGTCGGCAAAGGAGTGATCAAGGATGCCCGGCTGAACATCAAAAAGCAGCAGACTGTTGCCGGGACTGCCATGAAGCCCCGGAAAAAAAATAGGGTCCGCAGAAAACTGCTCAGCAAGATGGGCAAGGGGCTGATGACAAAGTTTCCCGCCGGCGACCGTGAGGGCATTGTGACCTGGAAAAACCCGGGTCATGCCATAGTAGCATCCAGGCACCAGCACGGGGTGCCGGAATCGTTTGGATCGATCAAGGCAAAAAAAATGTATGGCACACCGGATTACAAAAAACCGGCCACGCCCAGGCAGGCGGCCTCATTGATCAAGGAGGGCTATCGGGCGCGAGTGGCAAGGAAGCGGGGCAAAGGAAAGGCCGTGCTCAAGCGGGTATCTAAAAAATGGATCCAGGACAATCTGACCCTGGGCCAGGCCGGCCTGATCCTGAGACTGCTGCGCACCGGTGAAACCAAAGGCCCCCAGCGGTGGACCATCAAGGTGCCGGAGCGGCCCTTTCTGGGGGTCACCCCAAAACAGGCAAACGTGTATTTGACTGCAATGGCCAGAGCTGCCCTGCAGGAATTGAGAAAAGCATAATATAAGGAGAGTCAAAAATGTCTCTTGGAACTGTACAAATCAACCGCCTGAATCTGATCCAGGGCGCGTTGCCGGAAATCGAACGCCATTTTCTGTTTGTGGGAGAAGGCACTGAAAACGTCGGCAGCGTGGTGGCCGTGGGTGTTAAAACCGATCTGGATGACGTCCTGGGGGAAGCGGATACCGTTTTGAAAACCCAGGTGGAAGCGGCCCGGCTGAATGCGGGGCAGAATTTTTCCGCGTCGGTGATAGAAGTGGATGCCACCGGGGAGGCGACAATGGATTATATAGATGCGGCCATGGAAATCACATCATGTGAAGCGATTGTGATGGTGGAGCCTGTGTCATCTGCTGCTGAGCTTGAATCCATGCATGCCGAGGCTGTGTCTATTTTATCAAAATACATGCGGCCGGTCTTTTTTATTGCATCGGTCCGCGGCATCGATGCGGTGACAGAAACGTGGGCCGCCTATATTGCCGCCATCACCCCCATCACCACGGATGTGGCAGCGGACCGGGTGTGCGTGGTGCCGTATCTGTGGGACCATGCCCTGGGCGCGTTTGCCGGGCGGCTGTGCAACCGGGCGGTGACCGTGGCAGACACCCCCATGCGGGTGGCCACCGGTTCCATGGTGGGTGAATGGTCGGATCGGCCGTCTGACATGGACGGCAACGGTTTGACCATGGCGCACCTGAAACAGCTGGATACTGTCAGATTTTCCGTGCCCCAGTGGTATCTGGATTACCCGGGCACCTACTGGGGAGACGGCAACATGCTGGATATCCCTGGCGGTGATTACCAGGTGGTGGAAAACCTGCGGGTGGTGCAAAAAGCCATGCGCCGGGTGTATCCCCTGGCGGTGGCACGTATCGGTGACCGGCGCTTGAACTCCACCCCGGCATCCATTGCGGAAAACAAAAGTTATTTCATGCGGCCGCTGCGGGCCATGGACAAGAGCGTGACCATTCTGGGGCTGACATTCCCCGGGGAGATCCATCCGCCCACAGATGAGGCCATAGAAATTGTATGGCTGGATAAGACCACGGTGGAAATCTATCTGATGGTCCGGCCGTATAACTGTCCCAAGGACATCACCGTGAACCTGGCCCTGGACCTGTCCACTGAATAGGCCGTCAACAGATTAAGGAGACATGACAAATGAAACGAGTGAGCAGCAGCAGCTTTACCTTCACCCTGGGGGATTATAAACTCCGGGCGGAAAAAGCGTCCCTGTCCATTGAGGACACCCGCAAGGGGGTCAAGGATCAGGGCATCCCCAACGGCTACATTGACGGCGAAGTATCGGCCACCGGCGAGATTGAACTGGATGCCGCGGCCATGGGTATTTTGGCGGAACAGGCAAAGAGTGCCGGGTCCTGGCAGGATATCGAACCGGCCGATCTGATGTTTTATGCCAAGGGCACATCCGAGGAAGAAAAGATCGAGGCGTTCGGGTGCCTGCTCAATATTTCCGATGTGGCGGAATATGATCCCACCAGTGACAGCAAAGCCATAACAAAGATTTCCTTTGAAGTCACCAGCCCGGATTTTGTGCGCATCAACGGCACACCCTACCTGTCACAGGAGCGGACTGAAAGCCTGGTGCAGTAGCCTATCAACACAGAGACAGGAGCATAGCAAATGCCTGAAGTCAACAGAGTGATCAGAGATACCAGCGGGGTGCCGGTCGGCATGGCCCCACTTGGGATTGCCACAGTGGTGAAAGACCTGCCGATCCCGCACCGGGCCGTGCGCAGTGATCAGGATCTGGTGGTGTACTTTAATGATGATACCGAGACCACCTGGACATTCGAAGCCGGTGAAATCATCGCGGTCAGTGCCGGCATGAGGCTGGCCGTTTCTGCGGTGTGTCTGGTTTATTGAACCCGGTTTAGAGAGGAGAGCGATATGGATAATTTATTGATCCCCGGCGGCATCGGCATCTCCCGCCGCCGGGCAGACAGCCGGTATACATCGGATAAAAAGACAAATATCAGGTGGCAATACGGCCCTGGTCACGTGTTTATACATGACCTGTTTTACACCCCGGCTGTGTTTTCTGCGGACAGAACCTGCACATTTTCACCGCTCATGTCCGGCGGGGCAGAGGCCGCGGCCGGGGATGAATATGTGGCGCAGAATATCGACCTGGGGCCGGATGATTTTGACAAATCGTTGATTGTCCGGCGTGATGAAACCGCCATGGTGCTGGCTGTGTTTTACCGGGATGCGGATCATGTTGAGTGGACCGCGGTGCCATGGTCGTGGGAGCTAGCAGCGGCTGCTCCGTATCCGGCCGACACGCTGGATGTGGAATATGTGATCCCGGCCCGGGGGGCGTTTGATTTAAAAATCACCGTGTCCGGTGCCGCTGGGTATCTGGATCAGCTGATGCTGGCAAACCAGTTTTTGGGTATCGGCGGGTATCACCATCCGCCTGAAACGCCCGTGAACGTGTCTCCGGAGGACGGGGCCGATTATGTTCACGATATGCCCACCCTGGAAGGCGGGGCGTATTCGCATGTGCTGGGTACCAGCCAGATCGGGATGCAGATACAGATTTTTTATGACGCGGCCCTGGAAAACCTGGCCCATGATTCCGGTACCCAGGCCGCAGGTATATCATATGCTGTGCCGGATGAAGCGCTGGTGGCGGAAAATATGTACTACTGGCGGATCCGGTACCGGGATTCTGAGGGATCGTGGTCTGAATGGTCACAGGCAACAAGCTTCACCACTGTGGCGGAAGAGTATATCAATGCGCCGTCAAATACATACCCAGCCCAGGGCGCCATGGACATCCCAGAGCAGCCGACCCTGACCGCATCTGCATTCAGCACCGGCGGGTTTGACGATGGATACACGCCCACCGAATCCCATGCCGCCTCCCAGTGGCAGATCCGGACTGCCGGGGGGGATTATGTTGCGCCTGCGTATGATTCCGGGGAGGTGGCAGACCTGACCAGCCACCAGGTGCCGGAAGGTGTGCTGCAGGATGGGGAGTCCGGATATTTTTTCCGGGTCAGATACAAAGGGGATACCCTGGGTTACTCTGACTGGTCGGCAGAAACGGCATTTACCACCAAGGCATCCTTTGCCACCATTATCGGTGTGGCCCTGGTGTCCACCGGTGGCGGCGCCGGCACCTGGCAGCATGTGGACAAAGACGGCAACAATGTCACCCCGGATGCCGCGTATTTTCAAAATCATCCCACATATGCCGGTATTGAGGATGTGGTTATCGACGGCAACGACATGGTCAAATATCCAAAGTTTTATTACAAGGTCGGTCCGGCACCGGCCGGGTCTGATCAGGATGGAAAAACCTGCCGGTGGATGAGTGACCAGGCTGTGGATGGTTTTGATGTCTATCCGGTGTTTTTTGATGCCGGTGTGGAGATCGATCAGTTCTGGGCCGGGGCTTATGAGGCATCCGATGACGGCGGGACCATGGTCAAGTCTGTGGCGGGTGCACCGCCGCTGGCATCCACCAGCTTCAATGATTTTCTGACCAAATGCGCGGCCCGCAATACCGGCGGGGTGGACGGATTCCATAATATCGATGTGTACGAGCTGGGCGCTGTGCAGTATCTGGGCCTGATCAAGCTGGGCACACCGGATGTGCAGGCTGCTATCGGCGGGGATAATGATACGGGGTCGGTACAGAATACCGGCGTATCAAGTGACACCCTGCTCAATCTACATCAATTCTGGTCAAACGTTTTCATGTTTGTGGACGGCCTGAAGCTGGAAATAAACGGGGACCTGAAGATATTTGACAACCAGGGAAACGGCACGTATGTCACCATCGCCACTGGCTTGACCGGAGACATGGCCGGATATCCGGTCACGCTGCTGGAAAACGAGGGCGTTGGGTTTGACTGCAAAGCGTTGTTTCTGGCGGCTGCAGTGGATGGTACATATGGCAACGGCACCCTGGCGGATTACCAGCGGTTTTATCAGCCTGGTGATGCGGTCCGGATCGCCAGACACGGTGGCTACTGGGATGCATACGCGAACTATGGCCTTTTCTACATGTACTTGTTCTACACGGCCACGAACGCGTACACGCACTACGGTTCCCGCCTGGCAAAAAAGTGACTTGCAGCCTGAATACTGAATCCTGACTACGCCGCGGTAGCGGCGGGAAAGAAAAGCGATGAAAGATCTTTTGATACTGACAAAAATAGAGGAGTTGGACGCGTACTCCCATACAGTCATGATCCAGTTCCCCAAAATTGAACGGCATGTCCTGTGCGCGCAGATTCGGGACACACTGACTGAAATAATCAAACTGACAGTCCGGGCCGGCAAAAAGTATTACAAAAAAACCACGCTTCAGGACCTGGATATTGAAATTGAATATCTCAGGTCTTTGATCCGGAAAGCACACCGGATCAAATATATCAACACAAAGCGGTATGAGATATGGATCCGCCATGTCAATGAGATTGGAAAAATGGCTGGCGGCTGGATTAAATCAATCAACGGGTAATTGTTTAGAACGGTGGCAACTGGAATGCAAACGCGAACTATGGCCTTTTCTACATGAACTTGAACAACACGGCCACGAACACGAACACGAACAACGGTTCCCGCCTGGCAAGTCATTATAATGCCGGAAGGCGTGTCCCCAAGGGGCCGCGTCCAGTGCAAATTATTTGGGGCGATTATCCCTCCACTCCGGCATGACCGGGGTTGGAAAAGATAAACAGGAACGGGCGGCAAGTACCTGAGCGGGAACGTGGCCCGGCTCCCACGCAAACGCATTGTAAGACGTGCGCGGCGGCGGATCATATCTGCTGCCCGGCTGTGTTCCCAGGGCCGGATGGCCATTGAGGTGTTACGTCAGCGCATCCACAGCTTTTTGGGCTACATGAGGCATTGTAACGGTTATCAGACAATCATTAACATATTG
>JAIPDY010000245.1 GCA_021737445.1 Desulfotignum sp.
GATGATTATGCCCGGTGATAATGCCACCATTAATGTTGAGCTGATTTCTCCCATAGCCATGGAAAAAGAGCTGCGGTTTGCCGTGAGAGAAGGCGGACGTACCGTGGGTGCCGGCGTTATCGCTGAAATTTTTGAATAAGGGTGGGAAAAAACGCTATCATGTTGAAAACAAAAATACGAATTCGGCTCAAAGCATATGATCATAAACTGCTTGACCAGTCTTCAATGGATATCGTTGATACAGCAAGGAAAACCGGTGCCAGAATTGTGGGGCCGGTTCCCCTTCCAACCCGTATCAATAAATTTACGGTTCTGCGGTCTCCTCATGTGAACAAGAAATCACGCGAGCAGTTTGAAATCAGGACCCATAAACGTATGATGGATATTCTGGAGCCGACCCAGCAGACTGTTGATGCTTTGATGAAACTGGACCTTTCACCAGGTGTTGATGTGGAAATAAAATTATAGCGCGATAACAGGAACCAAAAATGAACGGAATAATTGGAAAAAAAATCGGGATGACCAGTGCTTTTACCCCGGATGGGAAACTTGTTCCTGTTACCGTTGTACAGGTGGGACCATGCGTGGTGACACAGGTCAAAACACCTGAAAAAGACGGATATACAGCACTTCAGCTCGGATTTGACGAAAAACCTGTAAAACGGTTAAACAAGCCGGTGGCAGGCCATTTAAAAAAGGCCTGTGACAAGGGGTTCAGGGTCTTAAAAGAGTTCAGGACTCAAGCGGTTGATGGTATTGAACCGGGTGCCACCATAAACGTGGACATGTTTTCCATTGGTGAAAAAGTGACTGTGTCCGGCATTTCAAAAGGACGCGGTTTCCAGGGAACCATCAAACGGCACGGTTTCAGCCGCGGACCGGAAACCCATGGTAACAGAAACCACCGGAAACCCGGATCCATAGGCAACAGTGCCTGGCCTGCCAAGGTTATAAAAGGCAAGCGGATGCCCGGTCACATGGGAGTGGAAAAAGAAACAGTAAAAAATTTAACCATTGTGGATATCAAGCACAAAGATAATCTGCTGTTGATCAAAGGGGCACTTCCAGGACCCAAAACAGGAATTCTTGAGGTACATAAGAAAACCCAAAGGTAATTGCAAAATATTATACTGCTTTTTTCCATTAAGGGAAACAGCATGAAATATGCGGCTATGGGTATTGCAAAAAAGCAGTGATGCATAGCTGATCAAAATTTAAGAGGAAGAATATGGCTGCTGTAGATGTATTAAACAGTGCAGGTGAGAAGGTGTCTGAAACCCAGCTTCCTGATGAAATATTCAGCATTCCGGTTAAGACAAGTGTTCTTCATGAAGTGGTAAGATCCCAGCTCGCTGCCAGGCGGGAAGGGAGTGCTGCGTCCAAGACACGGGGTATGATTAAAGGAAGCACCAGAAAGCTTTTCAGGCAGAAAGGAACCGGCAATGCACGGGCCGGTAGTGTCAAGTCTCCCTTGAGAAAAGGCGGTGGCACTATTTTTGGACCTTCGCCAAGATCATTTGCTTACAAGGTGCCCGAAAAAGTGCGAAAACTCGCATTGAAAATGGCCTTGAGCAGTAAAATGGAAGACAAAACCCTTTTTGTGATCGATGACATAAAACTGGATAAAATCAAAACAAAAATGCTGGCCTCTGTTCTGGGGGCCCTGAACCTGGATGACATTCTCATTGTATCTGATGCACAGGACACCAACCTGGAACTGTCATCTCGAAACATTCCTGACATAAAGGTGATCAAGACCGCAGGTCTGAACGTATATGATATTTTGAAATATAAAAATATTTTGCTGATTGAATCCAGCATTCAGAATATCACAGGGAGGCTAGGCTAAGATGAAACAATATGATATCATCAGAGGACCTGTTGTTACGGAAAAAACAACCCTTCAAAAAGAATTGAACAACCAGGTGACCCTTCGGGTGGACAGGCGGGCGAACCGGCTGGAAATCAAAGATGCTGTTGAAAAAAACTTCAATACCAAAGTAAAACAGGTCAGAACTGTTCAGGTAAAGGGAAAAGTCAAACAACGCGGCAGAATTATCGGCAAGCGGAAAGACTGGAAAAAGGCTGTTGTTACCTTGCTGCCAGGACACAGAATCGATTTTTTTGAAGGTGTTTAAAGAGGTATATTTATGTCAACGATAATAAAGACAAAACCGACATCTCCCGGAAGACGTTCCCAGGAATACCTTTCTTTTGAAGAGATTACCAAGTCAAAACCGGAAAGGCGGCTCACCAAGAAGCTTAACAAGAAGGCGGGCCGGAACACTCACGGAAGAATCACAACCAGGCACAGGGGCGGCGGGACTAAAAAACAATACCGCATTATTGATTTCAAACGGGACAAGGACGGGATTCCGGCAAAGGTGTCTGCCATTGAGTATGACCCCAACAGAAGTGCCAGAATTGCCCTGCTTGTCTATGCAGACGGAGAAAAACGGTATATCCTTGCTCCCCTTGACGTAAGGGTGGGCGATATTCTGGAAACCGGTCCGGATGCTGATATAAAACCAGGCAACTGCATGCCGCTGGAAAAAATTCCCACAGGTACCAGGATTCATAACATTGAACTCAAACAGGAGAAGGGCGGCCAGATTGTGCGAAGCGCAGGAGCCTATGCCCGTCTCATGGCAAAAGAGGGCGATTATGCCCAGGTGCTGCTGCCGTCAGGTGAGGTCAGGATGATCCATGTGAAGTGTAAAGCTACTGTGGGCAGGGTGGGCAATGAAAAGCACGGAGATGTCAGTCTGGGAAAGGCCGGCCGGTCTCGGTGGCTGGGCAGAAGACCGTCTGTGCGTGGGGTCGCCATGAACCCGGTGGATCATCCCATGGGTGGTGGTGAAGGCCGGTCATCCGGTGGCCGTCAGCCCTGCAGTCCCTGGGGTGTACCCACCAAAGGCAAACGGACCAGGAATAACGCGAGAACAGATCAGTATATCGTTAAAAGAAGAGCAAAGAGAAAATAAATAGGTGATAAATTATGCCACGATCATTGAAAAAAGGACCATATATTGCACCTGCGCTTTTGAAAAAAGTCCTGGACGCAAGAAAATCCAACAGCAACAAAGTGATTAAGACCTGGTCAAGACGGTCAACCATTTTACCGGAAATGGTGGGGATTACCTTTGCCGTTCATAATGGTAAAAAATTCATTCCTGTCTTTGTTTCAGAAAACATGGTCGGTCACAAGCTTGGTGAGTTTTCACCCACAAGAACATTTTGGGGTCATGCCGGAGACAAAAAAGCCAGACGGTAATATGTGCTCTGCAAGATTAAAGGATTAGGTGTGAAATGGAAGTAAAAGCAAGTACTAAATACGCAAGGATTTCACCGTTTAAGCTTAGGCTGCCCATCAGTGAAGTAAAGGGAAAAAGTGCCGAGCAAGCGCTGACATTATTAAAGTTCATGCCCTTGAAAGCGGCTGGTATTATCCACAAAACACTGGAATCTGCCGTGGCCAATGCGGCGCATAACAACGAGCTGGATGTGGATAAGCTGTTTGTAAAAAATATTATTGTCGATCACGGGCCCTCTTTGAAACGGTTTCGGCCAAGAGCCAGAGGAAGAGCCAGCAGGATTTTGAAACGTACCAGTCATTTAACTGTAATAGTCGCTCAGACCGACTAAGAGGAGGAACTTAGCTTGGGCCAGAAAGTACATCCTACCGGATTAAGATTAGGCATCATCAGGACATGGGACTCCAGATGGTATGCAGACAAAGAGTATGCTGAATTTGTTGAAGAGGACTTTATGGTCCGGAAATTTCTCAAAAAGAAATTATACCATGCCGGCATCTCAAAAATCGAAATTGAACGGTTTTCAAAACAGATCAGGCTGCGGGTATTTGCTGCCAGACCCGGTATTATCATCGGAAAAAAAGGATCTGAGATCGCCCTGCTCAAAAAAGAGCTTGAAAAAATACTCAAACCGGACGTGCTCATCGATATAAAGGAGGTCAGAAGACCTGAAATCGATGCACAGCTGGTGGCTGAGAACATTGCCCAGCAGCTTGAAAGGCGGATTGCCTTCAGGCGGGCAATGAAAAGAAGTGTCTCATCTGCCATGCGATTTGGTGCCAAGGGTATCAAGATAATCTGCTCAGGCCGTCTGGGCGGTGCTGAAATGGCCAGAACAGAATGGTATAAAGAGGGGCGGATCCCTTTGCACACACTGCGGGCTGACGTGGATTACGGCTTCATTGAGGCAAAGACCACGTATGGCACCATCGGTATCAAGACCTTCATTTTTAAAGGTGAGGTGGTGAGCCCGGGTGAACAGGCGTTGGCTGCAAATTAGAGGTAATTTAGGAGAAAAAGCAAATGCTCAGTCCAAAAAATGTAAAATTCCGCAAACAGTTCCGGGGAAGAACAAAGGGAACACCTTCCAGGGGAAATACCTTGAGTTTTGGTGATTACGGACTTCAGGCTGTTGAATGCGGGTATGTTAACGCAAGACAGATCGAGGCGGCAAGGGTTGCATTGACCAGACACGCAAAAAGGGCCGGTAAAAGCTGGATACGCTTTTTTCCGGACAAACCGGTTACAAAAAAACCGGCAGAAGTCCGGATGGGTAAGGGAAAAGGGGCCACTGATGCCTGGGTTGCCCGGGTGAAGCCCGGAAAAATTTTGTATGAGATGGAAGGTATCCCCAGAGACACTGCCAAAGAGGCCCTTAGACTTGCCGCAAGAAAACTTTCCGTAAAAACCCGTTTTGTGGAAAGGAATTAGTCATGTTAAAGACCAGCGAGATTAAGGAAATGAATGCTGACCAGCTTCAGGAAAAACTTTCTGAACTCAAAAAGGAACTTTTCAACCTTCGCTTTCAAAACGATGTCGGACAACTTGAGAATACGGCAAAAATGTCTGAAGTCAAAAAGGATATCGCCAGGCTCCATACAGTATGCAGACAAATGAATGTGAACATTAGTTGAGAGTGAATGATATGGAAACTATGCAGAAAAGCAAAAAAAAAGAACTCAAAGGGCTGATTATATCAGATAAAATGGATAAATCAGTGGTTGTCCAGGTAGAACGGTTTATACAGCACAATGTGTATAAAAAATATATCAGGCAGTACAAAAAGTATCATGCCCATGACGAGAAAAATGCTTGCAGGATCGGTGATGAGGTGCAGATTATCGAAACCCGGCCCTTAAGCAAGTTGAAACGGTTCAGAGTGACGAAAATCATCAAGAAAGCCGTTTAATTCTAAGGAGTTGAAAAATGATTCAGACTGAAACAAGACTGACGGTTGCAGACAACTCCGGTGCAAAAGAACTGTATTGCATTAAGGTGTTGGGTGGATCCAGAAGAAGATATGCCAGTATTGGGGACATTATTATTGTGTCTGTCAAGGAAGCGATCCCCAATGCCAAGGTAAAAAAAGGGGATATTGTGCCGGCTGTCATCGTCAGAACCAAAAAAGAAATTTTTCGGCCGGACGGTTCTGCCATCCGGTTTGATGACAATTCAGCGGTTGTTCTGACCAAGAACAATGAACCGGTGGGAACCCGTATTTTTGGTCCGGTGGCAAGGGAATTGAGGGCAAAGCGATTCATGAAAATTGTATCTCTGGCTCCTGACGTATTGTAATCACCGGGTGATTGGAGAAAATGCAATGGAAATGACAAAGATCAGAATAAAAAAAGATGACAAGGTAAAAGTACTTACCGGTAAAGATAAGGATAAAATCGGCAAGGTATTGAAGATTGTCAAAAAGAGCAACCGCGTTGTTGTGGAAAATATCAACGTTGTAAAAGTCCACCAGAAACCCACACAGGCAAATCCCCAGGGGGGAATTGTGGAAAAGAACATGCCCATCCATGTGTCCAATCTCATGCTTATGTGCAATTCCTGTGTGAAACCGACCCGGATTGGCACCAGAAAACTTGAAAACGGAAAACGGGTTCGTGTCTGTAAAAAATGCAATGAGCAGATCGATGCTTAAGATCAAATCCGGAGAGAATAAATGACCACGCTTAAGGAAAAGTACAATACGGAAATCGTTCCGAAACTAAAAGAAGCCTTTAATTACCAGAATGAATTTCAGGTACCGAGACTGGAAAAAATAGTGCTGAACATGGGACTGGGTGAGGCGGTCAGAAATCCAAAGATTATTGAATCCGCCGCACAGGAGCTGGCATTGATAGCAGGCCAGAAACCCGTTGTGACACGGGCTAAAAAACCCATTGCCAATTTCAAACTGCGGGCTGATCTGCCCATCGGGTGCAAGGTCACCTTGCGCCGGGAAAAAATGTATGAATTTTTGGACCGGCTTGTCAATATTGCACTGCCCCGTGTACGGGATTTCAGGGGAATATCCGGAAAAGCTTTTGACGGCCGGGGCAATTACAGCCTTGGCATCACTGAGCATATCATCTTTCCTGAAATTGAATATGACAAGACCGACAGCATCAAGGGCCTGAATGTTACGGTCGTCACCACGGCTAAAACAGATGAAGAAGGCAAAGTATTCCTGAAGTATCTGGGGATGCCTTTTAAAAATTAAGTATTTTAAGGAGGAAAGCTTGGCCAAGAAAGCTTTAATCGCAAAGGCAAAAAGAAAACCGAAATTTTCTGTGCGTGGGTATAACAGATGTCCGTTGTGCGGCAGACCACGGGGATTTATCAGAAAAGCCGGCATCTGCAGGATTTGTTTCAGGACCCTTGCTTCCCAAGGCAAGCTTCCCGGGGTTACCAAATCCAGCTGGTAGCATGGCAAAACGGTTTTCACGTCGCGGTACGGTAAAATATCAGCGGAATTTTAAGGAGATTTCAAATGGCAATTAGTGATCCCATTGCAGACATGCTCACCATTATTAGAAATGGTGGTAAAGCAGGGTCTGCCAAAGTGGATATCCCCGGATCAACAATCAAACTGGAGATGGTTCGGGTGCTGAAGGAACAAGGATATATCAAGGATTTCAAGTTTCTTGAAAATGAGACACAGGGCTTGATTCGTGTCTATCTTAAGTATGTGAAAGAGGGCAGGCCAACCATTTTTGGTATCCAGCGCGTCAGTAAGCCATCATGCAGGGTTTACAGCAAAGCACAGCAGATTAAGCCGGTTTTGAACGGTCTGGGTATTTCCGTTGTTTCCACCTCAAAAGGTGTGATGACAGATAAACAGGCAAAAGAAGCGAACGTCGGTGGTGAGATTCTTTGTAACGTATGGTAAGACAGGAGTTATGAAATATGTCAAGAATAGGGAAAAAGCCGGTTCAGCTTCCAGACAAGGTCCAGGTGGTCCTGAATGGCGATACCATTCAGGTAAAAGGACCTAAAGGCAACCTTGAACGCCAGATGCATCCGGCTGTTAAAATTGAAATGACGGATACGGTTTTGGAAGTTAAAACCGATCTTGATGATAAGAAAAAAGTCGCCCTTCAGGGATTGTTCCGCTCCCTGATTTCAAATATGGTCACCGGTGTCAGCAAGGGGTATGAAAAACAGCTGGTATTGGCCGGTATCGGGTATCGGGCCGAATCCAAGGGAAACAGCCTTGTACTGAATGTGGGATATTCAAATCCAGTGGATTTTGTCCTTCCCCAGGGGATCAGTGCAACGGTGGAAAACAACACAAAAATCACCCTTTCCGGTATTGATAAGGAAATACTTGGTCAGGCAGCTGCCAATATCAGAGATATCAGACCTCCCGAGCCTTATAAAGGTAAAGGCATCATGTATGCGGATGAAAGAATCATAAGAAAAGCAGGCAAGACTGCTGGTAAAAACTAAAACCTGGGAATAGGAATTATGGGAAATACATCACCAAGGCTTATGGCAAGGCTTAAACGGAAAAAAAGAATCAGAAAACGCATATACGGAATCGAAGACCGTCCCAGATTAAGTATATTCAAGAGTTCAAGCCACATTTATGCCCAGATTATCGATGACACCAAAGGGCAGACCCTTGTGTCCGCCTCCACGCTGGACAGAGATTATAAACTACATCCTGTGACCGGTAGAAAACAGGAAATTGCAAAGGCAGTGGGAGTACTTGTGGGTAAAAGGGCCCTGGACAAAGGCATTACAAAAGTGGTGCTGGACCGGAATGGGTTTTTATATCATGGACGTATCAAAGCACTATCAGACGGGGCTCGTGAAGCCGGTTTGGAATTCTAATTAAGGAGGAAAACCCTTGGCTAGACAGCAAATGGAAGACAATGGATTAATCGATAAAGTCGTCAGAATCAACCGCGTTGCCAAAGTTGTTAAAGGCGGCCGGAACTTCAGTTTCAGTGCCCTTGTGGTGGTAGGCGACGGAGAAGGCAGTGTGGGATACGGTCTGGGAAAAGCCACTGAAGTGCCTGAGGCGATTCGTAAAGGCATGGAAAAAGCAAAACGGAATATGGTAAAAATTTCATTGCTCAACGGTACAGTTCCCTTTGAGGTAGTGGGCAGGGCCGGAGCCGGCCGTGTGCTTCTCAAGCCGGCTTCCCCCGGTACCGGGTTGATTGCCGGCGGCGGTATCCGTGCAGTGCTTGAAGTGGCTGGAGTCACAGACATTCTAACCAAATGTATCGGGACCCATAATACCCAGAATATCGTCAGGGCAACCATGGCCGGGCTGCAGTCTCTTTGTTCAAAAGAGGACGTGGCCAGAAGACGGGGCCTTAGACCTGAAGACATATAATTTGAGACCTGAAGGTACATAAAAGGGATTAAAAATGGCTGATAAATTGAAAATTACGCAGATTAGAAGTGTTATCGGACGGCC
>JAIPDY010000134.1 GCA_021737445.1 Desulfotignum sp.
GGCAGATCCCCCGCCCTTGGCCATGAACAAAAAATTATATTCCTCCCCCTGGACCGCGGCAATATCCACCTGGGCAGGCATGTTGGTTTTGGTGTTGGCCTCTTTGTACATGGTCAGCGGGGCATTCTGGGAATAGCGCAGATAATTTTTGGTATAGGCTAAAAATGCCCCTCTGGACAGCTCCTGCCCGTCATCAGACCAGGTCCACACCTGCTGGCCTTTTTTGCCCATGACAATAGCGGTGCCGGTATCCTGGCACATGGGGTATACTTTTTTGGCGGCAATCACTGCATTTTTGAGCAGCTCCAGGGCAACATACCGGTCATTGTCCGAGCTTTCAGGATCATGGATAATCTCCCGCAACTGTTCCAGATGCCGGGTCCTGTAAAGATGGGCCACATCCTTGAACGCGGCTTCCGCCAGCTGGGTCAGGGCCCTGGGTTCCACCAGAAGTACCTCGCTGCCCTCAAATTCTCTGATCCGGACATGCTCTTTGGTCAAAAGGCGGTATTCCGTGGTATCTCTACCCAAAGGAAACAGGGTATCATATTTGAATTCAGTCATGATTTACCTTATTTTTTATCATATCAACGCCATTTTACGTCTCAGATACGCGATCTGGGTCTGGTGGGGCAGGTCCTTGGGGCAGTAGTCTTCACACCCCAGCAGGGTCATGCACCCGAACACCCCGTCATCATTGCCCATGATTTCGTAAAACTCATCATCGGTGCGCTTGTCCCTGGGATCCAAAGCAAAGCGGGCCAGGCGCATGAATCCCACGGCAGACAGAAAATCGGGCCGCATCCGCTTGGTGGCGCAGGCGGACACACAGGCCCCGCACTCCACGCACCGCTCCAGTTCATATATTTCATCTGCCACATCCGGATCCATGCGCTCTTCCAGCGCGTCATAGTTGACATCATCTGCATGCAGGTCATGGATCCAGGATTCCACCCGCTCGCTCATGACCCGCATGAATTTGCCGGTGTTCACGGACAAATCCCCGATGAGCTCAAACCCGGGCAGGGGCAAAAGTGTGATCTCCCCGTCGGCAAAATTTGCGGTCAGGGTTCTGCAGGCCAGATCCGGCTGCCCGTTGATCACCATGGCACAGGAACCGCAGATGCCTGCCCTGCACACAAAATCAAACTGCAAAGAGGGATCCTGGGTTTCTCTGATTTCGTTCAATGCAATAAAAATGGTCATGCCCGGGGCTTCTGTGACCTCATAGGTCACCATCCGGGGCTTGTCCCCTTTTTTCAAGGGGTTATACCGAAATATCTGAAATTTCAACACGCGTGCCTGATCACTCATTATTTATACCCCCTGCCGATACGCTCGTTTTTGCCTTTGAATTTTTCCGGAATAGGTGTGGGATTCAGCAGCTGCTGCAGCTCGAACCGGCCTGCCGCAGAATTGGCTTTTCTAATCTCCTCAATTTCTGCCATGCGCTTTTCCGAATCCGGGTGAAGAATGATGTTGTCCACCCCGTATCCCCTGGAACCGGGGGGCATTTCCATTTTCATGACATCCAGGTCCTCATAGGAGATGTCAGGCAGGTCAGTGCTGTCATCCGGCCAGGCAGCAAGGGTACGTCTCAGCCAGTCTCTGTCATTTCTTTCCGGAAAATCTTCTCTGGCATGGGCGCCACGGCTTTCGGTCCTGAGCATGGCCCCATAGGCCACACACTGGGCCAGTTTGATCATCTTGGGCACACGGATCGCTTCCACCAGTTCCGGGTTGGAAGAGGAGATCCGGTTGCGCAGGGCAATATGTCGGGCACGCTGGTGCAACACGGTCAGTTCCTCCACAGCCTTTTCCAGGTCCGGCCCGTTTCTGAATATGCCCACCTTGTCCATCATGATCTGCTGCATTTGGGCCTTGAGTGCAAAGGGGTTTTCCCCGAAATCCCGCACCAGAAGATCGGTGATTTTCTTTTCCTCTTTTTTGATAAAATGCGCAATGGTGGCGGTGGATATTTTCAAGGGGTTTGCTGCGCAGTAATCTGCCACAAATTCCCCCACAATCATGCCGGCCACCACGGTCTCGGCCACGGAATTGCCCCCCAGGCGGTTGAACCCGTGCATGTCCCAGCAGGCAGCCTCCCCTGCGGAAAACAATCCTTTGAGGGTGGGGCTCTCGCCGGTGGCATTGGTTCTCACCCCGCCCATGGAGTAATGCTGGGTGGGCCGCACCGGAATATATTCTTTTACCGGGTCGATGCCAAGAAAGTATTCACAGATCTCCTTGACCTCCCGCAGGTTCTTTTCAATATGTTTTCTGCCCAGAAGCGTGATATCCAGCCACAGGTGGTCCCCATAGGGAGAGGGCACCCCTTTGCCTTTTCTCATGTGTTCGGTCATACGCCGGGATACCACATCCCTGGAGGCCAGCTCTTTTTTCTCAGGCTCGTAATCAGGCATGAACCGGTACCCGTCCTTGTCCAGCAGCAGGCCCCCGTCTCCTCTGCACCCTTCTGTGGTCAAAATGCCCACGGGCACGATGGCGGTGGGGTGAAACTGCACCGCTTCCATGTTTCCCAAAGTGGCCACGCCGGTTTCCAGGGCGATGGCCGTGCCGATGCCTTCTGATATCACGGCATTGGTGGTCACCGAATAGAGCCGGCCGTAGCCGCCCGTGGCAATGGTGGTGGCCTTGGCCACATAGGCGGCAAGTTCCCCGGTGATAAGGTCCCTGACAATGGCGCCGTAGCAGACCCCGTCCTCATGGATCAATGCCAGGGCCTCTTTTCGTTCATGCACCGGGATACCCAGCTGGATCGCCTTGTTGTCCATGGCATACAGCATGGTATGGCCGGTGCCGTCGGATGTAAAACAGGTACGCCATTTTTTGGTGCCCCCGAAATCTCTGGCCGTGATCAGGCCGTGGGCCTCATGTTTTTCCGTGATGGTGACTTTTTCACCATTGATGATCACCTCCCGGTCCCCGCCTCTGACCCGGGACCAGGGAACACCCCAGGCTGCCAGCTGGCGGATCGCCTTGGGTGCGGTGTTCACAAACATGCGTGCCACATCCTGGTCGCATCCCCAGTCACTGCCTTTTACCGTATCACCAAAATGTACATCCTCATCATCGCCGTCCCCTTTGATGCAGGCACCCAGGCTGGCCTGCATACCGCCCTGGGCTGCTGCGGAATGTGATCTCTTGGCAGGGATCAGCGAGAGGACGATGGTGTCATACCCCCGCTGCATGGAGGCAATGGCAACTCTGAGTCCTGCCAGGCCACCGCCGATGACAAGTGAATCCGTATATATGACTTTCATTGAAATATCCTTATCTTATTGGGTTTCTTGCGCAGAATGGGTGGGCTCATGGGCATCAGATCCCTGATCATGGGTATCTGCTTCTGTGCGGCTGTCTGCTTGAGCAGGCCCTGCCGCATCTGATGTCCCTGCATCCTGGACAGCTTCTGTATCATGTTCCGAAGCTGCACCTGCTGCCGGTGCTGTGTCATGCACCGGTTCTGTGTCATCTGCCGGAGCAGGTGTATCTGCCGGCGCATCATCATGTGCCGGCGCCTGGTCGGCGGGCGGTGCTGCTGTCTCTTGCATATCTGCCCCATGGGATGCGGCACCGGTTTCATCCGCTGTCTTTTCCATCTCCTCCGCAGCAGATGCTGCAGGTGCTTCTGCCGTGGCAGCATGGGATTGCCGGTATGCGGTGCCCTGGTACCGTTCACCGGCGTTCTGCCGGTGGCCCCACCCGATGACAATGAACATCAAAAGGGCCAGAAACCCCAGGCCCAGAAAGAAGATCATCAGCCGGTTTTTCAGGGTTTTGAGCTTTTTGCGGGAATGTCTGGCATCCTTGCCCTTAAACCATCCCCATTTCATGCACAACCGGTAGAGCCCGATGCTGGCATGCAGTTCCACACTGATGAGCAGCACAAAATATAAAAACCAGTAATTGCCGGATACCACCCGGTCGGCGGACAAAAACGGATCAATGCTGCCAGGGTTCACCAGCATGGTATACAAATGGACCGACCCGAAAAAAAACATGATAAATCCGGTCACCACCTGGATATACCACAGGTTGGTGTCGGTATGCTTCATCATCTGCATCTGGTCTCTGATGACCCGGTGCTGGCGCCAGGAAATGGGAAATTTGCGCACCCCTAAAAGGGCGTGGATGATAAACAGGGTAAACACGCCTGATACCGCAAAGAACACGGCAATGGGATACCCGTGCCCGGTATCGGACAAAAATGACAACTCCATGGTTTTGGCCACAAAATCAAAGGCATCCTTGCCCAGAACAATACTGCCCACCAGCAGCATGTGCGCCCACATGAACAGCCCCAGTATCAGGCCTGTGCCGCTCTGGGCCAGATCCAGCCTGGCCGGCAGCCGGCTGCTCTTTGGTTTGTTTTCTTCAATAATATAACTTTCCAATGGTACCTCCTTTAAGGTCAGCTAAAAAACATCTTTACATATCCGGCCGATCAGCCCCAAATTGTCGCACACATGGATGCCGTTTTCCTCAAACGCTTTGATCTTGGCCTCTCCGGTACCGCTGGATCCGGAGATGATGGCGCCTGCATGGCCCATCCGCCGGCCCGGCGGGGCAGTCAATCCGGCAATAAACCCCACCACCGGCTTGGTGACCTGGGCCTTGATATAGGCGGCTGCCTCTTCTTCCGCACTGCCGCCGATCTCTCCCACCATGACAATGCCGTGGGTGTCGGGATCTGCCTCAAATGCGGACAATACATCAATGAAACTGGTGCCGTTCACCGGATCTCCGCCGATGCCGATGCAGGTGGACTGGCCCATGCCCAGCCTGGTGAGCTGGTCCACCACTTCATAGGTCAGGGTACCGGAGCGGGATATGACACCGACATTGCCCTTTGCGTGGATCATGCCGGGCATGATGCCGATCTTGCATTCTTCCGGCGTGATGATGCCCGGGCAGTTGGGGCCGATGAGCCGGCAGTCTTTCCGGCTTAAGAAATTTTTCACCTTCACCATGTCCAGGATGGGTATCCCTTCGGTGATGGCAACGATGAGAGAGATCCCGACATCAGCCGCCTCCATGATGGCATCCGCCCCGAAAGGCGGTGGTACAAAAATCAAAGAGGCGGTTGCACCGGTCTGTGCCGCTGCCTGTGCCACGGTGTTGAACACCGGTATGTCATCCAGTTTCTGCCCCCCTTTGCCCGGGGTTACCCCGGCCACAATGCGGGTGCCGTAAGACACACACTGTCTGGTGTGGAAACTGCCTTCATTGCCGGTAATTCCCTGGACCAGCACCTTTGTGTCCCTGTTTACAAATATACTCACAACCACATTCTCCTTTAATTCACTGCTGCTGCAATTTTTTTAGCTGCATCAGACAGGTCTGATGCACTGGTGAGGTTCAGTGTGCTGTCCGCCAGTATGCGCCGTCCTTCATCCACGTTGGTGCCTTCCATACGCACCACCACCGGTACGGTAACCCCGGTTTTCTTTGCTGCTTCCACAACCCCTTTGGCAAAGACATCACACCGCAGGATACCGCCGAAAATATTGATGAGAACCGCCTTGACCTTTTTGTCGGCCAGAATGATGCGAAAGGCGTTTTCCACCTGTTCAGATGAGGCCCCGCCCCCCACATCCATGAAATTGGCAGGGGTGGCGCCGGCTTTCTTGATGATATCCATGGTGGCCATGGCCAGGCCGGCCCCGTTGACAATGTTGCCCACATTGCCGTCCAGGTTGATATAATTGAGATTATACCTGGAGGCCTCCACCTCCATGGGATCTTCCTCATCCAGGTCCCGCAGTGCCAGCAGGTCCTTGTGCCGGAAAAGGGCGTTGGAGTCAAAATCCACCTTGGCATCCAGGGCCATGACCTGGTGGTCGGATGTCAAAATCAAAGGGTTGATCTCCACCAGGGAACAGTCATTGGCAACAAAAAATTTGTACAGATTGGCCAGGAGGCTGGAAAAAGCTTTCATGGCGGCAGGGGGCAGTTCCAGGCCGAACCCGGCCCTTCGCAGCTGGTATCCCTGGATCCCCATGAGAGGATCCACATGGATCTTTATGATCCGTTCCGGTGTTTTTGCAGCCACCTCCTCGATATCCATGCCCCCGTCCCGGCTGGCCATGATCACAACCGATGCCGTGGCCCGGTCCATCAAAAGGCTTAGGTATAACTCTTTTTCGATCTGCTGACCGGCCTCGATGAACAGTTTTTTCACCAGCCGGCCGGCCGGTCCTGTCTGGTGGGTGACCAGGGTCATGCCCAGCATCTGGGAAGCCAGGTCCTGCACCTCTTCCAGGGAATGGGCCAGTTTCACCCCGCCGCCTTTTCCCCGGCCCCCGGCATGGATCTGGGCCTTGACCACCACGGGAAACCCACCCATGGCTTTGGCCGCATCCACAGCTTCCTCCACGGAAAACGCAGGCTTTCCTTCGGGAACCGGCACCTGGTATTGTGCAAACAATTGTTTTGCCTGATATTCATGTATCTTCATTTATCATTTCCTTTGTAAGGGTGGGGTCAGTGACCCCACCCCACATTATAAATACGACAGCAGCATCCGGGCCGCGGCAGACGGAGAGATCTCTCCTTTGGCCACCTGATTGGACACCACCGGAATCTGTACATCTATCTGTTGGTTGTTTTTAAACATCTGTTTCAACCCCTCATCCACCAAGGTCCACATCCATTCCAGAGCCTGATTTTTGCGGCGCTGTTCAAATTCACCACAGGCCTTGACTGTCTCTCTGTGTTTCAACACCGTTTCCCACACCGGCACCGTGCCCTTTTCCACAACTGAAGAGCAGGTCATCACCGGGGTATGCCAGGCAGCGGTTGCAGGCAGGATCAGGTGCATGGCGTTCTCCAGGTCTTTTTTGGCCCTGGCCACCCGGTCCTGATTGTCACCGTCCGCCTTGTTGATGGCAATGCCGTCCGCCAGTTCCAGCACCCCTTTTTTGATGCCCTGGAGTTCGTCCCCGGCCCCGGCGATCATGAGCACCAGGAAAAAATCCACCATGGCAGCTACAGCAGTCTCAGACTGCCCCACCCCCACGGTCTCCACCAAGACGGCATCAAATCCGGCTGCCTCGCACACCAGCATCATTTCCCTGGTCCTGGCAGCCACACCCCCTAAGGTGTCTCCTGCAGGGGAAGGCCGTATGAAACCATTGGCATGGGCCGACAGTTTTTCCATGCGGGTTTTGTCCCCGAGAATGGACCCGCCGCTGCGTTTGCTGGAGGGATCCACTGCCAGCACCGCCACCTGTTGTCCGGAGTCCGCCAGATAGATCCCAAGATTTTCAATAAAGGTGCTTTTGCCCACCCCGGGGACCCCGGTAACCCCTAAGCGTATGCTGCCGCCGGTCAGCGGCAGAATCTTTTCCATGATCTTTGCCGCCATCTGCTGGTGTTCCGAAACCCGGCTTTCAATCAGTGTCATGGCTTTGGCGATCATGCGCCGGTTTCTGCCTATAATTCCCTGGATCAATGCTTCCAGGTCCACATCCGGCATAAGTTACGCCCCTATGATGTTCAGGGTCTGGTTGGCGGAGTCGGTCACCACGGTGCCGGGCCCGAAAATCCCGGCTGCACCGGCATTTTGCAGAAAGTCATAATCCCCGGGCGGGATAATGCCCCCCACCACCACCTTGATATCAGATGCTCCCTGATTTTTGAGTGCTTCGATCACCTGGGGCACCAGGGTTTTGTGGCCGGCAGCCAGGCTGGATACCCCCACCAGGTGCACATCGTTTTCCACCGCCATCTTGGCAGCTTCCTCCGGGGTCTGGAACATGGGGCCCAAATCCACATCAAATCCAAAATCCGCATAGGCTGTGGCGATCACCTTCACCCCCCGGTCATGGCCGTCCTGTCCCATCTTGGACAGCAGAATCCTGGGCCGCCTGCCGGTCTTTTTCTCAAAATCAGCGGTGCGCTTGCGCAAAGATGCCAGAATCTCAGGATCGGCGTTCTGGGCATACACCCCGGAGATACACTGGGTGGTGGCCACAAACCGGGTGAACACCTTTTCCATGGCATCGGATATCTCCCCCACCGTGGCCCTTGCCCGCACCGCAGGCAGGCAGACTGCCAGCAGGTTGTCCCCGGTTTCACAGGCCCTGGTGATATCATCAAGCGCCTTTTCAACGGCTGCATTGTCTCTTGTTTTTCTGATCTGTGCCAGGCGGTCCACCTGTTCTTTGCGCACTGTTTCAGACACCTCCCGGACAGGGATGGGGGCTTCATCATCCACCCGGTACTTGTTCACCCCCACGATCACATCCTGGCCCTGGTCGATGCGGGCCTGGCGCCGGGCTGCCACCTCTTCTATGCGCATTTTGGGCATGCCCGACTCAATGGCTTTGGCCATGCCGCCCAAGTCTTCGATCTCCTGTAAAATTTTTCTGACCTCATCGATGATGTTCTGGGTCAGGGTCTCCACGTAATAGGACCCGCCTAAAGGATCCACCACATCACAGATATGGGTTTCCTCCTGGACAATGATCTGGGTGTTGCGGGAAATCCTGGCAGACAGTTCCGTGGGCAAGCCCACTGCCTCGTCAAAGGAGTTGGTGTGCAGGCTCTGGGTCCCCCCCAGCACGGCGGACAGGCATTCTAATGTGGTGCGGATGATATTGTTGTAGGGGTCCTGCTGGG
>JAIPDY010000135.1 GCA_021737445.1 Desulfotignum sp.
GCCCTCATGGGGGCTGATATTGCCACTATCCCTTACAGTGTTTTGAAAAAACTGGCAGCCCATCACATGACTGACAAAGACATTGAATCGTGTTTGGCGGAGTGGAACAAAAAGAACGGGTAAAAAAGGTTGACAAAAAAGCACAAATAAAATAAAAATAGCTTTTGTTTGATTGCGCGGGAATAACTCAGTGGTAGAGTGCGACCTTGCCAAGGTCGAAGTCGCGGGTTCAAATCCCGTTTCCCGCTCCATCTTTGGCGGCTTGGCCAAGGGGTAAGGCAACGGCCTGCAAAGCCGTTATTCTCCGGTTCGAATCCGGAAGCCGCCTCCAGCAATAAAATCAAGGGTTTAGACGCAATGTCTGGACCCTTTTTTATTTTTTATAGAAATATCTTTTGATCTTCAGCACGCCACTATATAATAGACAAATTGAATCAAGACTTAAGATGGTAACTATGGTTGAAAACCTGTAGGGACATTGCCATGAAACGTTTGGGTGTTACCCGTATTTTGATTGCCGGGATGATTTTTTTTGTTTTCTCTCTTGCTGGTGTGTTTAATCAACCCAGGGGGTTGCTGGAGACTTTGGAGTTAAAAGCCCTGGATCTGAGATTTAAAATCCGGGGAGGACGGGTAACCACAGGGAATGTTGTCATTGCCGGAATAGAAACCAGAGGAATTGATGCCTATGGCAGATGGCCCTGGCCCAGATCGGTTTTTGCCCAGCTTATTGTCCGCCTTAAGGAAAGCGGTGCCAGAACCATAGTAATTGATCTTCTGTTTCCAGAGCCTGAAGAAAACCGGGTCCTTCCCGTGGTTGATTCACTTCAGAAAAGTTTTTATCAATTGGGACTGCTTAATGATCAGTTTCCCAACCAGATCTTTAATGATGAAATGACCCAGATTATTGCAGAATCAGATAATGACAGTTTGTTTGCCCAGGCGGTTTCCTGGAGTGATAATGTTATTATGGGTACTGCATTTGAAGCTGTCCATCAACAGGAGGAGGCTGATTTTTCAGCCGAAACTTTTCTGGGCAAAGAAATATTTATTCATCCGGATAACCTGCTGCTTCCTATTAAAAAATTAAGAATGTCCGCCCGAAAGCTGGGATACGTAAATATATTCCCAGACAGTGACGGCACCATCCGTCGTATACTGCCGGTTCTGCCCGGCCAAAAAAATCCCCACATCTCTCTGGCCCTGGCCGGGGCAGCCCATTTTCTGGAAATGGAACCCCGGAAAGCCCCCGGCCGGGGAATTGTACTGGGAGACCGGCATATCCCCCAAGACACGGACGGCAATGTGCTGCTGGATTTTTATGGTCTTGATCAGGGATTTGACCGGCTTTCCATTGCTGATATCATCCAGGGAAAAATTTCCCTGTCCAGAATTAAAGATAAGGTGGTTGTAATCGGCGCCATGGCAACAGGTATAGGAGATATCTGGCCCACTCCGCTGACCTCTGAAATACCAGGAGTTTTTATCCAGGCCACTTTTCTGGACAATATTCTGGAAAACAGGTTCCTGCGGGTGCCCGGACATGTTGCATGGGCTCAGGTGGGGTCTGTGTTTGTTATGACACTCCTGGCTCTGGGGATGGCACTTGCATTGCCCCCGCTGACATTCACTCTGGCAGGCGGTTTGTTGATTGGGTTTTATGCTGGTGCCACCCAATATCTTTTTCAGTCCTTTCAATTGATATGGCCCTTGGTATTACCTCTGGGGGCTGGTGTTGTTACAATTTTAACCCTGCTGGTTTTCAATTTCATGGTAGAGACCAGGCAACACCGGTGGGTTAAAAAATCTTTTTCTCAGTATTTAAGTCCGGAGGTTATTGATATCCTGGTCAAGGAACCTGAACAGCTTCGTTTGGGGGGAGAAGAAAAGGAGCTCACCGTTATCATGGCAGATATCCGGGATTTTACATCCCTGTCCGAAAATCTGGCACCTGGGGAATTGACAACCCTGCTTAATCTCTATCTGGGGGAACTCACCGATGTGATTCTGGATAACGGCGGCACCCTGGACAAATATATGGGAGATGCCATCATGGCTTTTTTCGGAGCGCCTCTTGATGATGACCAGCATCCGGAAAAGGCCTGCCAGGCTGCCATACAGATGTGCGAACGCCTTGATGAAAAAAGAAAAGAATGGATCGATCAAGGTCTGCCGGATCTTCGGTTTGGGGTGGGATTAAGCTCAGGTCCGATGGTGGTGGGGAATCTGGGCTCCAATCGCCGGTTTGATTATTCGGTCATTGGGGATAATGTCAATCTTGCTGCCCGTCTGGAGGGGCTTTCCAAGGTCTATGGAATTGAAGTCATTATTTCCGAGCAAACCCGTAATCGCCTGGACGATTCATTTGTCTGCAGGGAGCTTGATATGGTCCAGGTAAAAGGAAGACAAGCCCCGGTCCGGATTTTTGAGTTACTGGGCAGGGGGGCTTCCACAGCTGATGCCCATGCTTATGTTGAGAATTTTGAGCAAGGGCTTTTATGTTATCGGCAACAGTCATTTGAGACAGCCATAAACCTGTTTGAGAAAACCCTTTTATTAAAACCGGCAGACCGGCCATCCCAATTATTCATTCAGCGGTGTCAGCATCTCATGGCAAAACCAAAGAATGAAAATTGGGACGGCACCTGGACATTTACACAAAAATAATAAAAGCTACACCGGGCTTGCCGGCTCTTCATCATCAACAAAGTCTCTTTCCTGGGGATTTTCCGGCTCATCACTTTCAATCACCTCAGGCTGGGTTTCTTCTGTATCAGTATCAGTCTCCTCAGTATCAGTCTCTTCGGTATCAGTCTCTTCGGTATCATCTTCAGTTTCAGGAATCAGGGGCTGTGTTGTTTCAATGGTCTCATCAAGGGATTGAATGATTTGATCAACAGAGTCAGTTTCCTTTTGGTTCTCTTCAATCAATTGATCAGCTGCAGGGTCATTATCACTGATGGCCTGAGCGGCCTGACTGCTTCTCTGAGCTGTTTGCTGGATTGCCCTGGATGAGGCTTCACCTGTCCTGGCTGTTTCAAGGGCTATATCCAAGGTTTCCTCTTTCTGGGCCAGTATAATGGCATTTTGTGCTGATTGACCTGATTTTTCAGCAGCTGTCAGGGTTTTTTCCGCTATATCATCAAGTGCGGTTGACCTGGCAAGACCTTCCTGGTTATTCTGTGCCACAAGCCTGTTGGTTATGTTTGAAGTCTTGATGGTCTCGGCAATGGTCTGGGTCGTCGCAGCTGCTGTCCTGGCTACTGCCACTGCCGTATCCAGCTGTTTTTCACTGGTGGCTGTACTGGCCAGGGCGGCTGCCTGGACAGCTGTCGTTACAGCCTGTTCTGCCACAGTCATGGCCCGGTCATTTCTCTGTTTGGCTGCCTGGGCAATATCAATTCCCTGGGGATTTGCTTTCAGCGTTTCCAATACCAGGCTGATATCGGCTTTTGTGGATTCCCTGGTTGTATCCATAAACGTCTTATTGGATTCTGATGCCATTTTATTGGCTTCAGTCACCTGGGGCGGGGTATCAGAGGTTGCTGCTGCCACAGCCTGGTCAGCTTTTGACTTCTGGGTTTCAGCCGTCCTTGCTTTTTCCAGTTTCTGCTGGATCTGTGATATCACTGGTACAATTACAGCCAGAGTCTGTTGGACCTGTTTTTGGATTTCAGGATCTTCATTGGTGCCGAATGTTTGAATTTCAGCCTGGATTTCCCGGACATTTGCCAAGGGGTTGTCAGCCTGAGCAGCTGAATTTAGAGAGGCACTCCATGTGGGAGAGTTCAGCGCACTGGCAAGATCAAGTATCCGCGGGATGATTTCCTGGAAAACACCAGTGACCTCCATATTTCCTTCATAAAGAGAACCTTGTGAATTGAGGGTTTCATCCGCCCCAAACCAGCCGCCGGTTCCCCTCAGGGCGGCCACAGCTGTTGGCAGCTCAATTCGGGTATTTCTCTCCCGGTTGGGTTGTTCTTCATACTTGGCCCGGCCCAGCATGATGCGGAGCCGTCGGATCTTTGTCTGGTCCGAAGAACTGGTAGCCGCAGGTGCAATCTGATCAATGGCACGGATACTGGAATAGGGGTCCACCTGCATGTTTGCTCCATCTTTGAAGATGACAAAGGCGGTACCGTTTTTGGTGACAATTTTGGCCCCTGAATAGAGCGGCATGTCGGTTTTTGGCTGAAGCCATTCTTCAGCATTTTTGATCATGACTTCCCCTGAAAATTCTTTAAGGGTGGCATAAGAACCAAATGCCGGTTCCGAAAGAGAAACGAAAATACAAAAACATACAACAATTCCTGAAAAAAAATTTTTCCACAAATGGTGTTCCATTATGAGTCTCCTTGGGTTTGGGTTGGTACCTTTTATAACTGTTTTTCCACATATCATAATAATTTTAAAAGATCCAATTTTCTTTTCCAGGTTGATTTTCTTTATGCAAAACACCATAATATCTTTCAATTGATCTGTTTTTATAAGAAATTGGTTTGGTCTAAATAATTTAATTTAAGGAGATGCTGATGAAAGTTCTGGTGGGATACAAGGGGGTTAATGTGGGAAAGGATCTGCTTGAAATTGCTGCCTTGCATGCTGGGGCATTTGATGCCCGGGTATTGGTGGTTACTTCCATGAAGGGCGGCCCGGGTATAGAACAATCCAAGGTTCAGACAGCTGAAGAAAATCTGACCCGGGCAAAAATATTTTTTGATGAAAAAAAAATACCCTGTGAAACCCATCTGCTGGTCAGAGGGATGGAGCCGGGTGAGGATATTGTCGGGTTTGCAAAAGAAAATGGTGTTGATGAAATAATCATCGGGGTCAAAAGCCGTTCCAAAGTGGGCAAACTCATATTCGGATCAACTGCCCAGGCAGTTATTCTCCAGGCCCATTGTCCGGTGGTGACGGTTAAATAATGGACGTCATCAGGCAATTCAAGGCCCTGTCTGATCCGACCCGGCTGCGGCTGCTGCACATTCTCAATGAGGTGGAATTGAACGTCAACGAGATTGTTTCCATTGTGGATATGATTCAGTCCGGGGTGTCCAGGCATCTGAAAATTTTGCTGGAGTCCGGTCTGCTGGCTGCCAGAAAAGAGGGCAGTTTTATGTATTATTGTGCAGACACCCATTCTGAAAACCGGTCTCTGATTCAACTGGCCTGTGCCAGGATTCAGGCGGATCCGGTCTGCCGTCTGGACCTTGAAAAAGCCAGACAGATCATTATGATCCGCAAGAACAGAACCAAACGGTTTTTCAGTACCGTGGCCCCCCAGTGGGAAGGGTTGAAAAAAGAGATTCTGGGAAGTTTTAATTTAAATGAGGTGTTGAAAGAACGGATGACCGGCCGACAAAGCATTGCAGACTTAGGGTGTGGCACGGGTGAACTGTTGGGATACCTGGTCCAGGATACCCCCCGGGCGCTCATCGGTGTGGATGCCTCCCCTGAAATGCTGGAACAGGCAAGGATCAAACTGCCCGGCCTCCGGTCCATTGAGCTGCGCTTAGGCGAGGTGGAATACCTGCCCATGAAGGAC
The DNA here is from genome assembly GCA_021737445.1 of Desulfotignum sp. Lineage (GTDB taxonomy): Bacteria > Desulfobacterota > Desulfobacteria > Desulfobacterales > Desulfobacteraceae > Desulfotignum. Next base: position 5,546 of record JAIPDY010000135.1, read on the forward strand.
CAGGAGGTGGATACTGTTGTCATGAGCATGGTGCTGTACCATATTTTTCAGCCGGAAAAAGCCATACATGAAGTGTTCCGGGTCCTCAAACCCGGCGGATTGTTTTTTTTGGCTGATTTCAAACACCATGATCAAGAAGAGATCAAGGATATCATCGGCGGCACCTGGCTGGGATTTGAAAAAACACAGGTTAAAGCCTGGCTGGCACAAAGCGGATTTCATCTGCAGTCCCTGGACCGGTATGCAGTGGAGCGGGGATTGCATATTCACTTGTTTGCAGCAAAAAAATGATCAAACACCACAAAGGAGAGTTCATGATTGTTCCAGTCGTTCTGGCAGGCGGATCTGGTACCCGGCTGTGGCCCCTGTCAAGGGAATTGTATCCCAAGCAGCTTATCAATATGTACAACCGGCACACCATGCTCCAGAATACCGTGCTTCGCCTGAACAAGATGGAAGAAACCGGTCCGCCCCTTATTGTGTGCAATGATGTTCACCGGTTCATGACCGCAGAGCAGCTGCACCGGATTCAGGTGGTCCCCCATGCCATTATTCTGGAGCCGGATGCGAAAAACACAGCCCCTGCCATTGCCCTGGCAGCCGTAAAGCTTATGGAGCGGCAACAGGATCCGATGATGCTGGTGCTGCCTGCCGACCACCGCATTGACAACATTCCCGCCTTTCACAAAGGGATTCAGGCGGGCAGGGATCTGGCAGATGCCGGATATCTCATCACTTTCGGTATTGAGCCGGTCACTCCGGAAACCGGATACGGCTATATCCAAAAAGGCGCGGCAATGGGTGACAGTGCATGTCATATCAAGCGGTTTGTGGAAAAACCCGACATGCAGACCGCCCTAAACTATATGAGATCTAAAAATTACTGCTGGAATTCGGGCATGTTCATGTTCAAGACGTCAGCCATTTTAAGTGAACTGGAAACCCATACCCCGGACATGGTTGATATATGCCGTCAGGCGGTTGCCAAAGGGAATCAGGATCTGGATTTTTTCCGGGTGGACAGGGACCTGTTTGAACAGGTGCTCTCAGATTCCATTGATTATGCAGTGATGGAAAAAACTGATAAAGGGGTGATGGTTTTTCTGGATGCCGGATGGAACGATCTGGGATCATTTGATGCCCTGTGGCAGACCGAGACCAAGGACCAGAATGCCAATGTGCTCAAGGGGGATGTGCTTACCCATGATGTCAACGATTCATATATCAATGCCCAGAGCCGCCTGGTGACGGCAGTGGGGCTGGATTCTGTCGTTGTGGTGGAAACAAAGGATGCGGTGCTTGTGTCCCCACGGAACAGGGTCCAGGATGTCAAACAGATCGTAAATCAGCTCAAAGCCGGCCAGCGCAGGGAATCCAGCACCCATGCCAAAGTGTACCGGCCCTGGGGAGACTATGAAACCATTGACCAGTCTCACCGGTATCAGGTAAAGCGCATCACGGTAAAACCAGGGGCAAAATTGTCTTTGCAAAAACATTTTCACCGGGCAGAGCACTGGACCGTGGTGTCGGGCAGCGCCATTGTCACCAGGGGGAATGAGCAGGTGCTGCTCAAGGAAGATGAATCCACATATATCCCGCTGGGAACGGTCCACCGCCTGGAAAACCCCGGAAAAATTCCCCTGGAACTCATTGAGGTCCAGTCCGGTCCCTATCTGGGTGAAGATGATATTGTCCGGCTTGATGATGTTTACGGCAGGCAGCAGGAAAACTGTTGCAAATCCGTTAAAAATATTTAAAACTGACATTTTAAAAATACACATGTGCATGGAAAAAGTGGAAATAAGAATTAATTTTGGAGCAGGTCTATGGCTGATATGATTTCTCAAACCATGAAAGGTAAATTCCTTCTGGCAATGCCCGGGCTTCCAGACCCCAATTTTGCCCAGACACTTACCGGCATGTGTGAACACAATGAATCAGGTGCCCTGGGATTTATCGTCAACAAGATTCATCCGCTGCTCACCGGGCGGGAGCTGTTTGAAGACCTGAAAATCACCTGTGACCAGAGTGTGGATAAACTGGATATCTACCTGGGCGGCCCGGTACAGCCGTCAGGTGTGTTTGTGCTCCATGGACCGCCTTTCAACTGGAATGAAACCCTTCAGGTGACGGACTGGCTGGCCTTGAGCAACTCCCGGGATATTCTGGAAGCCATAGCGGTCCAAAAAGGCCCGGCATCTTTTATGATCATGCTGGGATGTGCCGGCTGGGGGCCCATGCAGCTGGACAATGAACTGCATGACAATGCGTGGCTCACCTGTCCCATGACCGAGGATATCATGTTTCATACCAAGTGTGATTTGAAATATGAAAAAGCCATGATGCTGATTTCATAGATGACCTTTCGACCCGATTTATACCAGACCATTGAGCCCATTGTGGCCGATATTCTGTCGGTGATCGAAATGATGGAAGCGGTTCCGAAGATGTCGGACAACGCCCTTCAATCGTTTAAAAACAGGTGCAGAAAAATTCCGGAACAGATCCGGTCCAACCGGATTAAAATCGCTGTGGTCGGGGTGATCAAATCCGGCAAAAGCACCCTCATCAACGCCATAACAGGTAAAGAGGTGGTGAAAAGAGGGGCCGGAGTGGTCACAGCCGTCACCACCCGTATCCGCAAAGGCAAAAAAAACAGGGCTGTTATTTTCCTTAAGTCCTGGGATGATATCAATTTGATCCTGAGAAATACCCTGGAGATGTTTCCCGGTGATGCAGACCATTACCTGGATATTGATGTGGAAAAATTTGATCTGCGCCGCAAAAAAGACCGGAAATTTTTAAAACAGGTGTATGACAGACTGGTACTTGATTTTCCAGTCACAGACCAGGGGTTTCGTCCCGAAACCCTGGTGATCCGAAATGCCCTGGAAGGATATGATGCCTGCCGGAACAAAGTGGGAGCTGATCGGGAATGCCTGGTTTTTGAAGGAAAGCAGTTTGAAGACCATAAAGCC
>JAIPDY010000257.1 GCA_021737445.1 Desulfotignum sp.
GTTACCGCAAAATTTACCCTTCCCTGAGCTGCCAGGACTTATAAGTCCTGAGGAAAAGAAAGAATATCGAAATAAGATCAAGCAGCGACTGATCAAGGAGAATGCAGTCTTGATCGCCCATTATTATACTGATAATGAGGTACAGTCTCTGGCTGAGGAAACCGGTGGTTTTGTGGGCGATTCACTTGAAATGGCACGATTTGGAAGAGACCATAAGGCAGAAACCGTGGTTGTTGCCGGCGTTAAGTTCATGGGAGAAAGCGCCAAGATCCTCACTCCGAACAAGCGGGTGTTAATGCCGACCCTTGAGGCCACCTGCTCCCTTGATATCAGTTGCCCCGAAAAAGAGTTCACTGAATTCTGCGATATCCACCCTGACCGCTCAGTTGTGGTGTATGCCAATACCTCTGCTGCTGTAAAGGCCCGGTCTGACTGGGTGGTTACATCCAGTATTGCTGTCAGGGTGGTCGGTCATCTGGCTGAGGAGGGTCAGAAAATTATCTGGGCACCTGATCACCACCTCGGAAGATATGTTCAAAGGGAAACCGGTGCGGACATGATCTCCTGGCAGGGCAATTGTGTAGTTCATGATGAATTCAAATACGAAGAGCTCATGGGGTTGAAAAAATCAAATCCGGATGCTGCTGTCCTTGTTCATCCGGAATCTCCGGAACCGGTAATAGACCTGGCTGATTTTGTGGGATCCACTTCCCAGATCATAAATGCCTGCAAGACTTCAAATAAAAAACGATTCATCGTGGCTACGGACAAAGGTATTTTTTTTAAAATGCAGCAGGCTGTACCTGACAAAGAATTGATCATTGCGCCGACCTCCAGTGAAAGCGCCACCTGTCGAAGCTGCGCCAGGTGCCCATGGATGCAGCTCAATGATCTTAAAAGATTATCAGAGGTGTTTGACACCCCTGACAATGAGGTTCTCGTGGATTCAGATATTATTAAAAAGGCGTTGATCCCTTTAAACAAAATGTTTCAGTTCATGAAATCCTGAACTGACAGAAAGCAGTATACTTTTTATTAATTCAGAAATTGCAGCTGGTGTCATAAAGGAAAATAGCGGTGCCCAGGCCGGCAGCGCTGCCTTGGCAAAACAGGGTTCAAGAACTGCAAGATAACATGGAGCACCCGGGTCTGTTGCGGGCCCATTCCGGGCGTTTTTGTGCAAATTTTTCTTTGCCAGGCTGAAACTCATAGGGGGTTTTCATCACCTCCAGCAGTTCATGTACCATGGAAAAGTCATTGTTTTCTGCCTTGTCAATGGCCATCTGGGCAAGGTAGTTGCGCAGCACATATAAGGGATTCTGCCGGTTCATCTGTTTTTTCTGCATGTTCCTGGGAACCTTATCCTGGATGATCCGGCTGTGGTACTGCCGCAGCCAGTCAGACAGCTGTTTTTCATATTCCTGATGGATCTGGTCCGGCTGGTACAGGGCCTCTTTGATGGGACCGGGAACCGGCAGAATATCATTTTCAGAAAGGGTTTTGGAAAACCGCACCCGGGCAAGGCCCCTGAAGAACAGTGTATAATCGGTTTCCCTGGCCTGGAGCAGGGCAAGAAGGTTTTTGATCAGAGAATCATCTGTGTCCGGCTGGAACCGGTTCAGCCCCAGTTTCTGCACCATCATGGTCTGCCATCCCTGTTGAAATGCCCGGGAAAAATCTTCCAGGGCCGCTTTTAAAGGTTTTGCATCAGTGATGACCGGGTACACGGCATTGGCCAGCCGGGCCAGGTTCCACAGGGCAATCTGGCCCTGGTTCTGAAAGCAGTAGCGCCGGCCGTGTGCATCCGTGGTATTGGGTGTCCAGACAGGGTCGTAGTCCTCCAGCCATCCATAGGGACCATAGTCAATGGTCAGGCCCAGGATGGACATGTTGTCCGTATTCATCACCCCGTGGACAAATCCCACCCGCATCCAGTCCAGCACCAGAGAACAGGTGGTCTGGCATACCTCCTGGAACCAGCGGATATAGGTGTCCTGACCAGGCGCACCCAGGTGGGGGAAATCGGTCCGGATGGTATAATCGATCAGCTGCTGCAGCACAGTGTTTTCCTGCCTGGCACCATGGATCTGAAAATTGCCGAACCGGATGAATGAAGGGGACAGGCGGCAGACCACTGCCCCGGGCTCCTCTTTTGGATGGCCGTCATAGAACATGTCCCTTTCCACTGTTTCACCGGTGAGGGTCAGGCTCAAGGCCCGGGTGGTGGGTATCCCCAGAAAAAACATGGCCTCGCTGCACAAAAATTCCCGGATGGAGGACCGGAGCACAGCCAGGCCGTCTGCGCTGCGCGAATACGGGGTGGGTCCGGCACCCTTGAGCTGGAGTACCCATCTGCGGCCCTGGCGGTTGACCACCTCTCCCAAGTTGATGGCCCGTCCATCCCCGAGCTGACCGGCCCAGTTGCCGAACTGGTGGCCCCCGTAGCACATGGCAAACGGATCCATGCCGGCAAGCAGGTGGTTGCCGGTGAACACCTGCACAAACAGATCCGATTGCCAGGCTTTTTCATCCAGATCCAGCAGGGCTGCCGCATCCGGGGAGACCGCCACCAGCTGCGGTGCAGACACCTGGGTGGGGGCTACCCGGGAAAAGCAGGCATTCATAACCTGGCGGCGGAAATTGGATGGTTCCGGGTCCGGCGGCAGGTTTCGGACAAACCGGTTGTCAAAATGCAGAGAGTCAAGCGCGTTCTGTGAACGTCCGGGTGTCATGTATTCCCCCTTTGTATATTGTCAGTCATTTACGTTTTTGTTTATCTCAACTGACAATGTAATCATGGGTTTAAAAAACACCACCCCCTGAACAGCGCTGTTTACAAATGAAAGGTTTGTTCGTTGATTTTTTTGCTGGATATCGCCTGAGTCATCTCTGTAAGTTTTTCCACATGGTTTTTTTCCTCTTTGATGATTTTTTCAAGCCCGGCCAGGGCCTGGGTATCCTGGATAAATGCCTGGAGAAATTCATAAAACAATATGGTGTCGTTTTCAAATGTAATAAACGTGTCAAGCATGTCAGAGGCAGACCGGATCTGGGAAAAATCCACATCATCCAGAGACAGTGTTTTGTCCCCCATCATATCTTTGATCACGTCCGGCAGCATGGTTTCCAGATCTGTGTCATTAGCAGAAGATTTCCAGGTGTCTTTTTGCTCCAGAAACCACTCCCGGTGGGCAGCTTCTTCATCTGCCATCCATTGGAGCAAAGATTTCAGGGTGGGGCCGGCCACTTTTTTTCTGGATTCCAGGTAAATAGCCTGGCCGTTTTTTTCCATTTTTGCGGCAATATCGATCAGATCATTGGGTGTAAACATGGGAACACTTTCCTTAATCAGGCGATGCTGTATCTGCATATCCTTTTAACTGTTTTCGGACCGCTGAGGTGAACTCCTCAGGGGGCATCGGTTTGTTTATGTAGAAACCCTGAAATTGATCGCACGAATGGATTTTAAGAAGATCAGCCTGTTCCTTGGACTCCACGCCTTCTGCAACCACCGTGAAACCCAGGCTTCTGCCCAGATCGATGAGGGCCGTAGTCAAGCTTTTGATTTCGGCGTTAGGAATCATATTCTGAATGAACGAGCCGTCGATTTTGAGGGTGTCAAGCGGAAACTCCTTTAATTTGGACAGCGATGAGTAACCTGTACCGAAATCATCTATCGCTACGCGCACCCCCATCTGTTTCACATCCTTGAGAATCCGGATCGTTCTGTCCATGTCGTGCATGAGAACAGCCTCGGTGATTTCCAGTTCGAGCAGCTCGGGCGCCATTTTGCTTTCTTGCAGCGCGTCTCCGACGTCCTTTAAAAAATTTTCATCAAAGAACTGTCGCTTGGAGATGTTTACGGCCATGCTCAATTTGGGAAATCCTTGGTTTTGCCATGCGATGTTCTGATGGCAGGCGGTTTTGAAAACCCAGCGCCCGATGGGAATTATGAGCCCGTTTTCTTCTGCCAGGGGGATAAACTGCATCGGCGGAATCAACCCGAGATCAGGATGCTGCCAGCGCAACAGCGCCTCTATGCCGGTGATGCGGCCGGTGGCCATGTCCTGCTTGCTCTGGTAATAAAGGCAAAACTCTTTGTTCTCCAGGGCGTTGCGCAGGCTCGATTCCAGGCTGAGACGCTCCAGCGAGTCAGTGTTGAATTTTTCGGAGTAGAACCGGAAACTGTTTTTCCCTCCCTCTTTTGCTTGATACATGGCGATATCGGCATTTTTCATAAGTGTCTGCTCATCATCACCATCGGCCGGAAACATGGCAATACCGATACTTATTGTGATGCGGGACTCCTGTTCGGCGAGTGTAAAGGGTCTTGCGACTGCTGCCAGGATTTTTCCGGCAACCTTTGTCACCTGGGTTTCTTCAGTAATCTCAGGGAGCAGCATTATAAACTCGTCACCTCCCAGCCGCGCAACAATATCACTTTCCCGCAGGGATTCCCCGATTCGTCTGCCCATCTTCTTGAGCAGCTCGTCACCTGCCTCGTGGCCAAGTGAGTCATTGATCGCTTTGAAGCGGTCAAGGTCGAGGAACATCAACGCCAGCTGTTTTCCATAACGGTGTGCTTGCTGCATTTGCCGGTAAAGAAGCTGGCTGAACAGTGCCCGGTTCGGCAGGCCTGTGAGATTGTCGTGATAGGCGAGATATTCGACGTTCCGCGCATGTTCGGCCTGCTCTTTCATGATACGCGTGCGCGACTTCTGGAGCTGCCAGCTCAACCGGCCGAGCAGGGCTGCTATAGCGGCCACCAGTATACTGGCCATAGCGGCGCGCCATATGTAGCTGCGCTCGATCCGGCCGGCAGGGGCGAGTTGTTCAATTTCGGAAAGAGCAACGACGATTGCCAGAGGGAATTCATAAAGCTTTCTGGCGATGGTGTAGCGCCGTGTGTCGTCCCAGGGGTTGACAGTCACTTCAGCCGGAGTATCAGCCGGGGTGTCTTCTTGTACCAGTGCATAGTAGTTGATGGCTGTGCCCGCAGATATGGCATTACCGGTACGCAATACCCGGAAAACGCCGTCCGTTCCCACCAGTCCGAGAACACCGTGTTCCCCCAGCGCATCAGACTCATAGCCGCTGACAAAATAGCCGGCATGCACGGATACGGCCACGATCCCTGCAAAACGATTCCCAGCCTCCCTGAAACGTCTGCTGAAAGTCAACTGCCATTCATCTGACTCCCTTTCCCGTTGCGGCTGTCCGATGACCACATCCTCCTGCTCTTTTGCACGTTTAAAAAAATCCATGGCCGCCATATTTTCGGGGAGAGAAGAGCGATTGGTGCTGCCGAGGATCTCTCCACGGGCATCTATGATGCTGATTGTGAATATGATCTCGGGCGGCAGCAGCGCTTCAGAGCGCAAATCTTCCAGGACCTCCTGCGCAGGGTGATCTTCCAGTTGATGGCGGACCATCTTCAATGTGTGATCGATCTCGCGCAAAGCCCGCACCACCTGAGCTTCGTAGGTGTCAGCCACATCCATGGCCACAGCCGCGGCAGTGCGGTCGGCTGCGGCATTTTCTCTGGCGATGAGATTGAAGGTGATTGCCCATATTACCGCGAGAAACAAAAAAGCCATGAGGATGGACAAAACAGGCGGCTCGATCAGCCGGTGCAGCCGGCTCCACCTGGTGGTGCTGTCGACCGGCGGCATATTTTTATTTGTTTGCTCAGCTACATCAATCAATTGTCACCACCCGCAAGCGGTCGTCCAGAAAATCTGAGGACAGGTATCCGATGGCATCGGGGTTTTCTGCCACTGACTCAGCCATGGCATCCCCGCTGGAAACGGTTGGCGGCGGCTGGCCCCGGCCGGTAAAGATAAGTTTGGACCAGTGGGCCTTTATCTGCGGCTGGGATCGCCCCAGGTACCGGCTGTAAAACTGGCTGCGCGCGGGCGAACTTTCACTCAGATCGATGGGTTTAACAGGATTCCCGTTGGGAAAGCGGATCATCCTGCCCAGATAGATATCTGTGATCTGGGTCAGGGACAGGCTCTTGATCGGGTTCTCCGAAGAGACCACCACCACCACCTCGGCAGCGCAGACGGTGCCGGCCATGAGGCTTAACAGACAGATCCATACAATCACAGTTGTTCTCATTATTTGCATCGGTAATCCAATCATCTCAAAATACAAAGTCGATGGCGGCGCTGAACAGGTTGGCCGACCCCCCGGGTTCAAATCCCGGCTGTGTGTTGGTTAAAACACCTGGTGAGCCTTCATCCAGATCAAGGTGCTGGTACTGTATTTTCAGGGCTGCATTCAGGATGAAATCCCAGCGGATACCCACGGATATGCTTTTTTGCTGGGCTGCGGATCCCAGTATCTGGTTCAGCGCGGCATTCAGCCCTGCAGCGTGAGCAGCCTGCACTGCCGGAAGTCCCGCCAGAGACAAACCCGGAGTCGAGGTGTCGCCGTGGGCCTTGACTTGCGCCAGGGTCATATAGGGGGTGACCTCTCCGAAACGATACCCGCCGGTGATATACCAGCCTCTGATATCTCCAATAAAAGTACGGCTGTCCATCCACGCCCACTCGCCCATCACGAACCACTCGCCAGGGTCATAGCGCAGGCCCAGGCTTATATTTTCGAAGCGTTTGCCGTCAACATCGTATCGGTCAGCAATGGCTTCACCCTGTGCCCCGAACTGCCTGAAAGCATCAAAGAACGGGTTAAGACCTTCCAACGTCAGGCGGTAACGGAAATAACTGGCAAACAGGGTGGCTGCACCCCATTCCAGGGTATTGCTCAGCCCCACAACGTCGCGGGCACTTGCCTCGCTTCCGTCGGGTGTATCGGCGTCCTTGCCGCCGTACAGGGCCCGCAGGGTATTGGTGAACCCATCGAAACGGAAACGGTAACTCAAGTCGATACCATCAACATTGGCGACGGGTATCATGCCATAGACCTCTTTGGGAGGACGGATCCATGGTATCGCATACCTCACTTTCCGGTACTCGGAAACCATGAACGTCTGCTGGACCATGCGCCCGGCGCGTAAGCTCAGGTCCGGGGTTATGTCAAAAGTGAGATTGGCCCACTCAACGGTCGGTGTGTAGTTTTCGTCGTAACGCTGCTCAGAGACCACCTGCAGGATGCCGGTCAACCGGGGCGTGAGATTGGTGGTGATCTGCACTCCCAGCACGCTGTCCACTTCAGGGCTCCAGTCACGGGTGTACCCTGCCCCGTCGGGAGCGAACAGGTTTGAGGCAAAATCTGCCTGGTCCTCGTCAGAATGGACTACTCCGAGCGTACCAAAGCCGTTGAACGAAAAGTTCGGAAATTCAGCAGCCTGTGCACCTGCGGCGGTCACGCAGATGAACATGGCGGCCGCTGTAGCAATTACCAGTTTTCTCATCATAAGCCCTTGTGTAAAGTGTTCTGAACAATATCCTGGATTTGATCTGCCGGCAAAGGCCTGCTGAACAAATAGCCCTGGATTTCGTCACATCCATGCTCCTGTAAAAAGGTTAACTGCTCTTTTGTTTCCACGCCTTCGGCAATGGTTTTCATATTCAGGCCGTGGGCCATAACAATCGTTGCCCTGACAATAGCTTGATCTCTGCTGTCAGACACGACATCATCAATAAAGGATTTATCGATCTTCAAATAATCCAGCGGCAGTTTTTTCAAATAGCTCAAGGATGAATATCCCGTACCAAAATCATCAATTGCAAGCTCTATCCCCAGATCGTTCAGTTCAGTCAGGATCTGAAGCTCTTTTTCAGTGTTGCCCATAAGGGTGCTTTCTGTTATTTCCAATCCCAGGCAGTTCGGAGAAATCATCGTATCCTGCAAGGCCGCCTTTATTATGCCTGTCAGATCCTGTTTCTCAAACTGGTGGCTCGACACGTTCAGGGCAACGTTGATCTGCTTGTAACCGGCCTTTTGCCATGTTTGGATTTGCCTGCACACGGTGCGTATGACAAACTCTCCGATGGGCAGGATGAGACCGCTTTTTTCAGCGATGGGGATAAACAGCATGGGTGAAATCAACCCCCTGTCTGGATGATTCCAGCGTATCAGCGCTTCCATCCCTGTGACGGTTCTGGTTGCCGCATTGACCTTTGGTTGGTAGTAGAGCACAAGCTCTTTTCGCTCAAGTGCTCTGTGCAGTTCGCTTTCCAGCGTCAAAATTTCCAGAACAGCGGAATGCATGGATTTTGAGTAAAAGCAATAGTTGTTTATCCCTTTGCTCTTTGTTTGTCTCATCGCTTTTTCAGCGTTTAACAAAAGCGCATCCACATCTTTTCCGTCATCAGGATACAGGGCAATACCCATACTGGCTGTTATGAAAACCTCGCGGCCGTCCAGATTATACGGTGCAGCTATTTCCTTGAGCAATCGCCTGGCAAGTTTTGCTGCGCACTGAGCATGGTTCAGATCATGGGCCAATACGATAAATTCGTCTCCGCCCGGCCGGGATATAACAGTTTCTGTTTCACCTTTAACTGATCTGGCAACAAAGTCGCTTTTCCG
>JAIPDY010000251.1 GCA_021737445.1 Desulfotignum sp.
GAAAAGGTGTATTGTATGATTTTTTTATACTTTTCTTAACAAAAAGCGTCTTCCTACCCTACGGTAAAATGCCGATTACAGGCCAGGATATTTGCGGTCCTAAGAGCATGACAGATGTGCCCGGCTAAAGCGCGGATAAGGATTTAACATAGTCGCCGGGAGTGATGCCGATCCATCGCCTGAACTGGCGGGTCATATGGCTTTGGTCTGTAAACCCGCATTCTGCAGCGGATTCGGCAAAAGAGGCGCCGGTTTTTAAACAGGTTTTTGCATGTTTAATCCGAAGCCCTGCCTGCAGAAGGTAAGGGGAAACTCTGATCCGTTTTTTGAAAAGTCTTAAAAGGGCATAAACACTCATATCCGCATCATTGGCAAGGGATTCCAGAGAAAGGTTCTCGTTGTAAAGGTCGTGGATTTTTTCCACGGCATTTTCCAGTGCCGGATGATCCAGTTCTTTATCAAAAACAGGGACATCAAAATCGGCATGCCTGTGGATCAATTCACGCAAAAGGCAGATAAAATGGGTTTCAAGACTCAGCCGGGTGTCCTGACCTGTCAAGGCTGCCATGAACTGTTCAAAGCAGAATTTCAGACGGTGATCAAACACGGCATTTTCTTTAAACTAGGGCAGTCTTTCCGTGTCCAGATCCATCTGATGCAACACCTTTTTAATCATGGACAGTTTTGGATAAATCATAAAATAGCGCCAGCCATCCTCTACATCTGAGGCGTGTCCGTTGTGGATTTCGCCTGGGTTGACAATGACGATGCTGCCGCGGGGGGCGACAATGGTTTTTTGATTGCACTCGTAAGTTTCCGAACCATTGAGGATAATGCCGATGGCATATGCCTCATGAAAATGACGGCCGAAAGTATGCTTGTAAAACAAGGCATTCAAGGCTTCCAGATTGTTCAGGTGCCGGATGGAAATATATTCTCTAAACTCACGGTGCATCATTGCGCCTTCTTTGACACAAGTCCTTAAAAAAGGATGTGGTTTCTTAAAAAATAAATCGTTATCACCCCGGTGATCATGACCAGCACCATATTTCTGAATCTGACGGCCACCATAAAACAGATGACGGCGGCAATCAGGGCTTCTTTTTTCCCGTTGAAAATCTGCGGTACGATAATCGATATGATAATGGTTCCGGGGATATTTATCAAGAACCGATTAACACAGTCCGGCACGGTGGACATCCTGTCCGACAGAACAAATCCAAAAATTCTTGTAAAATAAGTGACAGCAGCCATCCCGAATATGGTGATCAAAGAGTTCATTTCAGGTGTCATCGGTTATCATTCCTGTAAAGCTGCCGGCTAACCCGCCGGCTAGGATGTACCATTTACCGGGCAGATACCGGGAAAATAAAAAAGCTGTAACCCCGGCCGCAATCCAGGGCAGCAGATCTTTTTTTCCCTGCCACATGCCAGTGGCAATAAAAATGAAAATAGCGGTAAAACAAAAATCGATCCCCCATTTGGCCGGGTCGATCTGTCTTGTACCCAGCACGTTGCCGACAAGGGTGGAGACGGCCCATGAGAAAAATATGGAAAAACCAGTGCCGGCGAGAAGAGTTGCATTCTGATCTCCGTGTTTCCATTCATTGATCGCATAGGCCCAGTTTTCATCTACCATGAAGAACAGGGAACCGTATTTTTGAGGACCGGTCATGTTCTTAAACCGGTCGGCCAGCACCGCACCCATTAAAACATGACGCAGGTTGACCACAAAGGTGGTGGAAATAATGGCGGCCATGGGAAGGGGGCTGATCCACATATCAAGGGCAACAAACTGGCTGGCACCGGCAAAGACGAACATGCTCATGCAAAGGGCTTCCCAGAGATCAAGCCCGGCATTCCGGCTTAAGATACCAAAAACAAATCCATAGGAAGCAACCCCGACAGCAATAGGGATGCCGGCTTTGACACCCTCCCGGAAACCTTTATTTGAAAACGTCATAAAATTAATCACTCATTAAAACATGGGTTCATCATTTAACCTACTATAAATAAATCCCGCAAAACTGTATTGTATATTTTTGCGGAGATTGGAATTGATCAGTGAAATGATCCTTTCACACCCCCAATGCCCTGCATATCCGGGAAATCACCCCTTGGGCAGCGGACCTCATGTTCAGATCCGGATTCAAAACCATCCGGTTAGGGCTTGAAACCGCAGACTTTTCCAGAAACCGGCGCCATGACATAAAGGTTTTGGCAGATGAATTTTTCCACGCTGTGTCTGCCCTGAAAGCTGCCGGATTTGACAGCCGCCAGATCGGGGCATACCTTTTGTGCGGCCTGCCCGGACAGGATATAGATGATGTGGCCGCCTCCATGGCCTTTGTGAGAAAGGCCGGGATTCAGCCGGTGCTGGCCTATTACTCCCCCATACCCCACACCCCCATGTGGGAAACCGCAGTATCTTGTGCCCGGTTTGATATCCCCCGGCACCCTTTGCTCACCAACAACAGCCTGTTTCCCTGTGTCCAGTCCCAAGACGGCATTCACCGCATTTCCCGATTGAAAAACCAACAGGTATCAGATATAGTTTAATCTTGGAGCGTGATCATGGCGCTGTGCCGGAAAGGAAATAAATCATATGATCGTATTTGACCTGGAGTGCATAAACGGCCATGCCTTTGAAGGCTGGTTTCAGGACAAACAGGACCTGGACTCCCAGCAGACCCAAGGACTGCTGCAATGCCCTGTCTGTGAAACAACCTCGGTGGTGCAAAAGCTCCACCCCATAGCCATTAAAACATCGGGTGCCGGCCCTGGTCCCCAGGCCCGGCAGGCCATGCAGGCCATGCAGGCCAGCCAGGAAGCCATGACAGAACTCACGGAGCGGGTGGCCAGGTTTGTGGAAAAAAATTTTGAAGATGTGGGCCACACCTTTGCAAAGGAAGCCTTGAAAATGCATTATGGTGCTTCTGAATACCGCAGTATCCGCGGCACCACCACCCAGGAGGAAGAAAAACTGCTTCACAAGGAAGGGGTGCCGGTACTCAAGGTGCCTGTACCCAATAAAAGCAATGAGGACCTTAACTGATGCCTGTAAAAACAATGAAAAAATATAGATATCGCGTTTTTTCCCCCTTACTGGTTGCGGCACTGGCCATTACCCTGACTGCCGGGTGCACCCCGGCCCGGTTTTCCATCTCCTTTGACCGGGTGAACGGATTGAAACAGGGGGATCCGGTAATATATGAAAACACAAAAGTCGGACAGGTGAAAGACATCACCTATACCAAAGAGGCAGTCTTTCTGGTTGCAGTGGAGATCCCTGAAACCCTTTCAGACTGCGCCACGGAACACTCCCGGTTTTTCATCGGCAGTGCACCGGGGAATACAGGGGCAAAAGCGGTGTTCATTGAACAGTCAGAGCCGGGCGGCAAAAAAATTGCCGATAATGCCATCGTCGCCGGCAGCACAAAAACGCCGGTTGCTGCGGCAGCCTCTTCTTTGGAAGCGTTCTGGCAGGCCATGGAAAAAAGCATGACAGATATGATAAAAAAGATGGAAACAGTCCCTGAAACAGAAGAATACCAGGCATTGAAAGATGCCATGGCAGAGATGGAACAAAAATTGAAAACCTCCGGCCAGAAAATGGGAGACACCCTGAAAAATGAGATTCTTCCCCTGCTGGAAGAAAAACTCAACGCCTTGTCAGAAAAACTCAAAAAACAGGGCAAAGAGGACAAGGCAAAATCACTGGAAAAGGATTTTGGCCGGCTCCAGGATATTTAGCTGCTTTTTTTGATTCTGAATGTTTCAGGGGTCCATAATCCCTGTGCCACTCTTTTTTGATAATGTTTTTCAGGAATCAGACAATTGGTGTTTTTTCTTATTTGTTCAAGGTTTAAGCGATCTTCTTCCAGTTTTTGAAACCGCTCAATGATGTCCTCTACAGGTCCGATTTCAACACCAATCCATCTTCTTTTCTTTATTTGTGAAACCGCGTATGTTGTACCGGATCCACCAAAAGGATCAAAAACAAGATCCCCTTCTCTGGACGACATCTCTATTATCCTGTCCAAAAGCTTTATGGACAATTCATTTGAGCCGTTTCGCTTTTTATACTTTGCATGCCTTACCGGCGGAATATCCAGCCATACATCACTTATATTGACCCCGTTGGGATTCATCTTGTTTTTATACCCACCATAGTCTTTTAAATCCCCGTGGCAGTGGGGACAAATTCCCATGGGAATCCTGTCAGGCTCAAACGTTTGGGGTTTTTCTCCTTTGCAATAATAAAGCAATGAATAGTGTGACGGATACAACCTTCCCTTAATAGGAAGAGAATATTTAATATCCACTGAAATCCAGTGTCTGAAGGTTAATATGACATTTAAATATTCAGCTATCCGGGAATTCCATTTTGGCAGATTCCAGATAAAAAAGCTGCCGCCCGGCTTTAGAATACGGGCACATTCAACAATCCATTTTTCACACCAGGACAGATACTGGTCTGCCTTAAGGTCATCATTTATTCCGGAAGGATACAGCTTGTTCAAATTAAATGGCGGATCCGCAAAAACCAGATCCACACTATCATTTTCAATTGTTTCAAGCAGGTCAAGGCAGTCACCTTGAAACAATTTTCCCAGTTCTGTCGTAAAAATCGGTTTTATCTGCTTTTCGGATTTTTCTTTTTTGGGAAGAGGGGATAAAATTCTGGTGATGTGGTCTGCATGTTCAGCAACCAATGTTTTCAATTCCCTGGTCAGATTACCTGTCAAAAGCATCAGCTTGATTAAAGAAATATCAGCTTCCTTTAATATGATATCAAGATCGTTTCCTGAAGGGAGTATTCGAGCATCATTATAATATTTAAGCCGTTTCACTGGAATTTTGGTTTTACGGGCAAACCGGCCCAGGGATTGGTCATCATCTATCTGCAAAGCCTTAAATAACATTTCTATCCTTCATTTTCTGATTCAAAAAAGTCATTTGAATTTATTATCATACAAATCAAGCCTGATCAAATGCTTTTTTGCGGACTATAGTCTGTAGAATCACAAGATCAAACTATGTATTGTAGTTTCAGCAAATTAGGAGATTCATCTTTTGAGGATAGAAAAAATATTCGGCCAGGTACTTCGAAAACACAGAGCCATTAATAAACTGTCCCAAGAAAAATTGTCACAGGAATGCGGACTGGACCGCAGCTATATATCACTTCTGGAAAGGGGATTGCGACAACCTAGCCTGACAACCATTCTGTTGCTTTCCAAAACACTGAACACCAGTGCTGCCGACTTTATCCACGACGTAGAGGAACTTTTACATGAAAATATTGAAAACTGAATTCCTCATACAAAAGGGTCCTTTCTCCAGGTCGGATACATTTAAAACCATACTGACTGAAGTACAAGAGGCCATAACAACCATCACATGGCCTGTAAACAGTAAAAAATTCACCCTGTATCCTGTTAAACAGGCAAATGGCGTGGTTCCCATAAAAAAGAATTTTATTGCAGCCCTTGAAAATAATGGATGGAAAGGTGAATACCGCATGAAAATTGCCTCTCGTCTGAGACCGGGCCCGGTTGATTCTGTAAAATTTCTGCCTGATAATAAATTTTTTGCGGTGGAATGGGAAACCGGCAATATTTCTTCAAGCCACAGGGCATTGAATAAGATGGCTGTGGGCCTGCTTGACAATGTAATTGAAGGCGGCATTTTGATACTGCCATCCCGGGATATGTACAAATACCTGACAGACAGAATAGGCAATTTCGCTGAAATTGAGCCATATTTTCCTGTATGGAAAAATCTTGCCATATCTGAAGGTGTGCTTGCAATCATTGAGATAGAACATGATGCCACATCCATGGATGTTTTACCCATTACGAAAGGTACCGATGGCAGAGGCCGCCGATAATTCAAATTGTGCAATAGAAAATGCCCGCAATATCTTACAAAAAGGGATGTATCATAAACTTTTTTCTCCCGGACTTGAGATATCTCCCGGCTTAAATGAGGTATATGAGCTTGCACTTGCATATTATGAAAGCAAAATCCTTATAAAAAAGGAGCTCATAAAGAACAGCGCCTATTTTGTAAAAGTGGACGGCGAATTCACCAATCATTATTTCATCTGCACTGGAGATCCAGTCAAAATTCCTGATTATTCGTCTTCCCGCTTAAAATCATTTTTTATTAATAACCAGTTCAGAACAGGGTACGCCACACACGGGCTTTTCCCATACCGGGGGAAATTTCACCCGCAGATGATAAAGGCCATAATTAATATCATGGGAATCAAGCAAGGGGACACCATTCTTGATCCCATGATGGGATCAGGGACAGTGCCTGTTGAAGCGGCTTTAATGGGTATTAATGCAATCGGGATTGATGCCAGTCCGTTTTGTAAATTCATGGCCCAGGCTAAATGTGATGCTTTGAAGATAGACCCTGCTTCTCTGGATATATTTACCAGCAGGCATGAAAATCTGTTTTCTGATTTCAATACCTGTTTTGAAAAAATCTCCCAACAAAAAAAACTTTTTTTAAAAAACACCCCCTTGCTGAATCCGGCTGAAAATGAAAAAATTTTCAATTTGATCTTTCTGGCTTTCCTTGACAGCGGTGGTTATGCAAGGAGAAGCCAAAAAAAATCACATGCTGAATATTTTACATCTATTCTGGAACGTTATACTGCTGCAGTAAATAAAATCAGCCATGTTTTGAAGCAATTGAATATTTTCCCGGCCCAAACAGATCTATATCAAGGTGATGCCAGAAATCTGGATATTGAAACCAGTAGCCTGGATGGTATCATATTTTCTCCGCCTTATAGTTTTGCCATTGATTATCTGAAAAATGATGTTTCTCAATTAAAATATTTTGACACTGAAATTTCTCACCTGGGTGAACAAATGATAGGACTGCGTGGTAAAAATCTCAAAGAAAAATATGCCATGTATCTGGAAGATATGGAAAAGGTGCTTTCCGAATGTTCCCGTGTACTTAAAAAAAACCGGATGTGTACCATCATAATCGGCACCAACGACAGCCAGTTGAGCAAGGCGTTGAATATCCGGAAAGAAGCTGTTATGGGATTGCATAAGATAGTGATGGATATCGGAAAATCAAAAGGATTACTGCCTGTCCGGTCTCTGCCAAGGCAAATTATCGGAATGGCCAATACCATGCGCCAGGAATATATTGTCATTCTCCAGAAACAAAATGATTAACCGTTTGATATGACTTGCATTTTCAGCGGGTCATGACCGATTCTGAAATATTTTATATCCTTGGCCAGGTATCAGCCACCTTGTAGCCTTCAGGCCAGGGGTCATGGGGATCCAGCATGTGCTGGTGGGTGCCGGTGATCCAGGCCCGGCCCGTGATGGAAGGGATGATGGCATCAACCGTTCCGACTGATGTGGTCTGCTCCAGGCGGCAGAAAAACCGGGATCCGATGATGGACTCGCCGATGTATTTATCCCCGGGCTTGAGAAGGCCTTTGGCGGCCAGCACGGCCATGCGGGCACTGCATCCGGTGCCGGTAGGGGACCGGTCCAGCTTGCCGGGCTGAATAGCCACGGTATTTTTCCCCACCCATATCCTGTTTTCCTTTTTCAGGGGTGCGGCCAGCTGGCAGAAGGAAACATGGGTCCAGTCAGGATTGTGCGGATGAACAAACCCCAGCTGGTCATTGGCGGCATTGGTGATACGGATGCCGGTTTCAACCAGCTCCCTGGCCTCATCCGGCACCACGTCAAACCCCAGCGTTTTTGCATCCGCGATCACAAAGGAATCTCCGCCATAGGCGGTGTCAACGGTCAATGTTCCCAGGCCCGGCACCTCCAGAGGCACGGCCAGCTGGTGGACAAAAGAGGGAACATTATGGACGGTCATGGTCTTGACCCGGCCGTTTTCACAGGCAGCCCTTGCCTGGATCAGTCCGCCCGGGGCCTCCAGGGTGATCCTGGTTTCCGGTTCCTGCATGGGCAGGATGCCGGCTTCCAGCAGCACCGTGGCAACACAGATGGAGTTGGATCCGGACATGGGCGGGGTATCTTCCGGCTCCATGATGATAAACCCCATCTGTGCATCAGGATGCCTGGGAGGCACCAGCAGGTTCACATGGCGGAACACCCCGCCTCTGGGTTCATTGAGCATGAAGTTCCGCAGGGTCTGGTCCTTTGCAATCCACCGGGACTGGTCCCACAGGGTATCTCCCGGCGGCGGGGCCACCCCTCCCACAATCACGTCTCCCACTTCCCCTTCGGCATGGCAGCTGACTGTATGAATGATATTTTTGCTTCTCATGGGCGTTTTTTCCAAATTTTCAGAACGGTTACCATACCCTTTTTGGGTGTTTTTCGTAAGTTTTCAGGGCCTTTTCAGAATTTTCTGATCAGCACCACCCCTGCCGTGACCAGGGCGATGCCCAGGATCCGGGGCCAGGAGATGGCCTGCACCGGTACCCCTAACAGCCCGAAATGGTCCAGGGCCACGGCCATGATCAGCTGGCC
>JAIPDY010000136.1 GCA_021737445.1 Desulfotignum sp.
GTTACAGATTGGTCTCCACAGATATTGCCGCATTGCTGGTCCATTGCAGGGCGTTGCTGGAAGCGGATTTCAACAGCCGAAATGTTTTTTTCATAACAGACCTGCCTGATGATCTGGGACAGGTGCAGGCAGATGCAGACCAGCTGGAAAAGGCTTTTATAAACCTGCTTCAAAACGGGGCACAGGCCATGCCCCAGGGTGGAAACATTATGATATCAGGCGTATGTGATAATAACTGGGTGCTGCTTGATTTCAGGGATACAGGTAATGGCATGCCCCAGGATGTGGCAAAAAATATTTTCAATCCCTTTTTCACCACCAAAACCAAAGGCACGGGCCTGGGCCTTGCCATTACCCATAAAGTGATCACGGAACATGGGGGACAGATCGATCTTGAGACCAATGAAGGCGCTGGTACCTGTTTTAGCGTCCGCCTTCCCAGGATCAGTCAGGACCTTGTTCCGGGCCGTTCTGATCCAAAATCAGGTGCAGTCCCTTTATCTTCTGAATAAGGGTGTTTCTGTGAATTCCAAGCACCTGGGCCGTCTGGGTCTGGTTCCATTGGCAGTTTTGCAGGGCCCGCAAAATATAATGCCGTTCAAACGCCTGGCGGGCCTTGATCAGCCCCTTGTTTCCCCTGGCCCCTTCAGCAGCCTCCCGGCCCGAATCGGTATGGAACAGCAGGTCAAATGGCAGATCTTTTTCATCAATGGCCTGGTTGTCAGATCCCAGTACCACCATCCGCTCCATCAGATTTTCCAGTTCCCGGATATTTCCCGGCCAGGGGTAGTCCTCCAGGACCGCCAGTGCGTTGGGGGTGATGCCTGTAATCTGTTTGTTCATCCGGCGGTTGAACCGGTCCAGAAAAAAACCGGCCAGAAGCGCTACATCCCCTTTTCTCTGGCGCAGGGGCGGCAGCTCCACCGGCACCACATTGAGTCTGAAATACAGGTCATCTCTGAAATCTTTTGTTTTGACCATCTCTTCCAGCCGGGTGTTGGTGGCGGCAATAATGCGGACATCCACCTTGATGGTCCGGTTGCTGCCCACCCTGGAAAATTCCCGCTCCTGGATGAATCGCAGTAATTTTGCCTGGAATTCAGGTTTGAGACAGGCGATTTCATCCAGGAAGATGGTGCCCTGGTGCGCGAACTCAAATTTTCCCGTGGTTTGGCGGAAGGCCCCGGTAAATGATCCTTTTTCATGGCCGAACAGTTCCGCCTCCATGAGTTCGGCAGGAATGGCTGCACAGTTGATGGCCACAAACGGCTTTTCTTTCCTGGGGCTCAGGTTGTGGATGGCATGGGCAATCAACTCTTTGCCGGTGCCGCTTTCACCTGTGATCAACACATTGCTGGCAGACCCAGCCACCTTTTCCATGAGCTGAAACACGGCAGTCATATGACTGGACCGGCTGATGATTTTTGGCTCAAACGCGCCGGCCATTGCCTGGGACCGGTGATACCGGACCTCCTTGGCCAGGTTCTGCTTGTAAACTATTTTTTCCAGCCGGTTTAAAATGATTTCATGGTCAAACGGTTTGGTGATATAATCATAGGCCCCGAGTTTCAGGGATTCTGTGGCTTCCTGGGCTCGGTCAACCGCTGAAATCATGATGACATCCAGGTTCCGGTCAACCGCCTTGATCTGCCTGAGGGTTTCAATCCCATCCATTTCCGGCATGACAATATCCAGAAAAACCAGGTCAAATGCATGGGATTTGACCTGGGCGACTGCCTTGGACCCGCTGTCCACACAACTGACGTCATAGTCATCTTCAAGAATCTCTTTGAGTGCATCCCTGATGGCTTCATCATCATCCACCACCAGTATCTGTGCCGGTTTTGGATTTTCTTTTTTATCCACCAATGGCTCCCCTCTCCCTAACTATTTGAATTTTTTTCCAGGATTACGGCATCCAGCGGGCATTCTGCGGCACAGAATCCGCATCCCATGCAGTCCGGCTCCCGGGTAAGCACCGGGTAGGGATGCAGGTCTTTTACTTTCTGCAAGACCGCATCCAGGGCATTTGCCGGACACGCATCAATGCAGATATGGCAGGCCGTGCACCGGTCCAGATCAAATACAGGCCTGACCCACTCTTTTTTGGGTATGTTTAACGCCATCCTGTCGAACGGGTCTGCCACCGCCCCGGCAGGACAGATCCGGCCGCAGGCCCCGCAGTCGATGCAGGCCGGATCAAAAATAATATGTGGCTGTTTTTTTTCCCCTGATATGGCATGGGTGGGGCAGATGCGCTGGCAGGCCGTGCATCCGGTGCAGTCTTTGGTGATGAAAAATGCCATAAAATTTCTCCTGGATCATAAAACAGTGGTGACCGCATCGATTTGCCGGTCAGTTGGTTTTCCGGTTTCTGTGTCCCAGCCGAATGCCTCCCAGTATGCCCGGGTCAGGGCTTTTATATCCACTGACCGGCCTTTGTTTGCGCCCCGGGCCTGGGGCGGATGTCCCAGGGGCCGGCCTTTGACAATACAATTTTTGGGCTGGATGCCGTGTTTGAGATTAAAAGCCTGCTTCAGGGTCTGGATCCTGGTGCCGGCTGCCATGTAGTCATCCGGGGTCATGTGCCAGCCGGTGGCGGCATTGAGCCAGTCAAAAATCCTGATCCGGCGGGCACCTAGAAATCCGCCGAAAAGGCAGACACCGGCCCCGTTCATCACATTCATGAACTGGGAATTGGCTTTGGCCATATGTGCCTGAATGGATGTTGTTTCATATTTGCGGGCCTTGTTGTATACCAGGGGTATTCTGGGTGCGGCGGCAACTTTTTTCCACAGCTGGTACATCTCATAATAGAGCCAGGCCCCGCTGGTGTGGCGGCCAGGGGCTGGTTCCGCACTGTAGTGCAGGGCAAATCCAGGGTCATTGCGGCTGTCATGCATGGCCAGTTCCTGACCTCCGGCATGGGCGGCAAAGGCATGGCTTTCTTGACCCAGGCGGCCGGCTGCTTTTGCCACACCGTCTGCCAGGATATGGCCGATGCCCTGTCTGTGTATGATCTGATCCACCAGCCAGGATATGGCTTCGGGACTGCCCCATTTCAGGGCCATACCTGCGGTATCCTGCAGGGTGATGATCTTTTTTTCAAAGCATTCCATGGCAAAGGCCACCACATGGCCGGCGGAAATGGTGTCCATTCCGGCCCGGTTCAGGGTCTCGTTGATATCAAAGATGGTATTTACATCCCGGTTCAGCACAAATCCGCCAAAGGAAAGCACGGTTTCATATTCCGGTTTGTGGGTGAAAGGGTATCTGCCGGTTGTCGTGCAGATGCCCCCGCACCCCAGAGGGCAGGAATAGCAGTGAAACTTGCGGAGCTGTTTTTTTGTAAATTTATCCGGATTGGCAGACAGGTTTTTGAAAAATCCCCAGTCGCGGCTGCTGCCTTTCCAGTTTTTTATGGGGGCATCCCCCATTTCCACAGATATCTGGTTCATGGAGACGGTGCCCCATTTTCTGAGAAGTATTTTATACAAAAGCCCGTCCTGGGTGAACACCCAGGGCATGGTCCGCAATAATGCCCCCACCGGGGCGGTGAGAAATCCCGGCAGAAAAGGCGGCTGAAGCTGTACCCATTTGCTGCAGATCCGGGAGATGCGTTTCATGGCTTCTTTGTTGTGGACCCCAATGCGCTTGTTGCCTGCCAGAACCAGGGCTTTAAGCCCTTTGGCCCCCATGACCGCCCCCAGCCCGGACCGGGCCGCCATACGGCCCTTGTCCGTGGATACCCCGGCCATGAGGGAGCGCCGTTCGCCTGCTGGTCCGATGCAGGCCACCCTGGCCCCCGGATACCGCTTTAGAAGCTGTGTTTCAGTTTCCACGGTGTCCATGCCCCACAAAAGGCCGGCATCTTTCAAAAGGGCTGTGGTGTCATCCACATACAGGTATACCGGTTGATCGCTGATGCCGGTAACAAAAATACCGTCCACACCACAGCGCTTGATGGCAGGAGAAAAATGCCCGCCGCAGTTGGCTTCCCCCCATCCGCTGGTCAAAGGGGATTTACCGGTGACCATCCACCTTCCCGTGAAAAAAGAGCCGGTGCCGGTGAGCAGGCCGGACACAAACCCCAGCATATTGTCTGGTCCCAGAGGATCGGCACCTTTGGGAATGTTGTGGTACAGCACATGGGCTGCCAGGCCCATGCCCGATAGAAATGAGCGGTAAATCTGCTGGGAGACGGTTTGGGTTTCAATGGTTTTTACCGTCAGGTCCACGACCATGATTTTTCCCATAAATCCGGTATTGCGGCGGGGTGGTGTCATCCTTGTCATCCTTTTCTGATACTGGACCGGTCCAGGGGCTCACCGTGAAATGCCGCCTCCAGAACCATGAGACAGTCATCATATTCCAGGTCTTCAGGATTGTAGAAAATACTGCCGTCACCCAGGGCGGTTCCGGCAATTTCCGGCAGCCGATGCAGGGGAACCAGGATTTGTCTGTTTTTGTCTGTGATATCTTTGAGCCGGACCGCATGGGCCCCGGCTGTGGCAAGGTGCAGGCCCTGGTTTATCTGCCGGACCTGATCAATGGCTTTTTGTGCCCGGTCCCGGGGTGCCGTCCTGGCAAATATCTCTTCTCCGGCCAGGGGAAGCAGCAGATCTGCCAGCTGTGTCTGTGTTCTGTGATAATTATATGTCATGCCATGGGGCAGCAGGACAGCCATGCAGGCGCCGTGGGGCACATGACAGACCGATCCCACGGCATGGCCCAGGGTGTGCACCATGCCTACCATGGAATTGGAAAATGCCATGCCGGCCAGGGCTGCGGCCGTGGCCAGAGCCAGACGGCCGGCTGGGTCATCTGGATGATTTACCACGCGCGGAAGATGGCACCGGATCAGGTCGATGGCGTCATGGGCCAGGGCGGTGCTCAATGGGTTTTCTGCCAGGCAGATACTGGCTTCCACTGCGTGGGACAACGCATCCATGGCTGTGGCTGCCGTGATATGGGGGGGCAGGGTCAACGTCATCCGGGGATCGATCACAGCAGCATCCGGTATCAGAAAATGGGAGGTAAAAAATAATTTTCTGCCATGATCCGGATCAGCGATCACCGCCACCTGAGTGACCTCTGATCCGGTGCCTGCAGTGGTGGGCACCGCTATCAAGGGCTTGAGCCGATGCTTGAGCACCCCGGCCCCGGTAAAGGCTCTCAGGTTGTCAGCCCCTTCTGATACCAGAATATTCATCCCTTTGGCAGTGTCCATGACTGATCCGCCCCCCAGGGAGATGATGGCATCACAGGTGTTTTTCCGGTATCTGCGGGCCAGGGTATGGACAATATCTATGTCTGAATCCGGGGGCACCTCATCCTGGATGGTTCTGACCGTGATGCGGCTGTCCAGGCTCTGAACAAGAATTTCCACCAGGCCTGCCCGGCTCACGCCCTGGTCTGTGATGATCATAAGATTTTTGGCGCCCATGGATAACAGCAGGCCAGGAATCTGTTCCAGGGCATCATGGCCGGCAACCAGGTTGACCCGGCCACAGAATTCAAAATACTCAGGCATCTCCATGGGAAACCTCCTCTGGCAATGTCCAGGACAGATCCCGGACAAGTTGCTGAATGGTCTGGATGGCTGCCTCCGGCCGAAGGTGTCCCGGCACTGCCGTGTACCGGTCCGGATCTGTCAGGGGCAGCAGCAGTTTTCCCGGCCAGGGGGAGGCGCCCTTGCAGGTGTCAAGCATGGGAATCAGGGCCAGGGCCATGTCCATGCCCGAAACCTGGATCAGGTATGTGTTCAGATCCGGGATATGGGACCGGATATACCCGGACAGAACTGACGCAAGGGTGAGTTTGGCTAACGGAAGCTGTCGGTTTTTTTTTGCTTTCTGGCATAAAAGTTCATCTTGTCCTGGGGGTTGGATCAGAGGGAGCAGGGTGTCCATGACAAGGCGGATCCCTGTGGCGGCATGGGGCCTGACCAGGGGGCTGCCGGATAAGACAAAAGCCTGGCAGCAGACGGCAAGGCTGGTCAACCCGGCATCCAGTATCCTGTTGTCGGGGGCTCCCAGCATGGCCTCCGGGGTGACAACCGCCAAATCAGCCGACAGGAATGGAGACACAAAAAACCGGTCTAAAACAAGTGTCATGGTGGTTTCACAGCCGTCTGAGGGCAGGGTGGGAATAAATGCCAGCGGCAGCAGGGGGCGGTTGATCTGTTGGGGGCCGGCATCGGATCTTAAGATTTCAGGGCCCATGCACACCGCAAGGTTGAGGCGTTTGGCAGTCCGGACAACCGGACCGGTGCCCAGGGCCAGGATACTGTCATATCCCTTGTCCACAAACAGGTGGTACAGCGGTTCAATATCGTCAAAATCGGTCAGGGTGGTAATGCCTAAAGCCATGTCTGAATCTTTGAATGCAGCGGTCAGAAGATTATGCAGGCCTGCATCCCGGGCCGGCTGGTCCGTGATGACAAACGGTTTACAGGCATCCATGCCTGACAGATCAAAAGGCAGGTGAGACAGGGCATGGGCCCCAAAAGCGGTCTTGGTGCGGCATAAAAAATGAGACAGATCTGTCATGGTCAGCTCCTTAATGTCCGGCAACCGCACGGATATAAACCATTGCCCGGACCAGTGTCCGGCGCTTCAGAGACCAGTCAGGATAGCGTTTGACAGCCAGTTTTGCCAGAAATTTGGGGAGCAGCAATACCTGGATTAAATCCATGACCCGCACCACGGCACAGGCCTGGGGCACATCTCCGCTCACAAACAACCTGTCCCTGGCATTGGCTGTTGAAGTGCTTTCCTGCAAGGTAAGGGTCACAAACAGCAGGTTTATGCTTTTAAACATCAGATGCAGGTGAATGGTGCGGTTTGCAGTGGAAGACCCCAGGTATCTGACCCGGCCCTGTGCATCCTTTCCCACCACCATGAAAGGACCGTTGGGAAAGGCGCCAAGGCAGAAGGTGTAATGGCCGGGCATGGCGGCGAATTCAGATTTTACGCCGTGATCCACCCGGGCTGCCGCCTGGATGGCCCGGCCGAAAAACCAGAGTATTAAGGTAAGGTACACTCTTTTGAGCCGCTGCCTGCCAGGCAGTATTTCCATAAAATCGATCATGGGCATACCCTTTTTTAAAAGATAAAATAGATAACGGTTTGTAAATTCATTGCCTGCCTTTTTAATGATTTTCCTCTGTGTCTTGAAATTCATTTGCAATTTGAATAATCTGGTCCTCAATCTGGACAAAGGTATCCACAATCAGGGGGTCAAATAATTTGCCTTTTTCTTCAAGAATGATGGCCATGGCTTTTTCGTGGGAAAAAGGGGGTTTGTAGCAGCGCCTGCTGATCAATGCATCATATACGTCGGCAATGGCCATGATTCTGCCGGCCAGTGGAATCTGTGTGCCGGACAGTCCTAATGGATATCCCTGGCCGTTCCATTTTTCATGGTGGGTGCCTGCGATCTGAGAACCCAGTGCCAGATAATTACTGCCTTTATGTTTTTTGGCGGCCCGGGTGATGATATTACAGCCGTGCTGGGCATGCATTTTCATGATGACAAACTCTTCGTCTGTGAGCCGGTCGGGTTTGAGCAGGATTCTGTCCGGGGTTCCCACCTTTCCAATATCATGGAGGGGTACCGATAAATACAGATTTTTAATGAAATCCTCGGTGAGAATATCTTTAAAAAATCCCATATTTCTGAGATGTTCGGCAATGGCCCGTGCATAATGCTGGGTTCTGACAATATGCTCACCGGTCTCGGGATCACGGGTTTCCACCATGGACACCATGGCCTCCATGGTCAACTGCTGGGCAGAGGACAGCCGCTGATACCATACAAACGCAGCCCGTTTTTCCATGGCGTACCGGAATAATAATAAAAGAAAAAATAGAACCAGAACAGTGAAAACCGGAGCAGCCGGGGAGACAAAAACAGACAGGTTCCAGTGAAAAAAAAGGCTGGCTGCCACCAGTGCGGCTGTCCAGGCAAGGCTGCTTGAAAATAAAAGACCAGGATTTGCAGACCGGTAAAATAATAACACCATGAACAGGCCTGTGAAGATGCACATTGACATTTTTAGTGCCGGGCTCCAGGCAGGAAGAATGATCAGAGCATTGTTCAGGATATTGTCCACCAGGACAGCACTGATTTCAATCCCTGGAAAGTGGGGGTCAAACACTGTGTGATGAATATCGTTTAACCCGACAGCAGATGATCCCAAAAGAATGATGCGGTCCTGGATGTCAGATTTTTCAAACTGCCTGTTGAGGACATCAACAGCAGATAGGTAGAGAAAAGAAAATCCCGGCCGGGTGAATCCTATGCCTGCAAATCCCTGACTGGTGATGGGTATTTTATGTGAACCCATCGCGATACAGGGGCCGGTCAGCATATTTTCCACCCGGGCAGCGGTAATGCCCTGGGTCTGCATGAAAACTGCCAGAGACAGATGGGGAAAAATGCTCTGCCCGTGCTGGATGAGCAGCGGGGCCCGGC
>JAIPDY010000137.1 GCA_021737445.1 Desulfotignum sp.
AACCCTGTTCCCGGATGCGTTGCGTGTGAGAAGTCAGCTCGGCAGCGGTAACGTATTCCGCAAAGGCCACTGCCTGTATTCCCGGAAAATGACGGGTGATGTCACTGCACGCAAAATAGGTCCGCCACTCCTGCCAGGTCACTTCCCGGGAAGCAGTAAACAGGCCGGAGGTGCCATCGAGAATCATCCGGTAATTGTGCAGCCGGCCCCTGATCTGCTTCTCGATGGAACCGGCATACTCGGCAAACCGGGCCTGGTTCATCTCGTTCTGGTGAGAACGCCAGTAGTGCCGGATTCCTGCGGTCAGGCAAAGCAACACCGCCAGGACAATATAGGGCAGCATTTTCTTGACAGATGTTTTTTTCATGTTCATCCGGCTCCTGTAATCCTCGGTTTTTTGTCTCACCCTGGAACGGGTACCGCTTTATATTCTGTTCAGTCAGTTTCTGGTTAAAGCGGCACCGGTGCCATGCTACAGACAAGCTCGAACAGTTCTTTCAAAGAATAGGGCTTTGGCAGCACTGCATCAAACAGGCCGTTGTCAAGCAGCCAGGGAGTGCCGGACATGCCCACAATGGGAATGGTTTTCTCTTTGATTTTTTTCAGTTCCCTTGCCACCTGTCTGCCGGATACATCAGGCATGAGGATATCTGTGAGGATGAGATCATAGTGATTGCATCTGATTTTTTCGATGCCCTGTCTGCCGTTTTCAGCTGTATCGATGACATAGCCTTTTTTGGACAATGCGATTGACAGCATTCTTGAAATGGCTGGTTCATCATCAATGATCAATATTTTGACAGAGGCTGTATTCTGCATTGGATAACCTTCAATCTGAGCAAAGGTTTGATTTTCAGAATGGAATACCATAAAAAGAAAACAAAGACAACTTGCTGAAACACTGAATTAAAATGTATTTTTTGCGTATATTAAATAAGTATTTAAAGATGTGACAGATAGGATTTCAGGTTGATTTTTTTGTTCTTAAGCCCTAATTTTTTGCGCATATTGGCCCGGTGGGTGTCAATGGTTCGTGCTGAACTGTTCAGAATCGGTGCGATTTCCTTGTTGGTCAGGCCCTGCCTGATCATGGATGCGATCTGGATTTCAGACGGGGTGAGCCTGATCAGGGGATCAGACAGTTTTGTTGAAAACGGTGAAAGGATATTCCTCAGGTTTGTATCGATTAAATTCAGCAGCTGGTGCTGACCGCTGTTCAAAGGGGTGTTTCTGAGCCTGTCCAGAAAAGGGTATACAATGGTCTGGTAGTTGGCAGATATTTTTTCTTCCATGTTTCGGGCATCCTGTTCTCTTTTTTTTAGAACCACATTCAAGGCTGTGTTGATCTCTTCAAGCTGTTCGGTTCTTTTTCTAACCAGTTCATTGAGTTCAAAATACCGTTTTCTGGAGATGGTCAGTTTCTCTTGAGCAGTTGGCAGCTTTTTGTTCTGTATTTCCTGTTCCACCTGGTGCATGTCCAGTTCCTGGTGCAGTTGTTTGCTGGTGCCGGAGTTTATCTGTTTTCTGGTCATTCAGTTTTTCCTTTGTTTTTATCAGGCATCCGGCAGCCGACATCAGGTGTCAGGGCCAGCAGCTGCCTGCGGTTGCTGATGTTCACAAAGGTGAATACCCGTGCCTTTGACAACATTTTCCAGGGTCTGGGAAGGCTGAATCTGCATGAGATAAAATGCCCGGTCCTTTGACTGTACAGCCAGTTCCCCCGGGGGGGGGGGGGAGGGGATCGAGCACAGTCTGGATATCATGATATGTCAGCCGGTCTGATCTTTTGGCATCATACATCTTGTCCGGCACCATGTCCAGAGAAGATCACTGAAACCTCAGGGGCAACGCAAATAACCATTCTGAGATCTTTGTGGGTTCCGGATCCTTGCATGGCGGCGGCAGTTGGTCAAAGCTTCATGCCTGCGGTACAGGCTGATCAAAAGACCCGTGCCGGGGGGTCCCTGTGGGTTTCACCCTCTGCCGCGTTTGACAGGGAGTAGGGCATGCTGCGCTAAACGGTGAAAACTGCGGGCAGGTATGTCCTCAAACAGTTCACCGTTCTTAACGCTTCGCATGCCCAACTCTCTGTAGCAAACACGTCAGAATGGGATTCAACCCACCAGGAACCCCCCGGCACTAGTGGTTGGTGGCAGAGATGAGCAGGGACGAAATTTTGGGCCTGGTTCCTCCATGCACAGGGGAAACCTGAAAGAAAAATGTAATCGGGAATCACTTGCACAACGAAAATATAAATAACAATCATGGTCTGAGAGACCACAACAAATGATGAAAGTATAAGCATTCAGGTATTATCTTAACACCTAACACTTAACACTTTCATATAAACGAAGCAGGGCCAGGGATCTCTTAAGAAGCGGAAACCCTGAACAGGAAGGGGGGGACAGAAATGATTTGCACAGCGGAGCCCCTGGTGGCGGTATTCAACTGTCTTGATGTGGCGTTTCACCACCTGTTGCGATCACGGTTTTATTCCTGCCCGTTGTTTTGGCTTTATACAGGGCTGTGTCTGTCCGCTTGATAAAACTTTTGCTGTCCTCTTCCGGCATCAGCTGGCTGACCCCGAAGCTGGCCGTAATGGGATGTCCGTTTTCCAGCAGGTCTTTTTCAGGCAGGGCCAGCCGGATACGTTCTGCATAGGCATGGGCGTCATGGATATCTGTCAGCGGCAGCAGGATGATGAACTCTTCGCCTCCGAAACGGGCCACCAGGTCTTCGGTGCGGGTACTGGTTTTCATCAGTTCTGCATATCCTTTAAGGACCCGGTCCCCGGCATCATGACCATAGGTGTCGTTGACGGTTTTGAATTTGTCAATATCTGTCATGATCAGGGACAGGGGCTGGGATTTGCGGGCAGTCAGGGAGATCACCTGTTCGATACGTTCATCAAAATAGCGCCGGTTGGCCAGCCGGGTCAGGGGGTCTGTCCGGGTAAGTTCCAGAATGGTTGCATTGGCCCGTTCCAGTTCCCGGTTTTTTTTGTTCAACTTTCGGGTCAGGTTGTTGAGTTCCTGATTGGCTCCCACCAGTTCATTGGTCAAAGATGAGATCTCATCCATGTCCAGATGCCCGAAGACCAACACCTGGCCTGTTGACAGGTAAAAGTGGCACCGATAGGTTGTTATCTTGCTGCCGGGTGTGTTAAAACCCAGCAGATGGGCCTTTTCAGAGCAGGCAACAGCATGGTCCAGCCTGAATGTGTGGTGAAAATCGACGATGATCTCCTGAAACGCTTTTCCGGCAGTATCCGGTCCCAGCTGCCGGGCTGCAAAGCGGTTGACCTTGCTGATGATGCCGTTTTGATCCAGCACCAGAAACAGCACGGGTGCCTGATCAATAAGATACTGCGCCAGAGGTGCCCCCGGTTTTACGGCTATGTCTAAGGGTTTATCTGTCATGGTTTTCCCCCTGTCTGCCAGGTGGTGTAGGGATGGATGGCCAGGCACGCATTACAGTACCGGTGATCGTCGGTTACATCCTTTTCTGCCCACGGGGGTACTGCAAATGGCTGGTCTCTGGAGGACAGCTCGATTTCCGCCATCACCAGGCCCTGGTTGGCACCGCAAAACCGGTCGATCACCCATTTTGTGCCCTGGTGAAAATGGATGTGCCGGCATTTTTCAATGATCTGGCTGTCACAGAACCGGTCCAGCAGTTGCCGGGCATCTTTCACAGGGATTTCATACTCAAATTCCTGCCGCACCGATGCCACGGTCCGGCCTTTGATGGTTAAAAAACCGGCATCTCCCTTGATCCGGACCCGGACAACCTTGTCCGGGGTGTTGACGATATATCCCTGGCAGATATCGGTGCCTGGCCCCAGGTCATTCGGCAGCCGGTTCACCAGAAATTTTTTTTCGATCTCAATCCCCATGGCATGATCCTTATAAAAGTTGTATGACTATACCATAATTGCTGCTGATTTTAACCCCAAAACAAAAAAGGAGACAGATATGCAGCAGACAGCAGGCAGCCGCCCAATCGCACTTCTGACCGATTTCGGCCATACCGATCCATTTGCCGGGATTCTCAAAGGGGTTATTTTGTCTGTCAACCCGCAGGCCCGGATCGTGGACCTCTGCCATGGCATAGGACCACAGGATATCGCCCACGGGGCGTTTGTACTTGAAACCTCACTTAAATATTTTCCTGAAGGCACCATTTTCTGCACCGTGGTGGATCCTGGGGTTGGTTCTTCACGGCGGGCCGTGCTGGTAAAGACAGCTGATTATTTTCTGGTGGGCCCGGACAACGGGGTGTTGTGGCCGGCGGCCCGGAAAAACACCATTAAAAAAGTGGTGAACCTGACAAGTCCTATCTATTTTCTCTCTTCGGTTTCCAGCACCTTCCACGGCAGGGACATATTCGCACCCGTGGCAGCCCATCTGTCTGCCGGAACTGACCCGGCAGCATTCGGCCCTGAGATTTCTGACCTGACAATCCTTGCCGCGGCTGGGCCTGAACCCTTTGAAGCCGGACTGGTCCTGACGGTGAACCATATTGACACCTTTGGCAATATCGGCCTGAACCTTGGCTGGGAACGATTCAAACCGTTTTGTGACAGCGGGTTCTGTCTGACGGTCAACCAGGTTGAGATCACCCGGTATTATGAATCCTATGCCATGGCCCCGGAAAACACCCCTTTTGTGCTCAAATCATCCACAGGATACATGGAGATTGCCGTGAAAAACCGGCATGCCGCTAAAATGCTTGGTGTTTCCCAAAATGACAAAATAATATTGCACTATGGTGCAGACAGCAGCAATATTTAAATTGTGCCGCTCCCTGGGAGATGATATATACAGGTGTTAAAATAAAAAGGAGATGAAAATAAAAAAAATGGATCTTAAAAAAAACATCAGAAGTATTCCGGGCTGGCCCATTGACGGTGTTGTCTTCAGGGATCTGACCACGCTGATGCAAAACCCGGAAGCCTTTGCATACAGCTGTGATCTGCTTTTTGAGCGGTACAGGGACAAAGGCATTGACAAGATTGTGGGCATAGATGCCAGGGGATTTGTTTTCGGGGGGGTGCTTGCCTATAAACTGGGCATCGGGTTTGTACCGGTCAGAAAAAAAGGAAAACTGCCCTGTAGTACCCTCCAGGAAAGCTATGACCTGGAGTATGGCACCGATATCCTTGAAATCCATGAAGATGCCATCATTCCCGGAGATAAAGTGGTGATTGTGGATGATCTTATTGCCACAGGCGGTACTGTCGGTGCCACAGTGAAACTGGTGAAAAAGCTGGGAGGTCACCTCATTGAATGCGCCTTTGTGGTGGAGCTGCCCGATCTTAAGGGACGAGACCGGATCCCCGGCTGTCCCGTGTTTGCCATGGTTGCGTTTGAAGGAGAATAACTTTTTATGCATGAACCGGGAAAAAAACAGCTGTCAACTGGCTGCTGTATTATCTTGCTGACAGCAGCTGCCATGATTTTTGGCTGTATGGGATCTTATGGAAAACTGGTGTCCAATCCCGTCACTCTGGATCTTTACCGGCACCGCACCCTGCCGGCTGATTTGCATTATTATTATTGCGGCCGGTCCGATCTGCCTTATGCAGTGGTGGGAATAAACAGCACATACCTGTTCAATGACCGGCTCTGGTTCAAGATAGAATCCATGGACCAGGTATATGACAAGATCAAAAAATTAAGCGATCTTCATCCAGGTGCCACCACTATGAAGGCTGCCGATATTATGGGTCCCGGCGGGGACAGGATCGGGGTGTGGTTTTCCTTTTACCATCACACACCCGTGCAGATCGATCCACACACCCGCCAGCTGGAAATATTCAACCCCTATGATCCCAATGAGGATGATCAGAGCCGGATCTGGAATTAACCGGCCGGCAAACGCATTTTTTTATATTATCATTGTTGCTATAATTGTTTTACAAACTGGTGAAACCGCTCTTCCTGGAACGCGCTGATGCTTTTGATTAAAATACCGATCCCGGATGGGTCCACCCGGACAACTTCAGAAATAAAGTCAAATTCCTCTCCTGCGGGACTGATCAGGCGGACAGCAATTTTTTCGCCCTGGTTGATTTTTTTATTCGTGCTTATAAACGCCCCGACCATGGACACATCCTCTGCCATGGCAGTGATCCGCTCTTTTCCCGTGTTGATGTTGACCCGCAGGGAGACCGGTTTGCGGGTGGTTTCCCTCTCGTCGATCTGGATGATATTTTCTTTGGTTTTCCGGTTGTTTTTTTCCGATTGAATCAAGGCAAGTATTTTTTTGTCGGTCTGGGAATCTGTGTCAAAAATCTCTTTGATGATCTGTAGTTTGTCCATCACTGGCCCCCGGTTAATGGATTTTGTCTGTGTTTCGCCTTAAAGCGCTTTTCTGGCATGTTATATGACCCGCAGAATATGTCAACCATTACCATCCGGCAACCTTAGGGACGGCACAATTTTTATTGACATAAAATTGTCAAATCGCTATTGATGACGTGACAATACACGCAAAGCAAAGAAAAAGTAAATCAACGGCCGGGAAAATATCAGAATATGCCTGACAATGAGCAAGCCGGTGAACAGCCGTCCGCCGGCGGTACCGCGGAAAAAAGTCTGAAAAACATCCAGGTCGGGGTTTTTATCTCCCCCCGTGCCCTGGCCCTGGTGATGACAGGTATCAGGCAGGCCAAATCCCCAAGAGACCTGGTTAAATGGGAATATCTGCCCCTGCCGGAAACCCTGCACCCGGACTCGGAACGGTTTGCACAGTTTCTTAAGAAAACCCTTGGCCGGTTTACCGGACGGGCGAAAAAAGCGGCCATCTGGTGTGCCATCGATCCTACCGGTTTGAAGATCAAGCATATTACCATACCGGATGTGCCAAAGAAAAAGGTTGCCGGCGCCGCTTTCTGGGGATTGAAACGGGAAACAGATTTTGATGACACCAGAGAGATTTTTGATTTTGAAATCCTGGACGATGTGGTTGAAGACGGGGTGAAAAAGAAAAAAATTCTGGTTTTCAGCGGAGCTGCCGATCATATCAAATCTCTGGAAAATATGTTTATCCAGGCAGGGTATCCTCTGACCGGTATAACAGCCCTTCCCTTTGCCCTGCACAATTTTATCCGCTCCGGCCAGGTGACACCGGAGGCACAGTTTTTTGCCATTACCCACATCTCCCAGGATAATTGTGAAATTTATTGTTATTCAAAATCAGGCGCTCTGCTGGTGAGAAGCCTGAGAACCGGGGCATTGAATCTCATGGAAGAGCTGGATGACAACCGGGCCGCACCACAGCTTTCCCTTGACGGCGAAGAAAAACAGGAAACCCCCTCTTTGTCTGCCCAGATTCAGGAGATGTCAGAGCGGCTGGTGAGTAAAATTATCCGGACCGGTGATTACTGCGCCCAGCATTATACCGGCAATACTCCCATTGACCATTATTATTTTCTGGGAGAAACCGATGAGTTCGCCCCGTTCATGAGCATGGCCCGGGACATGATCCCCGGCGGGGTCAGGTTTCTTGCGCCGGAACCAAAAACAGATGCCGGTATTGCCAGGCCGGAGCTGCCCGGGACGGCAGCAGCGCGCAGTGCCGTGCTGATGGCCTTTGGCATGTCTTTGTCAGCCGATGACATCACCCCCAATTTTTTATGCACCACCCGGGATAAAATCCGAACCCGATACAGCCGCAGCATCACCCGGGCGGTCTTTCTGGCCGGGTGTGTGGTGCTGCTGGCCGGTGTGGGTGTCAATATGATTGTCAGTGCCGTCCATAAAAAGGACCTGGCTGCCCTGGCCCGGCTGGATCAGGAATCGGCCCGGATCGGCAGTGATGTGTCAGCGGCAGATATCCAGTCTATCATCAGGGGATCGGAAAAAAGCATCAGCCGGGCCGGGGATTATGTTGACCGGTACCGGCCCCTGGCCGTGATCTTTGACCTGTGCCGGATCACGCCGCCCCAAATCCGGCTGACCTCTTTGGCCTATGGGGTGAAAGAGGGCAGCCAGGGCCCTGCCAGAACAATCAATATCCAGGGAAAAATCACCGGTCCCGGTACAGTCCTTGAAGCGGAACTGGCCCATTACATGCTGACATTGTCCACATCCCCGGTTTTTGGCAACATCCAGGTCACCAAGCAGCACACCGAAGTGGGGCAGTCAAAGGAACAACTGCTGTTTACGGCAACCCTGGAGGTGTTTTGAAAGCGGCGGGTGACAGGTTCCGGGGCAATGTTCCCATCAGGGCGGTTGTTTTCGGGGGGGTGTTTCTTCTTGGGGCTGCCCTTTACTGGGGTCTGGTCATCTATCCATCCTTTCAGTCTTTGTCCCGGACCCGGCAAAAGATTGCCGAAAAAACCCAGGTACTGGAGAATCAAAAAGGACTTCTGACCGTGTATGCCAGGGCACGGCAGATGACAAGGCAGCAATATGACATGGCTCTG
>JAIPDY010000255.1 GCA_021737445.1 Desulfotignum sp.
CAAGCGGATCAACAAGCCAGTGGATGTTGACAAAGGTGAGATCCCGGCTGACCAGTTACGGATTCTCGGCCAGACCGAAGAGGTTCCCACTTGGATTTTTGCCGCCCGCATGGAGGTCGACCCCAGTCTTGTTGCCCGGGTCAACGAGGCCTTGATTGTTTTGTCCCCGAAAAATAAAGAGCATGAAGAAGTCCTGGAGGCTGCGGAAATTCGCGGATTTATCAAGACCAAGGACAGCGACTACGACCAAGTCAGAAAAATTGTGCCGACGGACCAATAAGCTGCATGAGAACCCTCAAAGTCAAAATAAGTATCCTGGTCATCTGCCTTGTTGTCGGCGCCCAACTTGCCACAGGTCTGCCCATTGCTTCCCAGGTGAAAGAAGCAATGCACCAGGAAAACCACCGCCGCGGCCTGGCAGTGGCCAATGATCTGGCCCATGTGTCCGCCAGAGCGCTGATAAGCAGAGATCTGGCGGAACTGCGGACCTACATCCAGTATGCCTTGGCGCAGCAGTATGTGACCCAGGCCATGGTCGTTGATAAAGATTGCCGCATCATCATGCACAATACTCTGGCCAAGGTCGGCGAACAATATGCCGGCACATGTCCGCAACAGAGGCAGAGTCTGTTCAGCGAGCATTATACCAATGAAACGGGCGAAAAGGTGATTGATGTCCTGGTGCCAATCGAACCCGCCGGCGCACAACTGGGAACTGCGATCCTCAGCTACTCGCATACCGGGATCGCGAATGAAATCAAACTCCTTACCCGGAAGATCTTTCTTGTTCTCTTGATCGGATCAATATTTTCCGTTCTTTTCGCGATCGTGCTTGCCGAATATATTGCCCGTCCCATCAGGCACCTTTCCAGGGTTGCCGAAGAGCTGGGCAGCGGCCTCTTTGATGTCAAAAAGATGGATACGGAATACAATGACGAGATAGGTGACCTTGCCAGATCCTTTTACGATATGGCCGTTAAGCTGGAAAAGGAAGTCTGTCATGACACCCTGACCGGCCTTTATACCCGCAATATTTTCCAAATACGCCTGGACGATGCCCACGCCCACAGCCTGCGTCACAACAACTTCCTTTTTGCCGTGTTAATGCTCGATGTGGATCACTTTAAAAAGGTGAACGATACCTATGGCCATAAGGTCGGCGATGACGTATTGCGGCACATTGCTGCAATTTTGACTGAACAGATCAGGGGCGGCGATTGCCTGGCGCGTTACGGCGGAGAAGAATTTGTTATGCTGCTACCGGAAACCCATAGACAGGGATCTCTTCACGTTGCCGAAAAAATCCGGCGCAGGGTCGCAGCTGATTCCTTCCGGATGGCTGACGATTGCAAGATATTGCTCTCAATCAGTATAGGTATAGCCCTGTTCCCGGAGGACACGAGCGACCACACCTGCCTCCTCGAACTTGCTGATCAGGCCATGTATGAAGCGAAGAAGAGCGGGAGGAATACTGTGTTTCAGGCCAGTGATTTGAAAAGGTGCTAGTGCCCTGTCTCATAAATCCTGTCATCAACTTTGGCAATTTTAGATTCTTCGGTGTCCTTAATTTTCATAGAAAGGGAAAAGAATGAGTAAAATTATTCTTGATGACGATATTTATCCACGAAAGGGTATTGATCACATTTGCCGAAAATGGCAGCGTTGCCAAATTCGGCAAATGCTGATTTATACACGCTTTTTTATCATTGAAAATTCGGATTGACACTCCGAATTTTCAATGATAAATTGCCGGTATGATTCAGAGACCATCACATATAAATGCACTTGAAAAAGCACTAAACAGAACTCCTGTTGTGTCTCTTCTGGGACCAAGGCAATGCGGGAAAACGACATTAGCCAGGATATTTGAAAAAAAATTTAATGCCGCATTTTTTGATTTGGAATCTTCCCAGGATCTTCAGCGTCTTCAAAACCCGGAATTGATCCTTGGGTCTCTTGAAGGTCTTGTGATTATAGATGAAATTCAGGAAAAACCAGAGCTTTTCAAAACATTACGTGTTTTGGTAGACAAACCAGACAGACGAACCAAATTCCTTATACTTGGGAGTGCTTCTCCTCACATTATAAAAAATGCATCAGAAACGCTGGCAGGGCGAACTGAATTCGTCGAGTTGTCGGGTTTCAATTTCATGGAAACTGATCAAAACAGTATTCAGGATCTCTGGATACGCGGAGGGTATCCCCTTTCATATCTTGCCGGTTCAACAGAAGAGAGTATCAGTTGGAGAGAGGCGTTCATCCGGACTTTTCTGGAAAGGGATATCCCGCAACTGGGATTTAAAATACCGGCTGCGGCAATGAGAAGGTTTTGGACCATGCTTGCCCACTATCATGGCCAGACGCTGAATGCTTCAGAAATTGGCCGATCCCTGGGGGTTACGGATAAAACAATCAGGAACTATCTGGATATCCTGACAGGAACTTTTATGATGAGGCAGTTGCAGCCATGGTATGAAAACTTAAGTAAAAGACAGGCAAAAGCGCCTAAGATCTATTTCAGAGATTCAGGCCTTTTGCATCACCTGTTAACTGTTACTGATATGCACAGTCTCCTGGGACACCCCAAACTGGGTGCTTCCTGGGAAGGTTTTGCCATGGAACAGGCGATACAGATACTCAAACCAGGTGAAGTATACTACTGGGCTACCTATAGCGGGGCTGAACTGGATTTAATGTTTCTTAAAGAGGGTAAAAAATATGGCATTGAGTTTAAATTCAATGAAGCCCCCAAACTTACAAAGTCCATGTGCATTGCCTGTGAGGACCTGAAATTAGCGCATCTTTGGATCATATATCCGGGCGAACATACTTACCCTGTAGAAAAAAACATTTCTGTTTTACCTTTAGGTCATATTCAAGGAATACACGTCTGAGCTCTGCGGATATCGGGAAGGCCATTGGCCGGGCCAAAGGAACTTGGCTGGGGACTCAGGACCTGTGACCAGTGGGGATGGAATGATTGTGACCGATAAGAATCAAAGGTTTAAGACTCCGCTTTTACTCTGACGAAGGCACGGAATCTGCTCATATTCATGTTCGTAGTGCTGAAGGTGAGTGTAAGTTTTGGTTGTCACCTATATCGTTAGCACGCAATAGAGGTATTCCATCACATGGACTAAGAGAAATAGAAAGGATGGTATACGATAATCAACAGTTTCTTTTGGAGAAATATCATGAATACCACAAAAGTTGAAAATGAGCCATGCGCCATTCGTGCGTGGGCTGAAGGTAGAATGATTTACCTTGAATTAACAGATGGTCGTATCGTTGGGTTCCCGGCAGATCGTTTTAAGATTCTCAAAGCGGCTTCTGAAGTGGAGTTAAAAAAGGTGACTATTGAGGTCAACGGCTATGCGCTTCGTTGGGAAGAACTAGATGAGGATTTGACTGTCGAGGGTGTTTAATACTGGGTCCAAAAATCGCGGTATCGGCCGTCAGGTGCGAAAAACGTCAGGTAGTAAAGAGCGTGTGACAGAAAAAACTCAAAAATTGATCTGAAATCGGGAACAAAATTGATTGAAAAAGGACGGGACAGAACCTCAAACAGAAGAGGATAAAATGAAACCCAAAATACCGGAAGAAAAAGAGCTGTCGCGAAGAGCGTTTTTGAAATGTACCGGCACCATTGTTTTTGCAATGGGAACCAGCGGCTATGTTCTGGGTGAATGCGGGGCAAAGGAAACCGGGTCAGGAATAGCGGTCTCAGATGGATACCTTGTGGTTGATGTTGAAAAATGCCAGGGATGTATCAGCTGCATGCTGGCCTGTGCCCTTGTTCACGAAGGGGTACAAAGCCTCTCTCTTTCCAGGATACAGATCCTGCAGAATTCATTTGGGAAATTCCCGGATGACCTGACCATTGAGCAGTGCAGGCAGTGTGAAGAACCGGCCTGTGTGGAAGCCTGCCCTGAAAATGCCCTTACGGCCAATGCACAATTCGGACATGTACGCATGGTGGATAAAGAAAAATGCACGGGCTGCGGCAGTTGTTTTACAGCCTGCCCCCACACCCCGGCAAGGGTTACTGTTATGGAAGATGAAACCTTTAACCGGGAATTAAAGAGCCTGAAATGCGATCTTTGCGCCCATACGCCCTATCACTGGGATGAAAAAGGCGGCGGACCGGATGGCAAACTGGCCTGCGTTGAAGTCTGTCCGGTGGGCGCCATTGCTTTTACCAGAAAGCTGCCGGTCCAGGAAGGAAAATCAGGGTATAAAATCAATCTCAGGGACGACAGCTGGGTAAAATTGGGCTACCGAAAATCGTGAGGTAAATCATGGATACGGTTAACCCGGACCGAGACCGGAGGTATTATATATGAATGGATATGCAGGCAGTATCTTAAGTATTGACCTGAGTACCCGAAGTATTACCACCATTCCCACTGAAAAATATGAGCAATGGGTGGGAGGGCACGGGATGGGATCTGCCCTGTTTTTTGATATGGTTAAAAACAAAACCATTGACGGGTTTCACCCTGAAAATGTCATTACCCTGATGAGTTCACCCCTATGCGGTACGTTGGTACCTTGTGGCGCGGCCAGGACTGAAATTCAGGGCATTGGCGTCCAGTCACTTCCCATTGGCTGGTTTACCCGCAGTAATTTTGGCGGACGGTTTTCAGCCATGCTCAAATATGCCGGCTGGGACGGTATTGCGATCCAGGGTCAGGCAGACAGCCGGGTATGGATCGATATTCGAAATCACGATGTCACTATAAGGGAATGCGGCGAACTGGGTCTGTGGGGGACCGATACCTGGGAATGCCAGAAAACCATCTGGAAGGATGTGGCCGGAGGCGGAGTCTACGGAGACTGGATAAAGATCAATGAAAAAGGCGACATGACGACACAGCGGCCTGCGGTCCTGGCCATTGGCCCTGCCGGTGAAAACTTAAGCCGTATGGCCTGCCTGATCCATGACGCCGGAAATGGCGCAGGCCAGGGCGGTTTTGGAGCGGTATTCGGGAAAAAAGGCCTTAAAGCCATCAGCGTCATCGGTACGGGCAGCATCCGGGTGAATGATCCAAAAGCCTTGATGACGTCCAGACTCTGGCTGAAAAAGGCATATTCATTTGACCTGAAAAACCTTAAATCTAAAAATTTTACAATAGGATTCCAGAGCCCGCCCGTGCCCATGGCCCTGTTCAGGTTTGGAAAACCCGGGATCGGTCAAAGGCCCCAGGCATGTGTGGGATGTTCCTCCGGGTGCCGGGGCCGGTATGAGGATGGCATTGGAAACGAGGCAATCTGCTTTAACTCCCTGTTTTATTACCTGGGCAAGACCCTTTTAATCCAGCGCCAGGCTGCTGATCTGATTAACCGGTACGGGTTAAACGCGGCTGAGATGTTTGTGGGCGAACTATATTTGAAAACGCTGAACGATCTGGGTCTCCTTGGACAAGGGAAACAGATTGACTGCCCCCTTGATTTTAAACAATACGGTGAGCTGGCATATGCAAAGCAACTGGTTAAAGCTGTTTCCTATCGCAGTGACGGCAATGGAAACCCCCATCCCTTTGGCGATACCCTGGCTGAAGGTTTTGTCAGGGCAGCGCAAAAATGGGGCCGCCTGGATGGGGAACAATCTGATCTCAAAACCGGCCTGCTCAAGTTTCCCCATTGGGGACTGCCCATGCACAAACTGGAAAGGTCCCAGCTTGACTGGGGCTACGGCACTATTTTAGGTGACCGTGACATTAATGAACACTGCTTTGACATGCTAAGGGCATTTCCGACATATTTTAAGATGGTTGGCGGAGAACTGCCTCCTTCTGAAAACGTGGTGAAAATCATAACAGACAAGATGGAACCCTTTCAGGGGGATATGAAAATGCTCGATTTCAGTACAGAAAACATGTACTCGGAGCATATGATCAAGCTGGTAACCTGGCATAGGTACTATACCCGATTCTGGAAGCAATCCACCCAGTTGTGCGATTTCCGCTGGCCGGATTTCCTTAACCTGTACGGGCCTGGTACAGCAGGTGCCACAGGAATTGCCGAACCCATATTTTTTAATGCTGTTACCGGTAAAAACTTTACTTTCAAGGACGGTATTGACCTGGGAAAAAAAATCTGGAACCTGGATAATGCCATCTGGACCCTCCAGGGCAGGCACCGGGACATGGTCAGGTTTGCAGATTATATCTATACCAATCCCGGCACGACACCCAGTGGATACCCTGAATATATGCCGGGTATAAAAAATGGAAAGTGGGATTATGTGATCACTTCCGGCAGGCATTTTGACCCGGATCAATTTGAAGATTTCAAGACCCGCTTCTACCGGTTCCAGGGATGGGATGAACAGACGGGTTATCCAACACGGAAAATACTTGCATCCATTGGTCTTGATTATGTAGCAGATGCGCTTGAAAAGAA
Organism: Desulfotignum sp.; assembly: GCA_021737445.1. Lineage (GTDB taxonomy): Bacteria > Desulfobacterota > Desulfobacteria > Desulfobacterales > Desulfobacteraceae > Desulfotignum. The sequence continues at coordinate 6,406 of JAIPDY010000255.1, forward strand.
TGGAAAAATATAAATGATGAAATCGGCTTTGCAGGAGAGGCCCTTAATGCCATGACAGCAGGGTTAAAACGCTTTTGGTTAACTTTTTTTAATCCTTTCTTCGAGATCTGAAGGTGAAATGAAAATAAAAGTTCTCCCTTCTTTTAGTTTATTTAAAAGATTCAACTTGTCAGACATGTAGAGCAAATCTTTTCTTGCCGTCTCGTAAGAAATACCATGCGAGTTACGATGTTCGTTAATATTATAGATAAACCTTGGATGTATTAAAGCATGGCGGAGAATCGCCAATTGCCTGAAGTTTAATTTGCCACCAAGGTGCCTGGTATTCCGTAATGTTTCCTGTGCATCTTCAATATCCTTGGTCTTTTTTTCCTGATAGGTATGGAGATCTTGAATGGCTTTTCTAATGACTTCAAGTTGATGAATTATGAAATAGGTAACATCATTATCGTCAGTTTCCGTAAACAAAAACGCCCTGCCATATTGGACAGGAGCCAGTTTAATAATACGGGATATGGATATAAATTCTGACAGCCAGTACCCTTGACTAATCATTGACCAATAAAACAAGGCCCTGGCAGTTCTGCCATTGCCGTCAACAAAAGGATGATCATATGCCAACATGAAGTGAAGTGTAACAGCCCTGATAACAGGGTGAATAAATGTCGAAGCAGATGTATCATTGGCAAAGCTGCATAGAGTTTCTATTCTTTTGTTCAACTGCGAGGCGTGTGGTGGAGAATGTAACACAGTGGCGCTGGTTCTATCTGATACATATACTTTATCATTTTCAGACCTGAAAACGCCTGCTTTATCTGGGCAGTCCAATGTCTTTTCGGTTAATATCCGGTGAAGTTCAAAAAGAAAAGAAGGGGTTAATTCATCCTCTTTAAAGTCTCTTATGAACTGCATTGCGTGATAATTATTCAAAATCATCTGTTCGCTTTTATCTTTAGGATCTCTGCCTTGCCGGATCATTTCTTTGGCAACATGCCTTGTAGTGGAAGCTCCCTCCAGCTGGCTGGAGTTTATGGCTTCTTCTACGAGAGATTTGATTAGATATGTGTTTTGCATACCTTGATTTGTGACTGGCTGGTTTGCAGAAACAGTTCCAGCGGCATTCATGTCAAGCCAGTGCAAATCACGATTGACAGCGTCTGGTGTGCAAAATTTAAAAGGCTCACCAGTTTTATCGAATAGTGGGAGTTTGGTGAACAAATTCTGTCTTTTAAATCTAATGACAGCCCACCATTCTTCGCTTGTAAAATCACTTGGTGGTGTCAAGTGTCTAAGTTTGTCCCAATGGAGATACCTGCCCTTCTCATCAGTTATACTTGCATTGAAAGCCTTACTAAAAAGATCATGTTTCTCTTTAATAATTTTTATAAAATCGGGTGGAGTAACCGGTATTTTCATGACCAATAAATCCTGGCAGGCTTTTCATTTCAAATTAGATGTGTCCATACTGTAACAACAGAAGGAAACATTGTAAATACCAATATTTGAAAACTGGTATTTCCCGAAGCAGACGGCAATTTTATAAAGGATTGTGACATATGACAGAACAAAAACGCAATTTTCCTTCTGCCAGCTTCTCCCATACCGTGCTTCCGGTCGTGAATAAGACCGTATTTCGTATGGGTATCGCTGGTAACTACGGCATTGATTCCGCTGATATCAGATGGGCTGCTGACCACGGGGCCAATTACTGGGTCTGGGGAAAAAGTTTTAGCAAAGTCACACACGGAATCAGGGAGGTCATTAAGAGTGATCGTAAGAACCATGTGGTTGCCATGCTCGGGTGGGGCTATTTCGGCTGGCAGGTGAGGCGCAGTGTGGAAAATGCCCTGCGGAAACTGGGTACCGGCTATCTGGATGTTTTCAAGCTGGGGTGGCTCGGGAAGACATCGATTTACAGTAAGTCAGTAATCGACACCCTTTTGACGCTCAAACAGGAAGGTAAGATACTGAGTATC
>JAIPDY010000138.1 GCA_021737445.1 Desulfotignum sp.
AGTTTTCGATACTTGTCGTGGGGGGTATTGGGAACAAACACCAGATGGGACCCATATGTCTTTTTGTCATCCGCCTTTTCAGCCAGACCTGCCAGAATTGCCAGATTCAGCTGATCAGACAGCTGCTGAAATATCTGGATCAGGTCAGTTTCAATGGCCCGGGCAATGTCTTTCACCTGATGGCCTGCCCCATACCCGGTAAGATTCATTTCTGGAAACACCACTATATCCGCTTTTTTTCGGCCTGCGGCCCGGACGGCATCAAGGCAGGTGTTCAGGTTCTGTTCAAATTCCCCCACCCGGCTTTTGACGACAGCAAGGCAGATTGTTACAGGTGTCATAACTTGAAATTGGCGGAAATTTTAAATACCCGGGTGGCCGGCAGATTCAATATGGGGCTGACCCCGGTCTTCCGGGATATCTCATCCAAATTTTTTGCGATCAGGTCCCGGGAAGGGGCGATGAAAGTAAACCAGATGTTGAAAGCATGCTCTCGCATGTAATTATGGGTGACCCCGGGGTAGGCATTGACGGTTCTGGTAAACAGATCAATCTTTTTTTCAGGCACTTTTGCCGTACAAAGCGTGGAATAATACCCCAGCCGGTCCGGGCTGAAGTTTCCGCCGATGCGCCTGATCAGCTGTTTTTCCTTCATGGCCCGGATGCGGTCCATGATGTCATTTTCACAAAGGCCCAGGGTTTGGGCCAGAACCCTGTAAGGCCTGGCATCAATGGGAAAGTCAAGCTGAATCGTATTAAGGATCGCTTTGTCTTTGTCGGTGATAGGGGTCATACATCGATCCGTTTTGGGGTCAGTTGGCGGAGAGTGGTGTCAGGCCTGGCTTATTGCGGTTCTTTGCAGTAAGCCAAGCCTGACACCTTTAAATAAAAAGGCCCTGTTTGAGAACAAACAGGCCCTTTTTTAAACAATTCAAATCAACCGGAAGATGCTTTTTTTAAACACAACCGGTCGGTTTGGGAAGACCGGCCATTTTACAGGCGCCTTTGCCAGGTCCTGAGGGGAACAGTTCATAGATATGTTTGAGCTTGAATTTGGTGAGCTTTGAAAGTACCCGGACCATGGGAGCGATGCCGTTTTTCTCATAATAGTCCTGGAGAACTTTCACCAGCTGCCAGTGCTCATCGGTCATCTCTTCAATTCCTTCCTGGGATTTTACATACTCCACCCATTCTTCTGAATAGGAATTGTAATCAAGAAGGAATCCATCTTCATCTATTTCAAATGTTTTCCCGTTAAATTCGACTGTTGCCATTTAAACTTTCCTCCTGTAAATAGTTTTTTTGCTATCATGTTAAGACATACTGTCTTGGTTTCAAGGTCTGCCTCAATAATTGAACACTAAACATATCTCAGCAACCTGGGCTTGTCAATAAAGAATCATGCCTGAATATAAAAAACTGGTTCTGTCAAACCCACTGGATTTAATATTCTTTCGGAGTCTGGTTGATCTCTTCGAGTGTAAAGACCGGCCCGTCTTTACACACCAGTTCCTTTCCGATATTGCACCGGCCGCACATGCCGATACCGCACTTCATTCTGTTTTCCAGAGACATGATGATCTGGTTGTCCTGGTATCCCAGCTTTGTTAAGGCCGGCTGGGTGAATTTGATCATAATGGGGGGGCCGCACACAATGGCATAGGTGTCTTTATCCGCTGCCGGTGCATTCTGCTCCACAACCTGGGGAACAAACCCCTTGTGATACTTCCATTCCGGATCATCAGTGCCGTCCACGGTAATATGCATGTTGATGTCCTCTCTTTTTTCCCACTCAAACAGCTCTTCTCGATACAGCAGCATGCCCGGGGATCTGGCACCATAAACCACGTCAATGTTTTTAAATTTTGACCGGTTGGCCGGATCCAGCATGTAGACAATGGATGAGCGCAGGGTGGTGAAGGCAAATCCGCCGCCGATGATCACCACATTTTTGTTCTCCAGTTTTTCCCAGGGATACCAGTTGCCCAGCGGCCCTCTGATTCCCATGATATCACCCTTTTTCATGTTGTGCAGATGGGTGGTGACCACACCGGTTCTGAAAACAGTGAACTTGACAAACCCTTTTTCCACCGGGGATGAGGCAATGCCGATGGGGATCTCTCCCACGCCCGGGATGGACAGTTCGGCAAACTGGCCTGCCTTGTAGGCGAATTTTTCTTCATCACCAGGGTTTAAAAAAACAAAGGTAAAGGTCTTCAAAGACTTGTCTTCTGTTGCCACTTCAATGTTATCAATGCGAACCGGATACGGCATATAGGGGTTTTCCATGTGAGTTCTCCTTGGTGTTCGCTATTTATCTTTCTGGTAATCATTCATAAGGTTACACACTTCCCGGATGTCGATATTCACCGGGCAGCTGGCAACGCACCGGCCGCATCCCACACACATGATTCCCTGGTCATATTTGTCCAGAAAATACTTTAGTTTGTGCATGAACCGCTGCCTGACCCGGTGTATCTTGGATTCTCTGGGGTTGTGGCCGGATGCATGGTGGGTGAACAACGGCGACATACAGCTGTCCCAGTTCCGGAATCTTACCGCAGTCTGGTGTTTGGTCTCATCCTGGATATCAAAACACCAGCAGGTGGGGCACACAAAGGTGCAGGTGCCGCAATTGATGCAGGAAAACGCCACATCATCCCAGAAAGGGGCCTCATACAGATCCAGAATGGTTTTTTGGGCAAGATTGTCTGTGGAAATGGCGGTGTTAATCTGTTTTTCCGCTTCTTTTTGGAGAATATCAAACAGGGTCTGGCTTTCCGCTGTATCTGCCGGGGTATCAAATCCGCAGGCCGCAGCCCAGGCTTCGCCTTTGGGTGTCAGCACCTTGGCCAGGTACCGGTCATCCAGATCAGCCATCAGTACATCCAGCCCCTGTTCACTGAAGGGCCCGCATCCGGCAGATGTGGAAAAGTCACAAGGACCGGGCCGGTTCACCCCCACCCCCACAAAAGTGGTTATGTCATAGGCATCACACCAGTAAGGGTCTTTATAGTCCGGGTTGTCAAAATTAAGTTTTACCAGCTGAACAGCTTTGGCATCATAGGGCCGGATCCCCAGTACGGCTCTGGGCGTATCATTTTTATCCACCGGTTTCATGATATGATGGTCTTTGCTGGATTCATCCAGGGTGGCTGTCAATATTTTTTCGGTCTGGGGAAACAGCACCGACTTGGGTGACATGACTGTGGCAGGTGCACCCATCTCCGGCTGGACATCCGGTGCCAGAGGCTTTATCTGGCAGCCGTTTTCATCCTGGACCGGGCCGAAAACCAGATAGGTTTTTTTTAATTGATCAATGCCTGCGGCCCAGTCGTTTTTATCAATTGTAATGAAATTCATATGCATACCCTTAATTTGGTTACTTGATAAAATCATTGGGATCATCCGGACTGTATACATCCAGAGGAGGCCGTTTTTCCAGATCCAGGCCGGCTTCCCAGCCAAAGAGTTCCAGCGCATCCTTGTTCAGTTTCCGGGTAAACTCCCTGACATTGATCCCCATGGGGCAGGCCTCCACGCAGGCACCGCAGTCAGTGCACCGGCCAGCGCAATGAAAGGCCCTAAGAAAATGAAACGTGGTGACATCGGTCTGATTCTGGCCTTTACCCACCCACTGGGGAGAGGATTCATCCACAAAACAGGTGGGGCAGTAGCACAGGGGACAGGCATTTCTGCATGCATAGCACCGGATGCAGTTTTGGGTCAGTTCCTGAAAATATGCCCACCTGGCTTCAGGGTCCATGGCGGCAATATTGTCCACATCGGCAAACGGCTGGTCAAGGGTCTGCTCTGCCACAGGTTCTGCTGCCATGACATCAAACACCGGCGGGTTCGGGTGGGTGCACACCTGACAGTTGTGCCTGAGCACATCTGTTTTTTTAACGGTTAGTTTTTTCAACGCAGATTCAATGATGAGTGTGTCACCCTCTTCAGCAAATTTTGTGATCTCATCTTCAAACATGGAAGCGATTTTCCGCTTATCCACCATGCCGGTGCAGGGAACGCCGATGATATATATCTGATCCCGTGATATCTGGTTTTCCACCATATGGGTGACCAGGTTTCTGGCATCACATCCCTTGGCCACCACAGCAATTTTTGCACCTTTGCCTGACAGGCTGTTTTTAGACACATAATTGGCCAGGTTGAGTCCGCAGGTTGAATTGAAAACCAGTTTTTCCATATCATCTCTGGATGACACGGCAACAGGGCGGGCAGCCATGGGAATGGATCCGTCGGAAAACCCGATAATTATTTCCACCTCCCCTTTAGCCAGCAGGTCCGCACCAATCGCCCTTATTTTTTCAATACAGGTATCCATGATTTAGCCTTTTATTTATTATAGTCTTTTACAAATTTTTTGTTGGGGCCCAGGGCTCTGACCTTGTCTGAGATCTCCTTGACAACGTCCACAAATTTGGTGGCTTCAGCAGAAGAGATCCAGGAAAAATGGATCCGGTCCCGGTCAACGCCCATATGTTCAAGCAGGTTACCCATCATTGCAAATTTACGTCTTGCATAATAATTACCATCCAGGTAATGACATTCACCCGGATGTCAGCCTGACACCCAGACTGCATCAGCACCCTCCCGGAACGCAGATAAAATAAATTTTGGGCTCATGCGGCCCGAGCAGGGAATCCTGATGACCCGGATGTCTGCCGGATATTCCATCCGGCTAACCCCTGCCAGGTCTGCTGCGCCATAGGAACACCAGTTACACAGAAAACTTACAATTTTTATACTGTTTTCATCCATTAATTGTATCTCCTTTATACCACTTCATCCAAAGCAAATATTTGTGAAAGAATCTGGTTGGTGTCAAAACCCCGCAGGTGGATGGCACCGGATCTGCAGGATGCCACACACAGGCCGCAGCCTTTGCACAGCACAGGATTGACCTCGGTTTTGCCTTCAAACCGGCCTTCTGCAATAAATGCCGGGGCATTGTAGGGACAGATGGACACGCACACTCCGCAGGCGCTGCATTTTTGTACATCCACACTGGCAATGGTGCCGGAGGTGAATAAATTGTCCTTTTTGGCCAGCAGGGTCAACGCCCTGGAAGCAGCGGCACGGCCCTGGGTGACAGCCTCGTTCACCGGCTTGGGATAATGGCCGGACCCTGCCACAAACACCCCGTCAGTGGCAAATTCCGCCGGTCCCAGCTTGGCATGTTTTTCCACAAAAAAACCTTCGTCATTCAAAGGCACTTTAAAGAAATTGGCCAGGCGTTCATCTTTTCTGGGTACCAGAGCCGCAGCCAGGGTAAGCAGATCCGCATGGATGGTCACAGGCTGGTTGAGCACATGATCGATCACCGTGATTTCTAAGCTGTCTTTTTCCACCACCACCCGGGGCTTGTTTTCCACATCATACCGGATAAAAATAACCCCTTTTTCCCTGGCTTTTTTATAGAGCAGTTCCCGTTCGCCATAGGTTCTGATATCCCGGTAGAGTATAAACACATCCATTTGAGGATTTTTTTCCTTCAAGGCAATGGCATTGTCCACGGAATGGGTACAGCATACTCTGGAGCAATAGGGACGCTGGGGTTCTCTTGAGCCCACACACTGGATGAACACCGCAGACTGCACCCTGTCGAGTTTTGGATCATTTTCCCTGAACATTCTGTCCAGATCCAGGGTTCGGATGATTCTGTCATCTTTGCCGAAACTGTATTCGTCAGGTTCAAGCGCTTTTGCACCTGTGGCCAGTACCGCAACCCCGTGCTCCAGTACTGTGGTTTTTCCGTCAGTTTTCAGCTGAGAGGTGAAATTGCCCACAAATCCGTCCACCCCTTCCAGGGTGGTGTTTGTATGGACAACAATGTTGCCATCCGCCTGAATCTCTTTGATCAAAGCGGACAGGTGCTGCTGCACATCTTCACCCTGGGCTGTTTTCCAAAGTTTCAGGGCCTCGCCCCCCAGGCAGTCCTTTTTTTCGATGATATGGGTTTCATATCCCTGGGATGCCAGGCTTCTGGCAGCTGTCATTCCTGCCAGTCCGCCGCCCACCACCATGACCGATGCATTGACATTGATCTTTTCCTCTTTCAGGGGCTGGGCCAGGCCGGCTTTGGCAACCGCCATTCTCACCAGGTCCTTGGCCTTGTCTGTTGCAAGATCCGGATTGTTCTTGTGCACCCAGGAGTTGTGATTCCGGATGTTGGTCATCTCAAACAGATATTTGTTTAATCCTGCGCTTTTCAGGGTCTCCTGGAACAGCGGCTCATGGGTTTTGGGGGTACAGGCTGCCACAACAATGCGGTTGAGTCCTTTTTCTTTGATGATCTCCACCATCTTGTCCTGGGCATCCTGGCTGCACGCATAGGTGGTTTCTTCAGCCACCGTGACATAGGGCAGGGTGGCTGCGTATTCGGTCACATGGGGGCAGTCCACCACACCGGCAATATTGGAGCCGCAGTCGCAGATAAACACCCCGATGTTTGGCCGGTCACCCACCACATTGGTTTCTCTGACCACCGGTATTTCTCTGGTCAATGTGTTGCGTACTTCAGCCAAAGCGTCTCCGGCAGCAGAAGCGGCAGCAGATGCATCCAGAACCGATTCAGGAATATCTTTGGGATTGTTGAACACCCCGGACACATAAATGCCGTCCCTGGAAGTGGTCACAGGTTCAAAAGACCCGGTTTTTGCAAACCCGGACTCTGTGATGTCGATGTTGAATTTTTTTGCAAACGCCCGGGTTTCCTTTGTGATCTCAAGGCCCACTGACAACACGATCATATCATAGGTATCTTTGATGATCTGACCCATCTCATCCACATACTGGATAAACAGATCTCCGGTGTCCGGATCTTCAGTGACCGAATGCACTCTTGACCGGATAAAGTTGATGCCGTGTTTGTGTTTGGCATTCTCGTAGTATTTTTCAAACTCCTTGCCCGGGGTGCGCATATCCATGAAAAAGATGGCGCAGTCCAGGTCATTGCCTGCATGCTCCTTGGCAATGATGGCTTCTTTGACCGCATACATGCAGCATACCGAAGAGCAGTAGGGGTTGTCGCATTTGTTGATGTCCCTGGATCCCACGCACTGGAACCAGGCGATCTTTTTGGGGTCCTTGCGCTTTTGTGCCAGCAGCTTGTCTTTTTTCTTTTTAGGGACCGCCGGAAGTTTGGGAAAGGTTGTCACATGGCCCATGGTGGGGCCGGTGGCAGACAACAGCCTTTCAAACTCCATGGAGGTGACCACATTGGCAAAATTGGCATACTGGTAATTGTCAAACCTGGACGGGTCAAAAGGCGTGAACCCGGGGGCCAGGATAATGGATCCGGCATCAATGGTCAGCGTCTGTTCTGTCATGGTGTAGTCAATGGCATCGGCAGGACAGACCGTTTCACAGGTACCACATTTATCTTTGGTCAGTTTCAGGCAGACATCCGGGTTGATGGCGTACTTCAAAGGCACTGCCTGGGGGTATTCCACATAAATGGCTGTTCTGGCTTTCAGATCAGCATTATACTTGTCATCAAACTTGCCCGGGCATTTTTCCGTGCAGGCTCCGCAGGCAATACATCGGTCTTCTCTCACATACCGGGGTTTTTTAAGGATTTCCACCTGGAAACTCCCTTTTTCACCGGTAATATTTTTTACTTCAGAAAGGGTTAAAAGCTCTATGTTTAAATGCCGGCCGACCTCGACCAGTGTGGGTGAGATAATTCACATGGCACAGTCATTGGTCGGAAAGGTCTTGTCCAGCTGGGCCATGACACCGCCGATGGACGGGCCCTTTTCCACCAGATAGACATAAAATCCGGAGTTCGCAAGATCCAGTGCCGACAGCATGCCGGAAATACCGCCGCCAACCACCACTACTGATCCGGTCTTTTTTGATTCCATTTGTTTGTCTCTCCTGTTTAGTTCATAAAAACAACATCAGCCAAATTCAAAACAGCCAACCCTTTGAGATTGCTGTTATATTCATATCCTGATTGTCTCTTTTAATTAATTGTTATTAATTAAAAAATTATGTTATAAAACCATCTGCCAAATAATGTCAACCATTATTGAAGAAAACCACCCTCTTTGATTCATGGAAAAAATCATCACCATATGCGGTCCCACAGGCATCGGCAAAACCGGTTTTGCCATTGCCCTGGCACATGCATGCAACGCAGAGATTATAGGGGCCGACTCCATGCAGATATATAAATATATGGATATCGGCACAGCCAAACCGGATGCCCGGGAGATGGCCCGGGCCCCCCATCATCTGGTGGATTTTCTTGACCCGGCCAGAGAGTTTGATGCCGGGCAGTACGCTGACATGGCAGTTAAAAAAATTGAAACCATCACCCAGAAGGGCAGAATGCCCATTGTTGC
>JAIPDY010000139.1 GCA_021737445.1 Desulfotignum sp.
CTGGAGAGCGGTTTTTCCATTATCACCCAGGCCCTTGCCGGGCTGAATCTGATTCATGATGTGGGATACCTGGACCAGGCCATGGTGTGTTCAACAGCCCAGCTGGTGCTGGGCAACGAAGCCGTGGGCATGGCCAAAAAATTCATGGAAGGCATCCGGGTGGATGCACGAACCATTGCCAGGCAGGTGATCCATGAGATCGGTCCGGGCGGTCATTTTCTGGCCCACCGGCACACGGTGGACCATTGCCGCACGGCAGTATGGGGCTCGAAACTGCTGGCCAGAGAACCCTATGAAACCTGGCAGGCCAAAGGGGAAAAAGAGATTGCACAGCGAATCCAGGAACGGCTGGCTGATATTCTTGACAACCATAAGGTGGCGGACCTGCCTGGAAATGTTCTGGCCCAGATGGCGAAAATCCGGGAAGCAGGGGTCAAAGAGCTGACCAGGGGGCAATAATGTCTGGAATCAAAAAGAGGAACGTATGACCGGATCAGTGTTTGCATATCAGAAATGTGAACATGAAAAACTGAAAAAACTGGACCGGATGGTCCGGCGGATTTTAACCGGTATCGGCATACGAATCCTGAGCCGGCCATTTCTGGACCGGCTGTCTGACAGGGGACTGTGCATCAGAAATGACCGGGTGGTGTTCTCTTGTGACCAGATAACACAGCTGCCTTCTCAGGCTCCGGACACGTTTGCCCTTTACGGCATCAACCCGGCCCATGATATCATTCTGGGAGGCGAGTTGTCCCATATGGCTGCCGGATACGGGTGTGCATCGATCATGGACCCGGACGGCAACATCAGGAGTGCCATTTTCCAGGACCATGTGGACCTGGTAAAACTGGTGCATGTCAGCTCTGTTTTTCATATCAACGGGGGCATCCTGGCCCAGCCATCAGATGTGGCTGCCGGTCACAGTCACCTGGCCATGATGTATGCAGCCCTGACCTATTCAGACAAATGCATTTTCGGTATCCCGGGCAGCCGTGAGCATATGGAGGATATCATGGCACTGGCGGCCATCCGTCTGGGGGGCAGTGAGGCGTTTGCACAAAAACCCCGGATACTGACCATGATCAGCCCGGTGAGCCCACTTCAGGTGGATGAAACCGGGCTGGAAGCCCTTGATGTGGCAGGGCGGTATCACCAGCCGGTGATCATCTCCCCTGGGGTGGCTGCCGGTACCACCGGTCCCATTGACCTGGCCGGGAATGTGGCCATGGCTGCGGCCGAGGCTCTGGGCCTCATCATGATCGCCCAGGTACTGAATCCGGGCACACCCGTGATTTTCGGGCTCCAATGCTATGGTTCTGACATGAAGTCAGGCAATATTTCCATCGGGTCCCCGGCCTATGCCCTTCAGGCAAAATACTGCGCAGCCCTGGCCCGGTATTATCACCTGCCCAGCCGGGCCGGCGGTGCGGTCAATGATGCCAAAAACCTGTCTGCCCAGGCAGGATATGAAAGCATGCTGTCCATGTTTACAGCCATGCAGAACCGGGTGAACCTGATAGTGCACAGTGCGGGTATTCTGGACAGTTTTGCCGCCATTTCCTTTGAAAAATTCATCATGGATCTGGAAATTATTGAGATGATCCGATTTTACATGGACGATATGGTGGTGGATGATACCACCCTGAACTTTGATCTGATTCAGTCTGTGGGACCGGGGGGGTTGTTTCTCACTACCATGGACACCATGAAAAAATGTCGGACCCATGCCTGGAATCCAAACGTGGCCCTGCGGGGCAACCTCATGGGCATGTCCCCCCATGAAAAATTGCTCAAAAATATTCAAACTGCCAGAGAACAGATGCTGGCACAGTATGAGCAGCCGGTCATTGACCCGGATACCGTCCATGCCATGAATGCGTTCATGAAAAAAAAAGGGGTGGATCCGGCAGATCTGCCCCTGTATTATTAACCCTTATGATAAAATTTTGGGAGTCAGGTGCGGGTGATCATGCTCCTGCAAGGAGAAAGATATGAAAAAAAATATGAAAGCGATTGTCAAGGCAAAACCGGAACCGGGGCTGTGGCTTGAAGAGGTGCCTGTGCCTGAGATCCGCCACAACGAAGTGCTGATCAAAGTGCTGCGCACCGCCATCTGCGGCACGGATGTGCATATATACAACTGGGATGCCTGGGCCGCCAAAACCATCCCTGTGCCCATGCATATCGGGCATGAGTTTGTGGGCACCATTGAACAGGTGGGGTCTCATGTGAGCGATTTTAAAAAAGGGGACCTGGTATCAGGAGAAGGCCATCTGGTGTGCGGCCACTGCAGGAACTGCCTGGCCGGCCGGCGTCACCTGTGCAAAGACACCCGTGGGGTGGGGGTTAACCGGCCCGGAGCGTTTGCCCAGTACCTGGCGATTCCGGTGACCAATGCCTGGTACTGTGATCCGGACATTCCTCTGGAAACCCTGGCCTGTTTTGATCCCCTGGGCAATGCCACCCACACTGCCCTGTCCTTTGATGTACTGGGAGAAGATGTCCTGATCACCGGGGCCGGTCCCATCGGGTGCATGGCTGCGGCCATTGCCAGACACAGCGGAGCAAGATACGTGGTGGTCACTGATGTCAATTCTTTTCGCCTGGAGCTGGCGAAAAAAGCAGGCGCCACCCTGGCCCTGGATGTCACCTGCCAAACCATTGCCGATGCCCAGAAGGAGCTGGGCATGAAGGAGGGGTTTGACGTGGCCATGGAGATGTCGGGCAATCCGGCGGCACTGGCAGGCATTTTAGACAACATGTGCCACGGGGGAAAAATTGCGCTTCTGGGAATCATGCCTGACCAGACCCCCATTGACTGGAACAAGGTGGTATTCAACATGCTTACCATCAAGGGGATATACGGCAGGGAGATGTATGAGACCTGGTACAAGATGACATCCATGATCCAGACCGGGCTGGACATCACACCTTTGATCACCCACAGGTTTGCCTATACACAGTTTGAAGAGGGGTTTGAGGTGATGCGCTCGGGGAAATCGGGCAAAGTGATCCTGGACTGGACCCGGACGCAACATTAAAAATCAGATCAATATGGGAGAATATATAGATGAATACAGATAAGCTGGACAGCAGTCTGGAAATGGAACTGGCGGCTCTGAAAAAGGAAGGCCGGGCCAAATCATCAGAACGGATCATTCAGGCCTATATACCGCCTGAAAAAGACAAAGGTCCCCGGTACCTGCTGGTGGGCAGCGACCAGACATTCATGCGGTTCAATTCCAACTCCTATCTGTCGTTGTCCAACCACCCGGAACTGATTGCGGCAGCAGATGAGGCCACCCGGGAATTCGGGGTGGGACCTGGTGCAGTCCGGTTTATTGACGGCACCTTTATCCACCATGTGAGACTGGAGGAACGTATTGCCCGGTTTGTGGAAAAACCCGGGGCCAAAATTTTCAATTCCGCCTACACGGCCAACTGCGGACTGGCTCTGTCCATTTCAGGCAAAAAGACCCACTGGATCGGGGATCAGCTCAATCATAACTCCATCATCAGGGCCATGCGCATCAGTAACGTTCCCAGAGAGAACAAGGGGATTTTCAGGCACAACGACATGGCAGACCTGAAACGGTGCCTGGATGCGGTAAATCCTGACATGGAACGGGTGGTGGTGGTTTTTGACGGAATTTTCAGCATGCGGGGCGACTATGCCCCTGTCAATGAAATTGCAGATATCTGTAAAGCCTATGATAATAAATTCAGGGACGGGGTGATCACCGTGGTGGATGACTCCCACGGGATCGGTGCGTTCGGGGATACCGGCCGGGGCACCCCGGAATTTGCCGGGGCCTGGCCTGATGTGGTGGTGGGCACATTCGGCAAGGCATTTGGTGTGAACGGCGGGTTTATCGCCGGCAGCAGGTCCCTGATTGAAGCGGTGCGCCAGAAAGCAGATACCTATATCTATACCAATCCCTTAAGTGTGGCAGACTGTGCCGCGGCTGTCAAAGCGCTTGATATCTGTGACAGCCCGGAAGGGCAGGCCCTTCTCAAACACCTGGCAGAACAGACAAAGCGGTTTAGAAAAGGGCTGGACCGGTTGGGACTGGAATCCATTCAAGGACCGCATCCGGTGGTGCCGTTGATGGTCAGGGATACGGCCAGAACCCATGAACTGGTAAAATTTTTGTACGATCACGGGGTCCTGGTGGTGGGACTGACATTTCCGGTGGTGCCCAAAGGGGATGAAACCATCCGGTTCCAGATCAATGCCTGTCATACAGGTGCCGACATTGACGAGGTCCTGGGCCTGCTGGATAAATTTACCTGAAAATTTTTTTAAAAAGCGGCTTTTTTCCCAACTCCTTGAATTTGAGACAAAATCAGTGTAGGATAAAAAAAATGACCTGGCTGCTTCATATGAGCCGGGCATGATACACCTATTTTGACAAGGAGAAAACGGCATGGAACCTGATAAATTCAGAGAGTCCAGACAGGAAATAAACCGCATGTGTAAAAATGTTCATGCCCTGATTGACCAGAAAGCCCTGGATGAATCCAAAGCAGGGTATGAAAAGGTTCATGAACAGCTCAAAATCCTCAAGCCCCAGGCTGAGGGGGAGATCCAGAAGCGATCTGTAAAAAATCTGGGTCTTAAGCTCAAGAATCTGTCAACCCTTATCCACAAGCTGAAACCCAAGGCAGGCGGACCCAGAAAAAAAGGGAAAACCGGCATCATCTGGGATGAGAGCCGGCTGGCCCAGCTGGCTGCCCCGTTTTTGGAAAAACTGCTGCAGAACATGGAAACAGATGATAATGCTGCGGTATGCCTGGGGACTACCGGAAAAGGAATCCGCCCCAATTACCAGATACATTTCAGTGACAAAACCATCACATCTTTCAGCGGATCCAGCCATAAACCCAGCCCCAAGCCCAATGCCGGTCAAACAAAAAATATCTCCCCGCCTTTTTCCCGGCAGGTCATAGAAAACGTGCTGGCCCAGAAGAATCAGTAGACCTGTTCTGCTTTTTTTGGGTCCCATGGTCCGGCAAAAACCGGATCATGGTTTTTCACAGGGTCTTAAACCGCTTGATCATTCTCACCTGGTTCCGGGTATTGGATGAACAGTCAAACTCCACACAATCCATGACACAATTTATGATATGGATGCCCAGTCCGCCGGGTTTGATTTCATCCAGGTTCCGGGGCGGCAGGTTTGCCGGATCCCACCGGCAGCCGAAGTCCTCAATGGTGATCCCCAGTTCCATGGGCTGGATCTCAAAATACAGATCGATCGTTCCAAGGGGCTGATTTTTGTAACTATGCCTGATGATGTTGGCACAGGCTTCATCAACCGCCAGGACAATATCGGCGCCCTCTTTTCTGGAAACACCGATGATGGCATTTACTTTTTTTACCATACTCCGCACAAGCTGCAGGTACCTGGGGTGAGATGGGATGCTCAGGCTCAAACAATCGGGTGTTATGGCCGCAGGGTCAGTCATGGGCGGTACCTGGTCTGGTTGATCCGGAAACTTAGCAGGGTCAAATCATCATCAAGGGCTTGTCCCCGGGTAAATTTTTTTACTGCATCAGCAACATGTTGCACCAGTATCTCTGGTTCCAGGCTCCGGTGCCGGTGAAGGGTTTCCATGAGCCGGTCTATGCCGAACAGCTGTCTGGATGGGTTTTTTGCTTCTGTAATTCCGTCGGTGTAAAGGGTTATCATATCCCCATAATCAAGATCCCACTCT
This sequence comes from Desulfotignum sp., assembly GCA_021737445.1. Classification (GTDB taxonomy): domain Bacteria; phylum Desulfobacterota; class Desulfobacteria; order Desulfobacterales; family Desulfobacteraceae; genus Desulfotignum. Next base: position 5,722 of record JAIPDY010000139.1, read on the forward strand.
TCCTGGGCAAACTGGATGTCAGGAAGGATGCCAAGGGGCGGCCCTTTGACTGCATCATCCCCCAGCAGCCGGATGGTTTTTTTCCGGGTGAGGACAGGGGGCAGATGCCCGGCATTGGACATAACAATCCGGCCGGTGCCGGTATCCAGAACCATATAGACCAGGGTAACAAACATGCCCTGCTGGGCCCTGGTACACAAAAGAGTGTTCACCTGTTCAAGGAGCTGGCATGGTTGTGGATACCGCAGGCAGTGATAATGCAGGTCACTGGTCAATCTGGCCATGAAAAGAGACGCTGCAATGCCTTTGCCTGAAACATCCCCCAAAACAATCCCCAGGCGGTTGTTTCTGAGATGAAAACAGTTGTAAAAATCCCCGCCGATCTCCAGAGCCGGGTGGTTCAGGCCGGCAAACAGATATCCTGGTATCCGGGGCAGGGCAGAGGGAAGAAAACTTTGCTGAACCTCTCTGGCCAGTTTCAGGTCCCGTTCCAGGGTCTCTTTCTGGAGAATCACCTGGTGCATCCTTGCCGTGTCAATGGCCACGGCAGCACTGGAGCTGATGGTGACCAGCATCTCCAGTTCTTCACCGGTGAAATGGCCTGGCGGTGAAAGCTTGTTGAGGATCTGAATCACCCCCAGGGTTTTTCCCCTGGTTTTCAAGGGCGCACACAGCATGGCCCGGGTCCTGTATCCGGTGGCACGGTCATACTCTTTTGAAAATCCGGGATGGTCATATGCATCCTTCAGATTCAAGGGCGTTCCGGTTCGTGCCACATAACCGGCAATGCCCTGGTCTTTTTTTACACGGAACAGTTCTCTGATTTCATTGCCCACTTTTCCTATGGCAATATAAAAAACCAAATCTCCGGTTTTATCTTCCTTGAGCAGCAGACTGACCGAATCAGCGGTAAAGGTTTTTCGGGCGGTCTCCATGATATGGGTCAGCAACCGGTCGATGGACAGTTCAGAATTGATCAGATTGGCGATTTCAATGCAGTGGGTCAACCGCTTGACCTTTTTGTTGCAGGTATCGAGATCCGTGGTGTGGTGGAAAGTCATTTTATCTAAAAAGTTTTAAGTGTTAAGTTAATACCTGACCGCTTATACTTTCATCATTTGTTGTGGTCTCTCAGACCATGATTGTTTATATGAAAATTTCATTTAAGATATATACCTGTCACGCCTGGTTTGTCAATCTTGCCCTGACATAAGCGGATTATCGTTGACACGCAGGAAGTGCTGGGCTATTTATTTAAAACTATGATACGTGTTGAAAACCTTGTAAAAACCTATGGACAGACCGTGGCCTGCAACCGGGTGAACTGCCGGTTTGACGATCAGAAAGTAACCGTGATCTTAGGGGGGAGCGGGTCAGGCAAAAGCACGCTGTTACGTCAGATTACCGGACTGGAGCGTCCAGACAGCGGGTCGGTGTTTTTTGACGGCCTGGATTTGACCAAAGTTTCCAAGAGCGTATTGTATGAAAAAAGAAAAAAAATGGGTATGCTGTTTCAAGGATCAGCTTTATTTAATTCCCTGAATGTATTTGAAAACATCGCCTTTCCTCTGCGGGAGCACACAAAAATCGCAGACAAGGTGATCAGAAATATTGTGACCATGAAACTTGAAATGGTGGGATTGCGAGGGACAGAACATTTAATGCCCTCCCAGCTGTCCGGCGGGATGATGAAACGGGTGGGGCTGGCCAGGGCCATTGTCATGGATCCCAAGGTGATCTTTTATGACGAGCCCACTTCAGGGCTGGATCCAATCTCCACCGGGGTGATCGGCAAGCTGATCAAGGATTTGAACACCAAACTGGACATCACCTCGGTTGTTGTGTCCCATGACATTGCCGCCAGTTTCAAAATTGCCGATAAAATTATTATTCTCTATTATGGAGATATTATTGCGCAGGGAACAGTGGATCAGATAAAAAACAGTGCAGATGAACGGATCAGGCAGTTTGTCACCGGATCTCCTGAAGGCCCGATTCCATTTACCCGCACTGACACCAATTATGTTGAGGCGCTGTTGTCAGACATGGATAAAACAGCAGGAAACAGACAGTGATTTTTGATATTCCAGCAGGCATAGGCCGGGCCACATTGAACTGGATTCATCTGTTCGGCAGAAGTGGTGTGTTTTTGTGCCTGGCTGTATCTCAGGCATTTGTGCCGCCATTGCGGCTTTTCCGGCTCGTCAAGGAAATGGAGTTCATCGGGTCCAAATCTTTTCTGATCGTGTTTGTCACAGCCCTGTTCACCGGCATGGTTCTGGGGCTCCAGGGATACCATACCCTGACCCAGTTCGGGGCCCAGGCCCTTTTAGGGTCAGCTGTTGCCCTTTCCATTATCCGGGAACTGGGGCCTGTGCTGTGTGCCCTCATGGTGACCGGAAGGGCAGGGTCAGCCATTGCCGCTGAAATCGGTATAATGAAAATCACCGATCAGTTCCCTGCCCTGGAGATGATGGCCATTGATCCTGTCAAATATGTGATCAGCCCCAAAATTCTGGCTGGTATTATCTCTTTGCCCCTTCTGACCGCTTTTTTTGATGTGGTGGGGATCATGGGGGGATACCTTGTGGGGGTGCAGCT
>JAIPDY010000140.1 GCA_021737445.1 Desulfotignum sp.
CATGCGCAGCATCTCATCTGCTTCATCCAGCACCCGTCAGAAAAGATCTGCAAAGGTGATGGTATTGCGCTTCATATGGTCCATGAGACGTCCCGGGGTTCCCACAACCACGTGGACCCCCTTTTTTAACTGGCTGAGCTGAATGCCGTAACTCTGGCCTCCGTAGACAGCCAGCACACCAAGGTTTTTCAGGTTCTGTCCATAGGTTGTAAACGCCTCTGCCACCTGGATGGCCAGCTCCCGTGTGGGAGTGAGCACCAGCACCTGGGGCCGCCGGATATCCAGGCGGATGCGGGACAAAAGGGGAAGAGCAAAGGCTGCGGTTTTGCCTGTGCCGGTCCGGGCCTGGCCAAGAAGGTCTTTGTTGGCCATAAGATGGGGAATGGTCAGGCTCTGGATGGGGGTGGGGGTGGTATAGCCGACCTTTTCAAGGCATGAAAACACCGCCGGATCCAGGTTCATTTCGTCAAACCCGGTCACGGGCACATTCTGTTGGGGCATGAAGGGAAGTTCCTTACATAAAAAGGGCTGGAGCTACCCAGCCTTGGGAGATAAAAATGTTAATGATACTTATTTATTTTTAATAAAGCAAGATATTTTATATTTTGTTGCAATCATCTCAATCCTTCTTATTTTAATATATAATAAGGCAGTATGGCAATTACACATGACACACGGTTACTGTCTTAAAGCAAAATAAAATTTGTTGCCGGGAGGTGACCCATGACAAAATCAATAAATATCACTGCACGACAGTGCTGCTCCAGAGAAAAAGAAATTCTCAAACAAGAACTCATAGAATGCGATGATAATACCTATAGTCGTGATGAACGGCATGCCTGTTACCGGTGGGCTGCAAAAAAAAGCGGCCAGCGGTCAAGACGGTGCCTGATTTCAGGATAGCAACCAGACAAAGGAGAGGACCCATGACAACCTACACATGTAAATCATGCGGAAAGATCTCGTCAGAAGAAGGTCATCTGTGTGATCCAACCAGTGCCGGTAAATTGTACACATGCAGCAGCTGCGGCCAGCAGGCCCCGAAGAAAAAACATCTGTGCAAACCCCTGGTGGCAAAATTTGAATATTTCTGCGGCGGCTGCGGCAGGGGAGCTGTGAGCGAAGACCAGTTGTGCGATCCCCATAAGATGAAATAAAACAGGTCAGATGCATTTTTCACTTTGCGCAAAGACAAAGGGCTTTCAGCGATTTTCCTGAAAGCCCTTTGTCATGACATGGGATGTTGCGGCAAAATGAAAATTATGCCAGTCCTTTTGCCTCATCCATGCCCAAATGGATGTTCATGCACTGGACAGCAGCACCTGACGCCCCTTTTCCCAGATTGTCTATGCGGGTGATGACAGCCATCTGCTCACTGTTGCCGAACACAAATATCTCTGCCTTATTGGTATTGTTGCATGCCTGCACATCAAAAAAACCATTGTCCAGGTTCTTTTTCCCGTCAAAAGGGAAAACAGTGATGAACTGTTCATCTTTGTAATAATCTGCAAAAATCTGCTGCAGATCAGCAGGGCCGACTTTTTTTGCCAGAAGATGGGCATGGATGAAAACAGTTACAGCCAGGCCTTTGTAATAATTTCCCACTACCGGGGTGAAAACGGGTGGACAGGAAAGTCCGGTTCTGATCATCATTTCCGGAAGGTGCTTGTGGGCCATGCCCAGGGCATAATGCCGGGGGCTGTCCAGGGACGGGGTGTGCTGTTTCTCATATGCTGCAATCAGTTTTTTGCCCCCGCCGCTGTACCCGGTGATGGAATAACAGCAGACCGGGTAATTTTGCGGCATGATATCGGATGCGATCAGGGGATGCACACCCAGCACAAAAGCGGTGGCATGGCACCCGGGGTTGGTGATTTTTTTGGTTTTTCTGAGAAGCTTCCTTTGCCCCGGTGCCAGCTCGGGCAGGCCATATATCCAGTCCGGGTGGGTGCGAAAAGCCGTGCTTGCATCGATGATGCAGGTGTGCGGATTTTCAACCAGCAAGGCGGATTCTTTTGATGCAGCATCCGGCAGGCACAAAAATGTAACATCAGACCGGTTGATCAGCTCCTTTCTCGCATGGATGTCCTTGCGCAAAGCTGCATCGATTTCAAGCAGTTCAATATCCTTTCGCAAAGACAGATAATCGATGATCTGCAATCCAGTGGTGCCTTCCCGGCCGTCTACAAATACCTTGTGTGCCATGACAATTCCTTTTGTCCGCTTGTTTATGGATCTTATACACAAAAAACTGATCATCGGGTTATACGCATTCTAAAATAAAAAATAAAGCCCAATTCAGGGGGGTGCAAGGCAATAATTTGACGGCTCTGGGAACTTGAAATAGATGGATTGCAGCTTGGAATGCACGCACCGTAGCAGACTGGCATATGGTTTTGACCAGGTGTTTTCTGTATGATAGGATCTGTTATTGGTAACAGGATGTAATTATAATTTTCATCATTCAAAAATATAAGGATATGGTATATGGATCCATCCAAAAAAAGAACCAGCTTTTTTCCTTCTGCTTTAGAAGATGCACACTCAGCAAAACTGCATGCAGATACGCCCCAGACACAATCACCGTCCTATGCTTTGTCTTTTTTGGACTCCGACTTTATGATGCGCGATGAACTGCGGCCGGTGCGGCTGCAGCTGGAACTGCTCAAGCCTGAAATCATCCAGATGGAACTGAATATTGCGTCCACTGTGGTGATTTTCGGCAGTGCCAGAATCAAGGATTCAGACACGGCAAAGACCTTTCTTGACCATCTGAAAGCAGAGGCAAAAAAGAACCCGGATGCACCAGATATTGACAGAAAACTGCAGATTGCACACAGGGATCTGGATAACAGCAGATATTATGATGAAGCCCGCAAACTTGCCCGGATGATTGCATCAGCAGGCCAGGATCCCGATGGTGCAGGATGCGTGGTTTCAACAGGCGGGGGACCGGGAATTATGGAAGCGGCCAACCGCGGGGCCCATGATGTCAATGCCAAAAGCATCGGCTTGAATATCGTTCTGCCCCATGAACAGGCCCCCAATCCCTATATTACCCCGGAGCTCAGCTTTCAGTTTCATTATTTTGCCATCAGAAAGATGCATTTTCTGATCCGGGCAAAAGCGCTGATAGCATTTCCAGGGGGGTTCGGCACCATGGACGAACTTTTTGAGACATTGACCCTGGTACAGACAAAAAAAATCAAACCCATTCCCATCTTGCTGTTCGGCAAAAGCTTCTGGCTAAAGGTGATAAATTTTGATGCAATGGTTGAGGCCGGCACCATTTCACCGGAAGATCTGGATCTGTTTCATTTTGTGGAAACCGCAGAACAGGGATGGGCCATGCTGCATCAATATAATTGAAACAGGTGATTGAAATCGCTTCCAGGGCAGGGTATAGTCAGTATATCCATGCAATCAAAGAGGTGAATCCATGAAAAAATCTGTCATATATGTTTTATCCGGGCTGGTAGTGCTGGTTGTGATGATAGTTGCAGCAGCGGTTATCGTCTTGAACCTGGATCCCAACCGGTACAAGGATTATATTGCCGGCAAGGTCAGCCAGCAGATGGGCCGGACCTTTGAGATCCGGGGGGATCTGACAATCGGGTATTTTCCCTGGCTGCATGTGGAAACATCCGGGATTTTTCTGGAAAATGCCCCGGGGTTCGGCGATCTGCCTTTGCTGGCGGCCGATCATGTCATGGTCCGGGTCAAGACCCTGCCGCTGCTCAGAAAACAGCTTGAAGTGGATACCATCGTCCTTAAGGGCGCCCGGGTCAATCTGGCAAAAAACAAAGCCGGCGTATCCAACTGGGAGGGCTTAGGAGGACCGTCAGGGGCCGGGGGAGGAGATAAACCGCCTGACATACCCTCAGACAAATCTTCAGACAAAGGGTTTGACATGGCAAACCTGGCGGTTTTGTTGAAGGGGGGGGTGGATATCCAGGATGCAGCCTTTGGTTTTGATGACCAGGCAGCAGGAAAAAAATATACGGTATCCGGCCTGAATATCACCACCGGCATGGTGGTGCCGGGGGACCCTGTCGATCTTTCCCTCTCCTTTACTGCTGCAGCCACAGCACCGGAGATTTTTGCAGATGCCGCTCTGGAGGGAAAAATCTTTTATGATTTTGACACAGGGCAGTATCAGATACAGCCGTTTGCAGCCAATGCACAACTTTCTGGTCCGGCCCTGGGAAAAACCCCTGCAAAGCTCAACCTGACATGTGTCATGGAACTGGACCTTGCAAAAGACACCCTGTCTGTCAGAAACCTGCAGGCCAATGGTCTGGATACCCGTGTGGGTGGTAACATTTTTCTGGGCGGCATGGAATCCGGTGTTTCCCGGGCTGACATGGACCTGGATGTTGCGGGAAAAGACCTTGCCAGGCTGTTTGCTGTGTTTGAAGGCGGTTCTTTGTCAACACAGCTGGCTGCGCTGCCGGACCGGTCTTTTGATTTTAAAACAAAAATTTCAGCAGATACTGACAAAGGCATGGTACAGGTGCCAAAGCTGGCAGTACATATGCTGGGGGCGGACATAACCGGCACATTCAAAGCTGAAGATATCTATTCTGCAGCACCGACGTTTACAGGGGATGTGGCGGCAGCCGGGCCTGATCTGCCATTGTTGCTGGAACTGGCCGGTACTGTTCAGAGAAATGATTTTCTGGCTGATATGGGCAGACGTTTGGCAGCATCCAGGGCAGGGCAGAAAAAATTTCACGCTGATGTGACCATGGATGTGGATATGGGCCAGGGCAGGGTGCTGGTAAAGAATCTGGATATGGCCGGGTTGGGTGTCACTGTAAAGGCAGATGTCACTGCCCGGCATCTGGGCTCAAAAGAGGCTGTCTTGGACGGCGGTGTCGCACTGGACGGCAGACAGCTGGCCCGGCTGCTGACAGCCCTGGATCAGCCGGATCTGGCGGCCGTACTGGACACGGTGGCTGTAAAGGGCCGGTTCAAGGGCAATTATAAGAACCTGGCACTGGACCCCATGCAGGTCAGGTTCGGGTTTGCCGGCCCACAGATCCCCAATCCCCCGGTTTTTGTGACCCTGGACGTACCGGTGCACCTGCAGCTTGAAAAACAGATTCTGGATCTGGCATCCTTTTCCATCAAAGGCCTGGATCTGGATGTTTCCGGCAGCCTGACTGCAAAGCAGATACAGACATCTCCTGAATACACGGGCAATATCTCCCTTGCCAGGTTCAACCTGCGGCAGCTGATGAAAAAACTGAACCAGCCCCTGCCGCAGACTTCGGATGCCCGGGTGTTTGAAAAGGTGGCTTTAAAAACACAATTTTCCGGGACTGCTGCAGATATCCGGCTCAATGATCTGTCAGTGACCCTGGACGACTCACAGATGAAAGGAAATCTGGCCATACAGGGGTTCTCAGATCCGGATATCACCTGTGACCTGGCAGTGGACAAGATCAACGCAGACCGGTATATGCCCCCTGCTGCAAAAGAGGCTTCCGGCAAAAAACAGGCAGCCAGTCCTGTGACCCCGGAAACCGCGGCAGCAGGGGCTGCCGTCCTGATTCCGGTGGAACTTCTCAGGGACCTGAAGCTTACGGCAACCCTGGCCATAGAGCACCTCATTGTTTCAGGGGCTGTTCTGTCCCGGGTGCGGGTGCATGTGACGGCAAAAGACGGCATCATCACCAAGGCCCCGATGACAGCAGGGCTGTACAAGGGAACCTATGACGGAAAAGTGGTGCTGGATGCCACAGGTGATGTTCCGAAACTGGCCATTGATACAACGTTAAAAGGGGTGGAGGTGGAACCGTTGCTCATGGATATGACCCAGAATGCCCTTGTCCGGGGAACAGGGGATGTGACAGCCTCTTTGACAACCAGGGGAGGTGATGTGGAAGCCATGAAGCGGAACCTGAACGGCAGCCTGTCTTTTGTATTTAAAAACGGGGCAATAAAGGGGTTTAACGCGGGAAAATTTCTCCGGAGCCTCAAATCCCTGCGGGAAAGCCGGACCCTGGCGGTGTCGGAACAGGAGGAAACCGATTTCACAGAACTTACCGGCAACCCGGTTGTGAAAAACGGTGTGGTTTTTCTGGATGACCTGGCAGGAAAATCCCCGGCCCTGCGGATTTCGGGTACCGGGATCGTGGCGGATATCGTCAGAGAAACCATTGACTACAAGGCGATGGTCACGGTGGTGGAAACCTCCAGGGGCCAGACAGGCAGTGATCTGGCCGAACTTGCCGGGCTCACTGTTCCCGTATCTGTCAAAGGCCCGCTGGCTGATCCTGTCATCACACCGGATATCACCGGTGTGATTTCAAAGATTCTCACCGGCACCTCTTCTGAGCCTGTGGAGCAGTTGAAAAAGAGTGTGGAAAAGGAACTGGGCCGATTCTTGAAAAAATTTTCTGAATAGAGGAAATATGAAATACGGGGCTGCAAGTTTTCCAATAAAACCGGTGGAAGATGAGATCAAAAAGGCGGGAGATCTGGGGTTTGATTTTTTTGAACTGTCCATGGACCCGCCCGAGGGGCATTGGACCAGAGTCCGGGACATGGAAAAACAGATCGTTGCCGCCCTGGACGCTTGTAACCTGCCGGTGGTGTGTCATCTTCCTTCTTTTGTGTATACACCGGATCTGTCACCAGGTATCCGAAAGGCATCTTTGGATGAGATGCTGCATTCGCTGGATGCTGCCGCAGGCATCGGTGCACAAAAAGCGGTGCTGCACCCGGGATATATTACCGGCATGGGGGTGTTTGTCATGGAAACCGCAAAAAAACATGCCGGGGACAGCCTGGCCGCAATTGTTGAATACGCGGACAGACTGCACATCCGGCTGTGTTTTGAAAACATGTTTCCCGGTTACCACATTTTTTATGACCCGGATGAATTTGCCCCGCTTTTTGCCAAATTTTCCCATCTGAAAATGACCCTGGACACCGGCCATGCAAATATCGGGGATCCCGGCCAGGCAAGGCTGGGGCAGTTTGTCAGCCGGTTTGCCAACCGCATCGGCCATGTCCATGTCAGTGACAATTTTGGGAAAAAAGATGACCACCTGGCTGTAGGAAAGGGCAATATCGATTTTGAAGGGTTTGTCTCAGCGCTGAAACAGACCGGGTATGATGATACCATCACCCTTGAGGTGTTTTCCGCCGATACCGATGATCTGGTGAAAAGCAGAGAAAGAATAGAGTTTCTCATTTCAAACGGCCGCTAGCGGCTTTTTTCTTCTGTCATTGGATATGATCCATTTTAAATATTTTACAATAGAACCAGTTAAATAAAATGGAAGGTTTAGCAGCAAGCATTCTTTTCCATCAACAGTTTTGATTTGATTGATTTCTAACTGTCCGGAATAAATTCTTACGGCATATTTATGAGGTGCGCGGTCTATGAACTGATGAAGAGAGCGAAGCCGGCCAGTCGCAGCAGATTTTACTTCAACAGGTATGAGCAGCCCCTCATATTGAATCAGGAAATCAACTTCGGCATTAGATTGCTTTTTCTCCCGGTTCCAAAATTGCAGCTTTGATAGAGGAGATGTTTCGGCAGCGAGAAGTTCCTGGCCGACAATATGCTCTGCTATTTTCTCCTGATAGACAGAATCAATGCCATTGGCTCCAAACAGATCTTTTTGAAATCCTGCAAAATAGTTTAACATTCCGGTGTCAAGGACTTGGAGTCTTGGTGATTTTTTGGTATTTGGCCGAAGGGGGGGGGCAACAGAGGAAGAAGGATATAAAAGATAAATCAACATTGCCTTTTCCAATACTCTTAATGCTTCACTCATCTCCCTTGATTTATAGTTGGAGTTGCCAAAACCTTGGAATTTAATCCTGCTGCCTGCTTCATAGAACGCATTTGAAACAGCATGGCGAATGACATTTGCCATTGTTCTGTTTCGCGCATATTTTTCAACGTCATCAAGATAAGAGACGATCAAACTGTCAAATATACTATTGAGAGCAATGATATCTTTCCGGTCCGCATATTTTTGAACGATTTCCGGCATGCCCCCGATGATTGTGTAGGTATTAAATAGTTTCATTAACTTATCATGTGCAAAATCCGGGACAGGGATGTTTCTATTAAGGATGTCCAGACTGGAATCTTCTGATAAAGCATTTAAAAATTCCTTAAAGCTCAATGGCTTCATCATAAGGTATTCCACCCTGCCAACAGGGAAGCTGATATGTGTATCGATGAGTGTTTCCAAATCCAAAAGAGACCCGGCCGCAATGACGTACAAATGCGGAAAGGCCTCATAAAAA
>JAIPDY010000141.1 GCA_021737445.1 Desulfotignum sp.
TGCGGGAATCGGTGGCGGGAAAATCAATGATCGTGGTCATGGGTCGTGTCTCCTTTGGGTATGGGTTATGACCCGCCCATGTCGTGCTAAAGACAAAAGCGGGCCGGATCTGGTTAGCACCCGGCACCCAAAGCAAAGCCGGTGAACCCGAAGGTTCCCAAACCCGGCCCGCGAAATCAAGATTGTACCACGAACCGCACGCAAACAAAAAGCGCCATCAAGGGGCGCTGCCTGCGCCTCTGGGGTGTCCGGCGTCGAAACCGGGCCGGGGAATCTGCCCCGGCAATGTGGTTGTACTATGGTTAAGTTAACTTTGTCAAGGGGTGGGGGAAGATGGGTTGGAAGGTTTTGAAGGTTTTGACGCATACCGGCCGCCGATGAATGCAGACACCAGCCCCAGAACCCCGCCGGTGCCGATCAGTCCGCCGGCGATGGGCGCGCCGTTCACTGCGGCATACGCCCCTGAAATCAGTGCGGTCACACCGATAATCAGGCCGCAGTACTGGCCCCTTCTGGTGTCTTTGGCTTCAGATTCCATGGCTTTAATCTCAGCCGCCACCACAGTTTTTTTCATTTCATGGCGGTGCTTTGATTCATTTTCCGCCATGGCGATAATCCGGTCCATTGCCCCGGGCAGAATATTTTCATATTTTTCCAGAATATCAGGTGGTGGGATAGGTCCGGAAAATTGTTGCCCGACAGCCATCAGGGTGCCGTTTGCCTGGCGGCTTTTGGCCTTTGCAGCCGGTGAGTTTTGTTTATTTTTTGACATGGTTGTGCGATGACATCGCTTTGGAAATGTCCCTGCCGACACGGAACCAGTCCCAGCTCAACCGTTCTGCGTCAGACCGGTTGTCTGTGGAAGGGACCTGATATTTTTTTCTTGGGTGAATCTCTAAAACAGATCCGACACCCCTGATAAGTTTCCTGGTAATACGTCTTTTTGCCATAACAAACAAAACTCCTTTCCATGCTTAATAAGTTACCTGGCCACAGTATCGTTATAAAATAAAAAAATGTCAACCTGTCTCTGATTATAAGATTAACAAAAGGTTATTGCAATTTACCACGACAGGTATTAAAGTCAACCAGCACATGAACCAACGGCCCACCAGAAGGCAATATGACAGAGATCGAAGAATACAACAAAGCTATTATCCTGCAAATCAGGGACACATTCAACCAGTGTGCCAACGAAGCCGCATGCATGAAAATGATTCTGGATATCTCTATTGAAACACGGGATAAATATTTTGAGCTCAGGCGATCCGCCGCAAAAATCCCGGTGATAGAAAAATTGATCGGCACCATTATAGAAGATACATTGATGCAATGGGATGACCTGGTGGAAGATCTGACCATTGCTTCTGACCCGGACATCCGCGCAGCTCTTCTCCAGATTTCCGCCGCTGTCTGATATATCCAAAATCCACAACCCAAAACAGGGGATAAATCCGTCTGAATTTTCACCACAGGTTAACAAGATTTGATGTTAATGTGAAACTCTGGGTAGGTATACAATTTAAAAAAAAAGTTATAAGGTAATGAATCCCGTTCATTAAATGAAGATGCCCAACATAAAAGGAACAGAGTGTGATTTCATGCCAAAACAGAAAGGTAATTTCAAGGTTATATTTGGTATGGACATTTTGGAATAGTCAATGATTACAAGTATTTATATGGTTAGGAAAAAGACTGAAAAAAGTTACATGAAAAGGTAATATTCTTCCCAAAAAAAACCTTTAGAGGTAATTAGATAAAGTATTGATATTATTAAATATAGTTTATGTTTTAGACCATTATTACCAAATTACCTTTTTTTTTCGTGGTATACCTACCCCGAGTTTGAAACAGACACGCACGCGCACACACGTGTAACACATCAATAATTATCCCCTGTTATATTATATAGTTATGATTATTCCCGGGCGGCCGTGATCAGATCCAGGCGGCTGCTGGGTTGTACAGGAGAAAAAAAAGGTAATTGACGGCCCAGGATTCCAGTTTTTTTTGATGGAGGTTAACGAAAAAAAAGAGGGCCAGAGATAGATCCGGATGTTTTTGAAACAGATTTTTTGGCCATGGCCAGCGCATCATTATATAGTGGCCAGGGGGCTGGGAAACATCATCCGCTGGAAAACTTTTTTGGATGGCTTTGGATGGTTTTGGAGCGAAATTGAAAATTATAACTTATTGATTTTATTAATAAAACTGGCGGAAGTGCATGGGAATCGAACCCACCCGAGACAGTATCAGTGCCTCACATCGGATTTGAAGTCCGAGGGCCCCACCAGTGAGCCGCGCACTTCCGCAGTTGAATTCATCACCCATACCTATACGTCACACCCATTTTTGTCAATCTCTTTTTCAATTACCGGCACAGGGCCGGGAGTAAATATCTTTTCCATGGACTGCGTGGGATTTGTATGGAATTAATCAGGAAAATCTAGTATAAATCCATGACTGTGCGATTGAGCAGCAGATATTGAAGGTCTTCAAAAATATGAATAAATATTTTATGGGGTTTATATGATAAATTCACAAAGACTGGCCCGGCGGTTTACCCTGCTGGTCCAGATTGACTCAGAATCCCGCAGTGAGGCCCGGGTTGCAGCGGAGATTGAAAAAATACTGACCCGGATGGGGGCTGCTGTCTGTTACGATACAGCCAAAGAAAAAACAGGCGGAAACTGCTCCAACCTGGTGGCAAAATTTGCCGGAAACCGGCCGGTACCGCCCATGTTTCTGTCCGGCCACATGGACACGGTGGTGCCGGGCAAGGGGGTTAGAGTAGGGTTTGAAAATGGTGTTTTTACCAGCGACGGCACCACCATCCTGGGGTCAGATGACAAATCTGCCATCGCCATCATCCTGGAGGTGATGGATGTGGTGAAAGAAAACAATCTGCCCTGCCCGCCGGTGGAACTGATTTTTACAGTGTGCGAGGAGATCGGGCTGTTGGGGGCCAAGTATTTTGATTTATCTTTGATTGATGCCAGATTCGGATATATCCTGGATTCCACCGACACCAAGGGCATTGTGACCCGGGCCCCGGCCGCCAACAAGATCTTTATTCAGGTCTACGGCCGGGCCGCCCATGCAGGGGCTGCTCCGGAAAAAGGGGTGAGTGCCATTTATGCGGCTGCCAGGGCCATATCCGAGCTGGAACTGGGACGTATTGACAATGAAACCACCTGCAACCTGGGGATTATCACCGGCGGCATGGCCACCAATATTATTCCGGAAAAAGTGGAAATAAAAGGAGAAGTCCGGTCACATGACCCGGAAAAGCTCAGCGCTGTAACCCAGAAAATAGTGGACGCCTTTGAGAAAACCACCCAGGCCCTGCGGGGGATTGACACGGTGCCCCGGGTAAAAATTGTGGTGGAAAATGATTTTCCCAATACCCATATTCCGGAAACCCATAAAGCAGTGGTCCTGGCCAGAAAAGCTGCTGCCAATCTGGGCAGAACCCTGGAAAGCAAAACCATCGGTGGCGGGGCAGATGCCAATATTTTTTTTGGCAAGGGGGTTGTCGCCGGTGTTCTGGGTACAGGCATGACCGATGTGCACACAGTGAAAGAATCCATTTCCTTAAAGGATATGGAAGACACCACCCGCCTGGTGCTGGAGATCCTTCAGGTACATGCGGCCGGAGACAGTGCATAGATGATTCTTTACCTGGACATGATCTCCGGCATTAGTGGGGATATGTGCCTGGGGGCACTGGTGGACCTGGGGGTGGACCCCGGATGGCTGGAAGCACAACTCTCCTCTTTGTTCAAGGGGTTCACCATCCAGACCGCGCCGGTATTCTGTAATCATCTGCGGGCCACCGACCTGACCGTGACAGTAACCGATACTAAAACCTCTCGAACCTATAAGGATATCCAGGCCCTGATCCAGACGTCGGATCTGTCGGCATTTGTCAAAAAAAACAGTCTGGCTGTTTTTGAGAAAATTGCCAGGGCTGAGGCCAGGATCCACGGGCAGGACATGGAAACCGTTCATTTTCATGAAGTCGGCGGCATCGATTCCCTGGTGGATATACTGGGTACGTTTTTGTGCATTGAAAAACTGGGGATCACAAAGGTGCATGCCTCTGTGGTACCGCTGGGGTCTGGATATGTGGAGTGTGCCCATGGCAGAATCCCGGTGCCGGTACCCGCCACCCTGGCCATTCTGGAAGGGATTCCCGTGATTGGATCTGATGCTGAAACCGAGATTGTCACCCCCACAGGTGCAGCTCTGGTAGCCACTCTGGCAACCCGGTTCGGCCCTGTACCCCCCATGCAGATTGCCAAAACCGGATATGGCTCAGGAAAAAAAGATACAGGCGCCGGCGTACCCAATTTGTTGCGCATGTTGCTGGGCCAGGGTATTGAACTGGCTGAACCCGGCTGTGGCGGTCTTTTGAAAGAAAAAATTCATGACAGGATTGGTCGGGATCATATCCAGCATGAGCGCATTGCGGTGCTCACCACCCAGGTGGATGACATGAACCCGGAGATCCTGGGTTTTGTCATGGAACATCTGCTGAAAAAAGGGGCACTGGATGTGACCTATGCTCCGGTGCACATGAAAAAGAACCGCCCCGGCACCCGGGTGGAGGTATTGTGCACCCTGGAGGATCTGGATGCCATGATCCATGAGATCCTTGCCCAGACCACGGCCATTGGTGTGCGGTACCATATCAGCGACCGGGCAGTGCTGCTTCGTGAGCCCTGTCAAATGGATACGGTGTTCGGGCCGGTGGATGCCAAAAAAATCAGACATCCGGACGGCAGTACGCGCATAGTGCCCGAATACGAAGCCCTGGCCAAAATTGCCCGGCACCAAGGAATGCCCCTTAAGGCAGTTTATGAAAAGGCGGCAGAATGAAGGCTTTAAGCTGTTGTCAGCGACTAGTGGGGGGCGGAGGGTGTTGGTGGAATCCTATTTTGCCACCTTGTCAAATGGGGCAAACCGGTGAGACCAACACGCCCCG
Source organism: Desulfotignum sp. (assembly GCA_021737445.1). Classification (GTDB taxonomy): domain Bacteria; phylum Desulfobacterota; class Desulfobacteria; order Desulfobacterales; family Desulfobacteraceae; genus Desulfotignum. The sequence goes on from JAIPDY010000141.1 coordinate 4,988, forward strand.
GCCCCCACGGATCTGACAGTACAGCATGCAAGGGGTTTGCAGGAAATCCCCTTGACAGGAAAATGAACAGATTATAGATACATGAAGGATGGCCATGAAATGACAGGCCTTTGGAAAAATCAACTGATTATGCTGGCAGCAACCGGGTTCGGCCTGGGATACAGCAAGGTGGCACCCGGCACCCTGGGCACCCTGGCAGCCCTGCCGTTCATCTGGCTTTTCACTTACATGCCCGGGGCAGGCGGCACATTTTTTCTGGTGTGTTTTGTGCTGGCATCGGTGTTTGTGGCGGACCGGGCGGAAAAAATACTGGGGAAAAAAGACCCCGGTGCCATTGTCATTGATGAGATGGCCGGATACTGGGTGACCATGTGCCTGGTGCCGGTGACAGGGGTCACCCTGGTTGTGGGATTTATTGCATTCAGGTGTTTTGATATAGTCAAGATCGGCCCTGTGCGGTATTTTGAAAAAAACTTTTCCGGCGGTGCCGGCATTGTTCTGGATGATATCATGGCAGGGGTGCTGGCAGCACTCACTGTAAAATGTTTATATATTTTGGGCGTGCACTAGGAGAAAAAAGAATGGAAAAAAACGCAGACAAGGACAAGGCTGTACAGTCCGCCATGGGGCAGATCGAGCGGCAGTTCGGCAAAGGCTCCATCATGAAACTGGGGGGCCGGGTGGTGGAAGAGGTGCCGGTGATCCGGTCCGGCTCCCTGGCCCTGGACAAGGCCCTGGGGGTGGGCGGTTATCCCAGGGGCCGGGTGGTGGAAATCTATGGCCCGGAATCATCGGGTAAGACCACCCTGGCCCTGCATGCCGTGGCCCAGGCCCAGAAAAAAGGCGGTATTGCCGCCTTTATAGATGCCGAGCATGCCCTGGATGTGGGGTATGCCAAAAAACTGGGGGTGGACTGTGATGAACTGCTGGTATCCCAGCCGGATACCGGGGAGCAGGCCCTAGAAATTGCAGACATGCTCATCCGCTCCGGCGGCATCGATGTCCTGATCGTGGATTCCGTGGCCGCCCTGGTGCCCCGGTCCGAGATCGAAGGAGAGATGGGCGATTCCCACATGGGCCTCCAGGCCCGGCTCATGTCCCAGGCACTGCGCAAACTGGCCGGTACCCTGGGCAAAACCCATACCACCATTATTTTCATCAACCAGATCCGCATGAAAATCGGAGTGGTGTACGGCAATCCCGAGACCACCACCGGCGGCAACGCCTTGAAATTTTATGCATCCATGCGCCAGGAGATCAGAAAGGTGTCCGCCATCAAGGAGGGCCAGGATATCACCGGCAACCGGACCCGGGTCAAGGTGGTGAAGAACAAACTGGCCCCGCCTTTCAAGAGTGTGGAATTTGATATCATGTACGGGGAAGGCATCTCCCGTACAGGGGATCTGCTGGATATGGGCGTAACCCTGAACATTGTTGACAAAAGCGGGTCATGGTATTCCTTTGAAGGGGAGCGCATCGGCCAGGGCAGGGAAAATGTCAAGGTGTTTCTCACGGAAAATCCGGATATCTTCAATAAAATTGAATCCAAGGTCAGATCGGAACTGGGTATTTCAGATGTGGTGGCTGAAAATGGGAAAGATGGTGCTGCAAATGGAAAAGACGGCGCTGCAAAAAAAGCTGCTAAAGCGTGATGCGGTTATGAGGAGCACAGATTATGACAGGCAATGAAGCCCGGAAAATTTTTATTGATTATTTTAAAAAACATGGCCACCAGAAGGTGCGATCCTCCTCTCTGGTTCCCCAGGACGACCCCACCCTGCTTTTTGTCAATGCGGGCATGGTGCAGTTCAAGCGCGTGTTCACAGGCGATGAAAAACGTGATTACCTGCGGGCGGTCACATCCCAGAAATGCGTCCGGGCCGGGGGCAAGCACAATGATCTGGAAAATGTGGGGTATACTGCCCGGCACCATACCTTTTTTGAGATGCTGGGCAATTTTTCATTCGGGGATTATTTCAAGGAAAAAGCCATTGCCTATGGATGGGATTTGCTCACCAATGGATATGGGTTTGATCCTGACAAGCTGCATGTGTCGGTGTATACAGATGATGACGAAGCCTATGCCATCTGGCGGGACCAGGTGGGGGTGCCTGAAGCGCGCATATCCCGGCTGGGGGAGGAGGACAACTTTTGGGCCATGGGGGACACCGGCCCCTGCGGGCCCTGCAGCGAGATCCACATCGACCGGGGAGAAGCCTATGGATGCGGGCAGCCCGGCTGTGCTGTAGGGTGCGACTGCGACCGGTGGCTGGAGCTGTGGAATCTGGTGTTCATGCAGTTTTACAGGGATGAAACAGGGACCATGACCCCGCTGCCCAAGCCCAGCATCGACACAGGCCTGGGCCTGGAGCGCATCATTTCCGTGCTCCAGGATGTGCCCACCAATTTTGATACCGACCTGTTTGTGCCCATCATGGAAAAGGTGGGGCAGCTCTCCGGCAGACAAAGGGGAGAATCAGACCAGGTGGAGGTGGCCATGAAGGTGATAGCCGACCATTCCCGGGCTGCGGCATTTCTTATCTGCGACGGGGTCCTGCCGTCCAACGAGGGCCGGGGGTATGTGCTGCGCCGCATCATGCGCCGGGCCATCCGGTACGGCCGCAGCATCGGGCTTGCAAAACCCTTTCTCCACGAGACCGTGCAGACCGTGTTTGCCATCATGGACCAGGCCTATCCCGAGCTTACGGAGTCTGCCGCATTTATCCTCAAGGTGGTGAGAAATGAAGAGGAAAAATTTCTGGAAACCCTGGACACGGGCATGAAACTGCTGGAAGCCACCATGGCGGAGCTGGCGGACAAAAAAGAGAATATCATCTCCGGGGAGGTGATTTTCAAACTGTATGACACCTTTGGATTTCCTGTGGATATCATTGTTGACCATGTGAAAGACACGGATACCACCCTGGATCTGGAAGGGTTTGAAAAAGCCATGGCAGAGCAGAAAGCCCGGTCCAAATCCGTGAAAAAATTCACCGGTGCAGGCGAGGTGTTCAAGCCTTTGATCGCAGCCGGTGCGAAAACCCGGTTTCTGGGGTATGACCGCCTGGAAACCCAATCAGATCTGCTGATAATGGTGCAGGATGATCGGGAACTGGACATGGCAAAGACCGGGGACCAGGTGGATCTGGTAACTGCGGAAACCGTGTTTTATGCGGAATCCGGGGGCCAGGCCGGGGATGCCGGGGTGTTTGAAAATGAGGACTGCACCATTAAGATTTTTGATACATCAGCTGACCCTTCCGGACTGTAT